>NZ_CP020028.1:4224375-4546250 GCF_002240415.1 Paenibacillus kribbensis
CTGCCTGCGGAGTCGGCAGCACCTGCGAAGCACCGCTCTGCAAGATCGCGCGCTGGAACAAGCCTTCAGCAGCCGGCATCGCCAATAAAGCGGCAATACTCATCGCACCCGACGATTCACCGAACACCGTCACCTCGCCCGGGTTACCGCCAAAGACAGCGATGTGGTCCCTGATCCATTCCAGTGCGGCAATTTGGTCCAGCAGCCCCGCATTAGAAGTCAGACCATCTCCACGTGGAGTCAGATGCAAAAATCCGAACGGTCCCAGCCGATAATTGATCGTAACAACGACAATATCACCCTTTTGCGCCATTCGCGCCCCATCATATAAAGGAATGATTCCAGACCCGGTGACGAAGGCTCCCCCGTGAATCCACACCATCACTGGACGTCCCTCCACAGGAGCCTCTGAAGCCGGTGTCCACACGTTCAGGTACAAGCAATCCTCCGACTGCTCAGGCGGTTCTGCCAGATTCCCGGTCATACTGTCTGCTGATGGCATAGGTTGCGGACAGATCGGCCCAAACCTCGTCGCAGCCCGCACACCCTCCCAAGGCTTCAAAGGCTGAGGTGCGTGAAAACGCAGTTCTCCAACAGGAGGCTGGGCATATGGGACACCTTTCCATGCATGATATCCGTCCCCCGACTCCCCACGCAACTGACCTAGACGGGTATGTACTGTAATACTTTCCATCATCAACCCCCCTTTATCTCGTATGTTCAACACAAACGGCATAATATCAATCGTTACATAGTTCTATTATACCTTGTGCACTGGGACAAACCAAAAATCGAGTGAAGCCAATCCATCCTCTATTAAGTGAAACACAAAAAAACACCGGAAGCGCTTTTGGCGCTCCGGCATGTTGTAGACAGGATAGGACATAGGCAATTAATCTTGTACTTCTTCCTTTGGAATCAGCTTGTAAATTTCTTCACTCTCCAAAGAGTCAATTAATCGGTCTAACCACTTATAATAGGCTACGGCCTGCTTCATTTTCAGACGGTCTTGCTGGAGAATCGCCTTAAATTCATCATATTCTCCACCCTGCTCTATCAGCCTGTTCAGCTCATCAATGGCTTTACGCAGCACCAGCAGATTCGTTTCCACCGCTTTTCTCCATTTAATAGCGAAGAAGTCAGTGAATGTTTGATGCCAATCATATTCGACTTCATACAAGTCCTTGCGCGAGCCTTTGCTCCACACCTTGTTCACCATTTTCAAATCCAACAGCGTCCGGACGCCCGTACTCATGCTGGTTTTACTCATTTCCATTTCACGGCCCATCTCGTCCAGCGTCATCGGTTTATCCGCAAAAAACAGCAAACCGTACAAATGCCCCGCAGAAAGAGTGATCCCATACAAGTCCATGTTTTTACCTATAGCTTCTATGACACGTTTGCGAATTTTTTGCAGCGAAGCCTGCTGCTCATCACCTAACTGGTACAAGCTCATGCTTGCAACCTCCTAATTTTAGAGCATTTTGCATAACTTAGTATGAACGAATTACCCGTGGTCGTTCAAAATCACAATTCGCAAAATTGCTAATGATAGTTTATTTTCAATATTATGGATATTTATAAATCTTTTTCTTATGGTTATATTTCATTGTCTATTTTAAAAAAAGCATTATCGGTTGTAAAGTTCCGAATGTTTGAGCATTCTAAAGAACGAAGGAGCATTTCGGAGTAAATTTTGTACAGTTTTTTCTGTACGATCTTTATAAACAGTTTTTTCGTTTGAAAAGTAAGCAAGGCTTCTGTTACAATTTATTTTGTCATTAACCGTTCAGGATGCCCGGAATTATGATTTTTTATACCCAATCCATCATGCAACACGGGGTTAATACCAAGCAAAGTATAGAAAGAAGAGGTGTATGTATGACGATTTTGGAAGTTAAAAATGTCAGCAAACTCTTTGGTCCTCACGCAGAGCAAGGTGTTCCGCTCCTGGAGCAAGGCTGGGGCAAGGAAAGGCTGGCCAAAGAGAAACAAATTACTGTTGGTGTCAATAGAGCCAACATGGAAATTAAGCAAGGTGAAATTTTCGTGATTATGGGTCTATCAGGCAGTGGCAAGTCCACCTTGGTGCGAATGCTAAATCGCTTGATTGAGCCTACCTCAGGTGAAATACTTGTCCACGGCAAGGATCTCCGTAAGATGAACAAAGAACAACTCCGCGAAGTTCGCCGTAAAACCATCAGTATGGTTTTTCAAAAATTCGCATTGTTTCCACATCGGACTGTATTGGAAAATGTAGAATACGGCCTTGAAATTCAAAAGGTAGAAAAAGCGTTGCGCCAGGAAAAGGCACAGCAAGCGCTGGAACTGGTGGGTCTTAAAAATTGGGGCGATAAAATGCCCGATGAACTGAGTGGCGGTATGCAGCAGCGTGTCGGTCTGGCACGAGCACTGGCTAACGACCCTGAAGTGCTCCTGATGGATGAAGCGTTCAGCGCATTGGACCCTCTCATTCGCCGCGACATGCAGGATGAGTTGCTGGAGCTTCAAGATAAAATGAAGAAAACCATTGTTTTTATCACCCATGATCTGGATGAAGCGCTGCGGATCGGAGACCGGATTGCATTGATGCGGGACGGGTCGGTTGTACAAATCGGTACACCGGAAGAAATCATGATCCAACCGGCTAACTCATATGTAGCGCGCTTCGTCGAGGATGTGGATCTGTCCAAAGTATTGACGGCCGCCCATGTCATGCTTCGTCCAGAAACAATTACTATGGATCGTGGTCCACGCGTTGCTCTGGAATTGATGCGGGAACGCGGGATTTCCAACCTGTTCGTCATTGACCGTGCCAAAAAGCTCCTAGGTGTTATTAACGCCGAGGATGCTGTTCATGCACTGCGCAACAATTTGAAGATTGAAGATATTTTGATGACAGACGGGCCGCAGGTTGCTGCCGATACCGTCATTAACGATTTGTTTGAAATTACAAGCTCGTCCAAGGTGCCGCTGGCTGTCGTCGATGATAAGCAAAAGCTGCTGGGTGTTATCGTCCGTGGAGCTTTACTAGGCGCACTTAGTGGAGATGTACCCACTACAAAGGAGGTGAATGCCCATGATACCGAAACTGCCAATCGCTGAGTGGATTCAATCCATTGTAGACTGGATGGGTATTCATCTGGCAGGATTATTTAATGTTATTTCTTCCGTTATTGAAGCGGTAGTAGGCTTTTTCTCAGGCCTGTTTATGCTTCCACACCCGCTGGTGTTTATCGTAATCATCGGGATTATCGCCTTTATGATCGGTCGGGTTCAGCTTACGCTGTTTACTGTCATCGGCTTCCTGCTGATTGACAATCTGGGCTATTGGAGCGAAACGATGAACACGCTTGGACTGGTCATCACGTCTGCGCTCATATCCATTATTATCGGGATTCCCATCGGAATCTGGTGTGCATACAGCAAATCGGCGTCACGCATAATCACGCCTTTGCTTGATTTTATGCAGACAATGCCCGCATTCGTGTACTTGCTCCCTGCGGTTACCTTTTTTAGCCTTGGTGTTGTACCGGGCGTCATCGCCTCGGTCATCTTTGCCATCCCGCCGACCATTCGCATGACGAATTTGGGGATTATGCAGGTGTCGGGTGAGCTGATTGAAGCCTCTGACGCATTTGGTTCAACATCAGCGCAAAAGCTGTTCAAAGTACAGCTTCCACTGGCATTGCCTACTCTGATGGCTGGTATTAACCAGACGATTATGCTGTCACTGTCCATGGTGGTTATTGCTTCCATGATCGGTGCGGAAGGTATCGGCGCGGTTGTGTACCGGGCTGTGACACAGCTGCAAATTGGTAAAGGTTTTGAAGCTGGCCTGGCTGTCGTTGTTCTGGCTATTGTGCTTGACCGTTTCACGCAAAACCTGTTCAAGCCAGCGAAAAGAAACAAAAGCCGTGTATCCGCCAAACAAAAAGTGTGGATTGCCTCTGCGGTTACAGCCGTCATTCTGATCGCTGGCGCATCACAATATTTTGTTGGTGCCGATCATTCTGCATCTGGCAAAGGTAACGCAGCCGCCAATCCGGTTGGCGAAGAGGTTGATTACAAGATTATCGGCATTGACGCCGGGGCAGGCATTATGAAATCAACTGCCAAAGCGATTAAGGACTACAATTTATCCGATTGGAAGCTGGTAGAAGGCTCCGGTGCAGCCATGACGGCAACACTGGACAAAGCCATTAAAGCGAAAAAACCGATCATTGTTACAGGCTGGACTCCTCACTGGATGTTCAACAAATATGATCTCAAATATTTGGAAGACCCTAAAAAATCTTATGGTGAAGCAGAGGGCATTCATACGATTGCCCGTAAAGGACTGCAAAAGGATGCCCCTGTCGCTTACGAATTCCTGAAACGCTTCAAATGGACTCCGGAGGATATGGGTGAAATGATGGTTGCCATTCAAGCCGGAACCAGTCCTGAGCAAGCTGCCAAGGATTGGGCAGAGAAGCATGCCGATAAGGTGCAGGAATGGACTCATGGGCTGCAACCTGTCAATGGGGACCCTTTTAAGCTGAGTTATGTGGCTTGGGATTCTGAAATTGCGAGTACGAATTTGCTGAAATATATTTTGGAAAACAAACTGGGTTACAAAGTAACCGCACTGCAGGTTGAAGCAGGTCCAATGTGGACGGGTGTCGCCAGCGGCGATGTAGATGCCTCGCCAGCTGCATGGCTGCCGTTGACACATGCGGACTACTGGGCTAAATACAAGGATAAGCTTGACGATCTGGGTGCTAATATGACCGGTGTTAAAACCGGATTGGTCGTTCCAGCTTATATGAATGTTAAATCGATTGCTGATTTGTAGGAAAGCGGAGCCGCTTCGGCTTCAGCTTCGCTTATGTATTTATAACCAAAAGGCAGATCAGGAGTAGCATCTGATCTGCCTTTTTATATTTGGAATATTTAGAGTTGCTTTCAGCCTTTAAGCGTGACACCTTCTTGAGCGGGAACATCGGCATGCTGCCCTGTCGTCTGGTGCTGTCTAAAAAATAGCGGATAAATAGCGAAGGACACCAGAAGAGTCACACAGCCAATGACTCCCAAAGCTATCGTATCCTTAAAGACGTATGTGATATCCAGTCCTTTGAGCGTAATATTTCGTACAGCATCCAGATAATACGTCAGCGGTAATATTTCGGCAATCCCCCGCAAGAAGCCAGGCATTGCTTCCAGTGGCCACGTATAGCCTGATAGCATAAAAGAAGGAACAGCAATCAGCATCAGGGTTTGCGTGGCATCCACTCTTGACTTGGAAAAAAGACTGAATAGAAAACCTAAACCGCACAATGCAAAGTTGAAGGCCAGCGACACCATAATCAGCGGAAGAACCTGTCCCCTGAATGGAATATCAAAGTATAACGCACTGATACTGAATACAGTCAGCACATTGAAGGCTCCTGCCACATAATACGGTGTCAGCTTGGCAATTGCCAAGCGCCAGGGAGTATTTTTCCATGCACCAAATCTCCCCCACGTTCCTGCCTCCTTATCACGTGTGCAGGATAAGGCAATGCCAAGCAGCAAGCACTGCTGGAGTGCCGCCGAAATAACCCCTAAGGGCATGAAAAGCTTATAATCATAGACCGGGTTAAATAGCACTCTCGATCGGAACGGGATCGTACTCAGCGTTGAGGCAGCCTGATCGGCATTCATTCCCTTTTGCTTCATAGAATTGATAGATACTCCGGCACTTACGCTACTGATGACCTGATTCGCGATCCGGCTGGCACTATTGGAATACATCATATTGCTGCCGTCAATCAGAGTTAGCACCGGCGGGTTCTCCCCATGCTTAAGCCGAGTGGTGAAATTGTCAGGAATGACGATTCCGACCTTAGCTTCCCCGGTCTCCACCTGATGGACAGCATCCTCCTGATTGGTCGCTTGCCGTGTAACGGCAAATGAATCTGTCGCGTCGAACGCCTGAATGATTTGGCGACTAAGCTGTGAGTTATCTCCGTCATATACCGTGACAGGCATCTCGGTAATCCGCTGATGTGAATACAGGAAGCCGAACAGTATCGTATACACAATCGGCGTAATCAGCAGAATAGCCATAAAGCGGCGATCCCGGAAGATGCTCAGCCACTCCTCGCGAAACACATCGCGGATACGAAGTCTTTCCTGTTGATCCTGCATATTATTGCGCCCCTTTGCCTGTAAACAGAACTGTAGAGCCCGTTGGAACCGAGGCAGCAAGATCCGGCAAAGCTACCTTAACGCCAAAGGAACGAACATCCTTATCACCGGAGCTTTGGCTCGGTTTTTGAATGGCGAAGTCGGCAGCGGATTCCAACAGAATCACTTTACCCTTCAGCTCCTTACCACCCGACAGCAGTTTAATTTGAACGGTATCCCCTGCTTGCAGACCATTCAGAGATGTTTCCGGTACATAGAACTTAGCCCAACGCTGTGTCGAAGTTTCAATCGTATAGACCGGGAATCCTGCACTAGCCATTTCCCCCAAGCTAAGTGATTTGGATTTCACGATTCCATCCTCGGACGCGCGCAACGTGGTGTAGCTCAAGTAAGTTTGCGCTTCCTGGAGCGCGGCTTCCGCTTGTGCTACCTGTGCATTGGCACCTGCAACCGCAGATTGCGCCTGCTCCACCGTGGATTGCGCCGCCTTCACTGCGGACTGCGCTTGCTCTACCGAAGCCTGTGCGGCTTTGACATCTTCCTGCTGCAAAGCGACTTTGCCTGCACCAGCCTGTGCTTCCTTCACTGCAGCCAATGCCTGACGGTACTGCGCTTCAGCCGCCGTGATTTCCTCCTTGCGGCTTCCCTCACGTACCATATTCAGCTGTTGAGAAGCTGAATTGTACTTGGCTTCTGCCTGTTGATGATCCAGCGTTGCTTGATCCAATGACGCCTGCGTTGCCGCTCCGGCTTCTTGGAGCTTTTTGGCACGCTCCAGATTTTTAACGGTCAAATCCAGCGTTTCCTTGGCTGCCTTCACAGCTACTTGCGCTTGTTCCAGCTCCTGCGGTCTTGCACCGCTCTTGAGGGCGTCCAGCTTGGCTTTAGCCGCAGCCGCAGCCGCTTGTGCCTGTTCAATCTGGCTGGAGGAAGCCTGTGCAGTTACACCGACTGCTGTTGATCCCTGGCTTTTCTTGGCCTGAGCTGCACTCACAGTAGCCTGTGCCTGGCCTACTCCTGCTTGAGCCTGCAGTACACTGGCTTTCGCTTTGGACACATTACTCTTGGCTGCCAGCAATGCAGCCTGTGCCTGCTTCACCTTATCTTCCAGCTCACGACTTTCCAATTTGGCTAATACCTGCCCCTTTTTCACCTGATCGCCCTCTTTTACGAACATCTGGTCAATGCGTCCTGCCATCTTAAAGCTGGCATTAAGGGTATCCGATTCTACATAAGCGGTAGGAATAGAAGAGGATTGATCCGCAGATAAGCTGCTGCCTCCTCGTGGGAAAGCCGTCAAGGCATAGATTCCTACAGCGATTAAAATAATAAGTACGGCGTAAATCGTATATTTTTTAGCTTTCATGTTCCATCACTCCATCTGTCAATTAATGATGAATGCCTAGTGCATTACATACAAATAATTCAGTACTTTCACGAACTTCCTGCATATTCATCGTTTCGCCCCATACCATTGAACGCATCGGAATAAAAATGTAAATACCGAACAGGCAATTTGCCGTCGTTTTTGCATCCAGCTTGCTCGAGATTTTCCCGTAGAACTTGCCGGATTCGATCTCTGCCTCCATAAAATCAAAATAGCCAGCCAGCACCTGCCTGATATTAAAATGCTGCTCTTGTGAAACCCATCCTTTGCTGACCAGTAGACGGCAAAAATCCGGCTCTCTCCCTATAAACTCAATATGTACCTGGATCAGCTTGCGAATCCTTAGTTCTACCTGATCCTTGGGAGTTTGAGCCATCGCTTCATGGATATCCCGAACAAAACGTTCCATCCCCATCTTCAAGATGTAGATGTACAATTCTTGCTTATTTTTAAAATTATAGTACAGGGTTCCTTTGGCAATACCACATACCTTGGCGATCTCCTCCATATTCGTTTCATTAAAACCTCGTTCGGAAAAAGCCTTGAGTGCTCCGTTAAAAATAATTTCTTTTGTCTGCTGTTTCATGCTTCCTCCTTCTTTGAACTGACTGTTCAGTACAAAAATTATGTATTTATTATAAGCCCACTTTTAGTTATCCAGCAATAGTAAAAATGCAAATTATTCATTTTAGACACTTCGTCTAAACAGTCGTTCTAAAAAGAAAATAACGCAAAAAACGGATTGAATCAGTGAGAGGGTCACTCATTCAATCCGTTATTTTTATAAAAGCGGCCGATAAAGGGGGACGTATTACAGTTTACTCGTCGCTTTTAAGGGAAGGCCGATTATTTTTTGACCGTTTGATTGTATTGTGCAATTTTGCCTGTAATCTCCTGCGCCGCCTGATCCAATGCCTGTTTTGGCTGTTGTTGGCCGCTCAGAACGGCCTCGATTGCACCCTCAACAATTTGACGCGCTTCCGGGAATACCCCCATCACAGCACCTTGTGTAGCGGTAGATTGCACCGAAGCGTGCAATTGGTCAACTGCCGTCTGGAATTGCGGGTATTTGACCATATTGTCTTTGAGTACCTGCTCATGATAAGCCGCTTTGGTGATCGGGAAGTATCCGGTATTCACACTCCATTGGGCCTGCACAGCCGGGGAAGCGACAAATTTAATGAATTCCCAAGCTGCCTTTTGCTGGGCTTCAGGCTTATTGTTCATAATGTACAAGCTCGCGCCGCCTACAACGACACCGCCTTCTTTAGCATCCGTTGCTCTTGGCAGGAAGCCCGTACCTACTTCGAATTTATCGCCAACCTGCTCCACAATATTACGCAGTGAAGCGGTGGTATCCAGCGTCATCGCAATTTGTCCTGCGGAAAAGGCTTTGGCAGTATCATCCGAGTTACGTCCCAGATTGGATACAACCTTTTCATCCATCATTTTCTTCCACCACGTCAGGGTTTTCACACCTGCATCCGAATTCAGCAGCGATTCCGTTGCAGCCTGATTGCGTCCGTTGCCATTATTCACATAATCCGCATTCTGATTGGCAAACAATTGCTCCATAAACCAGCCATAGATCGCGATGGATGCACCGGGTTTACCATCCTTGCTCAAGGCTTTGGCAGCTTTTTCGAATTCATCATAGGTTTTTGGAGGATTGGCCGGGTCAAGCCCCGCCGCTTTGAACGCATCCTTATTGTAGTACAAAATCGGGTTTGACGTGTTGAACGGCATGGCGTTCAATTTACCATCAATCGTGTAGTATCGCGTAATATTCGGCTCAAGCTGAGATAGATCGAATTTGTCTGCATCAATAAATTGTTGTACAGGCGTGATCATTTTGGAGTCGATCATGAATTTGCTGCCGATTTCATATACCTGAATGATGTCCGGGCCGCTGTTGGAACCAAGCGACGCTTTCAGCTTGTTCAGGCTGTCATCATATTTGCCCTGGTATACGGGCTCCACCTGAATGTCCTTGTGGCTGGCGTTAAAGTCAGCCGCGATCTGTTTGATCGCTTTTTCACCGTTACCGGACATCGAATGCCACCAGGTCAGCTTGACTGGAGAACCCGCTGCAGCCCCTGCATTACTGTCATTCCCCGGCTTTTCTGCTGCCGTATTGTTGCTACAACCTGCTGCAACCACCATTGCAGTCAGAATAAGCAGGGTCAAGGCACTTTTCAGACGAACAAATCTCATCATCTCTCTTCTCTCCCTTGGATTAAATCATTCTCGAATACGACAATCCTTTACGAGACTATTTTGTGATCAAGCTTTGTATAAAGGCTGCTTGCGCAGGTGTTGCTATAAGCTTTGCTGTTAACTTTGGATAAGGAGCTTAACATGGGCTTGGTCAGCCTTTCAGCGCACCCGCGGCCATCCCGCGTACCAGTTGCTTTAGTCCAAAGACCAGCAGGAGCAGTGACGGTAAAATGACAAGCGCAGTGCCCGCAAACACCAGATTCCATGAAGTGGATTCCTGAAATTCAAGCATGGAAATGCCAATCTGTACGGTACGCATATTTTCGCTATTCGTAATCAGTAAAGGCCACAGATACGAATTGTACATGTTCAGAAACGAATATACAGCCAGTGTTCCGAGCGCCGGGCGCGATAATGGAAGCACATGGAAGAGAAAGTAACGGATATGTCCACACCCGTCCATGCGGGCAGCCTCGAACAGTTCCTTGGGAAGCTGGAGAAAAAATTGTCTTAACAGGAAGGTCCCGAAGGCTGTTGCCAAAAATGGAACCGTCAGCCCTTGATACGTATCAAGCCAGTTCCAACTGCGTACTGTCAGGTAATTCGGAATAATAGTCACTTCCCAAGGGATCATCATCGTGGCTACAAACATGCTGAAAATAAAATTTTTTCCCTTAAACTCCATCTTGGCAAAGGCATAGGCCGCCAGACTGGCTGTAATGAGCTGACCGATCATGGTCAGGCCCGAAATGAGAAAGGTGTTGCCGATAAAGGCTGCTATTGGAACGATTTCAAACACTTCGGTAAAATTGGCCAAATGAAAGGAATGCGGAATAAAGTGGGGCGGATAGGCACTCGCTTCCTCAGGCGACATCACCGCCATAAAAAACGTATAGATGACGGGATATAAAATCAGAGCAGCCGCAATCGTGAGCAGTACATACAGCAACGTTGAATGAAGGCGTCCTTTCATTGGTAATGCACCTTTCTTTCCACCCATTTGAACTGAATCATCGTGAGCAGCAAAATGACGACAAACAATACAATCGCCTGGGCGCTTCCCGTGCCGAATCGGAAATTAACGAAGGCCTCCTGATAAATGGAGTATACAAACACATTCGTACTGTTCACCGGCCCGCCCTTGGTCAAAATGTTAATTTGCGCGAAGGACTGAAAGGCCCCGATAATGGAGACTACCGTCACAAAAAAGATCGTTGGCGATAGCAATGGCATGGAAATACGCCAGAACGTGATCAAGGGACCGGCCCCATCCATTTTGGCACTTTCATACATGTCGTCCGGAATCCCTTGCAGTCCGCTGGATAAAATAATGTAATTGAAGCCTAGATTCATCCAAATAGTCATGATGGCTACGGAGAGCAGCGCCCAGTCCGGGCTGGTCAGCCATGGAACCGGATTGATATGTAACAGGGAAAGCACGTAATTGAACATCCCGAGTGTCGGATGAAAAAGAAACTTCCATATGACGGCAGATGAACCGACCGACAGCACCATCGGTAGTGAAAACGCGAACTGAAAAATGCGCATTCCGCGTAGTTTACTATGGGTCAGTGCAGCCAGCACGAGCGCCAATAAAATACCTGCAGGCACCGTCAATAGCGCGAACAGGAGCGTGACCTTGATCCCTTGCAGAAACTGACCTGAGCTGAAAAGTACAGCAAAATTATCCAACCCTACATAAGCTGCAACGTTTCCTGCCGGATCTGTGGAATGCAGGCTGAGATAAACCGACTTCAACATCGGATAAAACATAAATACAGCAAATAAAATGAGCGATGGAGCCAAAAAGGTGTACGCCAGCGCATTTTCGCGCAATCTCTGAATTTTTAGCGAACTTGTGCGTATGCGGGCCTTAGATGAAGCCAGATGCCGACTTCTCGTACCAAGTCCCATCGATTTGTTAAGCTCACTCAAAACGAAACGCCCCTTTCTTTTCAAACCAGCCTCAGTAAGTGTATCGTTTCGATGTAAAGGGATCATCAAACGGACTGGTGTATACTGTAAATTCTTCTCCTCTTTGTAAAAAAAAGATCCATAGGTATAAGCACACAGACATAGACTCCCGCATAGGATGCATTATTACATGGTATGGAGGTTAGAGGCGAATGTCCTACAGTACCGCTAGTCCACAATCGTTATATCAAGCCAAACCGGAATTCCAGACAAGGCTTGTCAAGGCTCGCCAGCACCTGCATCAAAGACTCAAACCACACCTCAATCAAACCGTCCGGGTCCAAACGATGGATCATCATGTGTATGAAGGAACGATTGTTCACATGGACGCCGATCATCTATATATAAGGGTTCCTCAGCCGTATCATTCGCCTTCCCCAGGCACTCCACCCCCTTACCGTCCCTATACCTACAGCAATGTCATTCTACTGTTGGTACTGTACACGCTGCTAGTGATGATACTGCTGAGCTGACGCACGACGCATTCAGTTCATGACAAAAAAACCTCCAAATTCGTTAATATGCCGATAGTTGGCTATTCACAAATTTGGAGGTTTTACGTATTTATTTTACATATTGAAACAGGAATTTAAAGGAATCTAAAAGCAGATAATTCGCAAACGAGGAATGGTATGTGTACCTTCTTGGCAAGCTAATGTGAGAAAACGTCAGAACGGAGAAGATGCCTGATGAAATATAACCGATTACTGTCTACAAGTGTCGCTGTTGCCTTGTTCTGTGCCAGCTTTTGCCCCACACCCTATACCAATACTACACAGGCCGCATCGTACGCCTCCCCTGCTCCTACAAAAGGAAGAGCCTATTACGAAGAACGAGGGGACATTGTATGGGAAGTTCCTACCTCTCGCAAGGTGATTGCCCTCACCTTCGACGATGGACCGGATGAGACCAAAACGCCGGCTATTCTGGATTTGCTCAAGCAATATGACGCCAAAGCGACCTTTTTTGTCGTCGGCAGCCGAGTAGAGAAACTCCCTCACATTGTAAAGCGGGAACGAGAAGAAGGACATGATGTCGGCAACCATACCTTCCATCATTCATCCTTCCATCGTATTTCCCGTAACAAAGCCCTGTCTGAAATGGATCAGGGCCAAGCCAGCATCGTTCAAGCAACGGGTACAGAAACTCACCTTTTCCGTCCACCGGGTGGTTCCTATACCGACTCGCTCGTCAAACTATCTAAAGAAAAAGGGCTCAAAATGATTTTATGGTCCTGGCATCAGGACACCCTGGATTGGCGAAGACCCGGCGTACACCGCATCGCTAATAAAGTGCTCCGCAACGCCAGAAACGGCGATATCGTCCTCATGCACGATTATGTATATAAAAGTACACAAACCGTTGAAGCCCTCAAAATCATTTTGCCTGAGCTGAAAAAAAGAGGGTTTACCTTCGTCACCGTAACCGAACTGCTTGCCAATCGTAAGACGCCCGAAGGACTTATTGAAGTGAATAAATGATTTCATAGGAATGAATTTCAAGACAATTTCCCCCTATGAAATTATTGGCTACATAAAACGTTCTTCGTACGGAAAATATAATGGAGAATTACCAACTATCTCAAGGAGGCAATAACATGAAAAAAGCAATATTGGCTGTAGCGTCCCTAGCTGTATTTCTGTCAGCAGGATCCATGGTATCTGCATCTGCACCCGCAACAGAAAAGCATGAGCACAAAGTACACCAACATAAGGTTAAGGCTCATGCGAAACATGAACACAAGCTGCACGCCAAGAGCAAACATGAGAAAGTCCACAAGCTACATGCACATAAAGCTGCACCTGGCAAAATCATTGGAGGAAAAAGCATTCATGCGAAAAGTATGAAAGCAAAGGCTACTAAATTACCAAAAACCGGATTTGGTGGCGCAAGCGAGCAAATGGATTAGGGAGGGTCAAAGGAGAGGGTTAGCTTGTAGACCCTCTCTCTTTCTTCATATGAACAAAAAGTGGATCATTCGTATCATAGTGCTATTGATTTTGCTGGGTAGTACTAGCTGTTCTTCTTCGGCTAAACATGATGGCAACCCCACCCAGGCCCCGGCTAAGCTTGAAATTCAACAACCTAAAACGCCGAAGCCATTACAGGTTAAAAGTAAACCCTTTCCAGGCATCATTCCACATAAAATTGATATTCCTGCGGTTCGTGTTCATTCGATTATAGAACCGGTTGCCTATTTAGAAAATGGACAAATGGGCGTTCCAGGTAACACGGATCGAGTAGGTTATTTATCTACTGGAATATTGCCAGGAGCCGCGGGTAATGCAATTATGGATGGGCATGTTGATACATATACGGGTCCGGCAGTTTTTTATCCTCTTAAAAAACTGAAAAGGGGGGATTACGTGTATGTGACTGGCGATGACGGCTGTAAGCTTCAGTTTGTTGTAGAGTCTGTGAAATTTTACCTAACCCCCGAAGCACCAATTCAAACGATTTTTGGGCCTACTGAAGAGCACCGTTTAAACTTGATTACCTGTGCCGGACGCTACAGTCGAAGCAAGAAGGAACATGAAGGAAGACTGGTCGTCTTTACTAAATTAGCACACATGAATTCAGCTTGTGAGAAACTTACGGTTCAAAACAAGGACAACCCAATCATTTCCAAGGAGAATGAATAACTGTGCTTAGAATCACAAAATTACAATTGCTGTGCATGACCTTAATATTGATTCCTGCTTGCAGCTTCTCTTTATTTCGTGCACAAGCCGAGCCAGCTAAAAAGGAAAACGTCGTCCCCTTTCTTCAAGAATTGTTTGAAGACCGCACTCAGTTGTTGATGGATCAGGATAAAAGGCATATTGAGGACCATTACTTGTTAACAGATAAACGAAGCAACTACGCGTACCTTCATGAAATGAACAGGGCCGAATACATTCAAGAATGGGCCAAGCATCGTAAAATGAAATTTGTGAATGCGGAAAGTTCCATTCGGGTAGCTCGTGCTGACGTGTTGGGCGATACGGCAAAAGTGTCTCTTGTTCAGTCCTTGAAATTGAGTTATGAGTATATCGACGACTATCCAGGTCGGCATGATTTTGGAATTGGAACTCGTCATGGCATTACATTGAGAAAAAAAGACAATCGTTGGTACGTGGAGCGTGAATGGTATTCAGACCCTCTAGAAGAAAATGCAAAGAAAATTGAAAAATCCGATTTATTTTTCACTCCCCATAAAGATCCAGCAACACCAGAGAGGGTTATTCATAAATACAACAGAACCCGCGCAGTTGACTATGCAAACAAGTATGCAGGAACGACATGGGGTGCAGGGAATGGTCAGCGATATAATCAAAAATATCTGGATTATAATTCCAAAGGGGGCGACTGTACCAACTTCTCCTCACAAGTGATCGGGGACGCGAAGGAAGGCGGAGGGCTGCCTATGAAATCAGGATGGCATTACTTGTATGGCCACGGTGGAAGCCAAGCCTGGGTTCAAACGGACGCATTTAAAAATTTTCTGATACGCTCCGGCTATGGCAGAATTATAGGGCAAGGAAGCTTTTCTAATATTGTCCAATCGATAAATGAACGGCAGCAGCAGCTTGACAAACCCCAGCTGATGCCAGGTGATTTAATTGCTTACGTGTTAAAAGGAGATGTTGACCATTTCTCTATAGTTGTTGGATTTGATCAGCGTGGCTTTCCTTTAGTCAACTCCCATACCGCAGACCGTTACAGAGTCCCCTTCGACTTGGGGTGGGATAAAAATACCAAGTATTTGTTGATTCATATACAAGATTAAGCATTAAATGACTTGTCACACTTGTTCATATCCCGGAGGATGCTGTCATAGGAATAATATGGACAGCTTCTAATGGGGTGAAAATAATTTGAAATTACCTCTTTTATTAAAGCAAACCATGGTGAGAGCTAATGCGATGATTGTTGTGAAAGCCATCGGTTTGGTTGGAAAAGTATTTATGACGCGACTTGTTGGAGCCGAAGGAATGGGCCTTTATCAGCTAGCCTACTCCTTCTATAGCTTAATATTGATGATTATTTCAGGGGGATTGCCGACAGCTTTGGGTATGTTTACAGCGAAGCATACTGCAAGAGGCTGGCGTTTGTTCAAAATCTTTTCTATATTTCTGATGCTCACGGGCTTGATATGCAGTGTCTTAACCTTTTGGCTTTCAAAACCGATCGCTTCTTTGCTTGGTTATCCACAGCTTGATTTTGTGATTCGATGTCTATCCCCTGCTATACTGGCAGTCCCCTTGCTAAGTCTGCTGCGCGGATATTTGCAAGGGCTTGAGAAATACACAGCAATTGCTCTTTCGGAAATTATAGAACAAACCGTCAGGATTGGTACTTTAATATGGCTGGTGCCACTATTTATTCAATACGGCATTGAGTCTGCTGTAGGCGGAGCGGTACTTGGAACCTTTACAGGCGCATTGTTAGCCTTTGCAATGCTTTCTGCTTTTTTTATGTACAATCGTCCCTCTGTAGCTTTGTCTCCCCCATCAACTCGAACAGATCTACCTTTGGTGGTACAAGCTTCATTTGCTATTGCACTTACACGCTTGCTTATCCCGGCTTCCGACTTTATGGATGCGATCATCATCCCTCAACGATTACAGGTTGCCGGAGTTTCTCCCAAAGAAGCAGCGGAGATGTTCGGTATTGTCACGGGTATCGCTCTTGTGGTCGCTTATATGCCTACTCTGATTACGGGCTCGCTAACACATACGCTCACAATGAAAATAACTACGGATTGGCAAAATAAGGAATATAACATCTTCTACAAAAAAAGCCATACCGCCCTTCAGATAGCATGGGTCTGGGGATTAGCCTCAGGTTTTTTTATTTTTGAATATGCCTCCGAAATTTCCCTATTTGTTTTTGGTATACAACATGCCGAAATTCCCATTAAATCATTGGCAATGCTACCGTTATTCGTCGGATTGCGGGAAATCACAACAAGCATCTTATGGGCACAAAATCGGAAGAAAACTCCCTTTATTGGCCTTGGCACAGGAGTCCTTGTCAACTTCATTATTCTTTATTCCTTAGTTGCCATTCCCGGGCTCGGGTATGCCGGTATGTCTTTGGGAATCATCATGCTCGAATGGATCGCAATGGCCTGGAATTTCAAAGCTCTGGAACTCTTCCAGCAAATCAAATCCCGCATAATCATTATGCTGTTAGTGGACATTCTTGCTTTTGAAGCCATTCTGATTATGGTTACGCTGTGTTCCAAGTCTTTATCCTCATTAGACTGGCCGCAGACGGTCCAAATTATTGCTGAGATACTTCATTACTGCTTTTGGTGTGCACTGTATTTGAAAGTACGCTTAAAGAGCGTTTTCGAAGAGTAGACAAGGCCTGCTTTCAGATTTCTAATCAGCTATTGGTCATCATCTTCTTGTCGAGCTGATCAAGTACCATCGGCCATGCCTGCTCGTGTTGGTCCCTCGAATTTGTATCTGGAAAACCTGCGTGCGTTAGGCGAAGCTGTGTGCCATTTCCGTTGAGTTTAAGCTCAACGGTGAGCACCGTTTCATACCCTTTTGTGCCTCCTTCCCCAGTAACCCAGGTCAATTCGATAAGGCGATCTGGTTCAAGTCTTAGAAACCTTCCGTAATGCGGATGGCGTTTCCCCTCAAAATGCGTTTCGAAAAAAAAGGCCGTATTCACTCGGGCCTCCATGATGACTGTCCCTGGGGCTGCAAACCATTGGTCGAACTGCTTGGTCCACGCTTGATACAGGACAACAGGTGACGCCTCCATTTTTCGTTCCACCGTCAGATGATGCGGCCTTTGTGAAATATCAGGCAAAGAAACAGGTAATGTCATTTCATCTTCAATCCCTTCAATTCAACAGCATTTTGATCATGTCTGCATTATTATACCCATAAATCAAAGAAAAAAAGGCTACTCAAAAGTTCAACGAACTCATGAGAGCCTCAAAACAATCTGATCAGAGTTAACATCTCCTAACCCCTTGCTACAACAAGGGTTTTTGGCATTTTCACATCATGCCGTCCATGTTGTGCGAATTGGGATATTGGAGGATAGGCTTTTCAATACGGTTGAGGCCGGCATTCTTCCTCATTACCAGTACTTCCACAGTACTTGTGAACGTGAGGAATTTTACCACTTACTGTGGTACATCCTTCAAAACGGTGGTAATGGCCACCTCTTGGCAAGGGAATGGCTGGCCCTGTTGTTCCTTTAATAAGATGCTTATGTTGCTCGTTACATGATGTTTCCACACAATAATGATGAACATGCGGAACACCACTTGGAGCCGGCTTTGTTTCTCCACAGTAATGGTGGCAGTGTCCCACATCAAATGATGTAGTCCCCTTAATAGGATGCACGTGAACCCTATTAACTGGTCTACCGTCCCACGAAGTAATAAAAAGCCTATGCGAATGGTCAGAGTCGGAATCACCGGAATGTACAACAAAACCTGTTACTGGTATTTCCATCAGCAACCTCCTCTCTTCATCAACTGCTACATACTATGAAGGAGGTAGTGTAAATGCTCAATCTAAGCGAAATATTGGCGTATTACCTAGACTTTTGTGAAATAAGGCTTCTGAAACAGCTATACCTTTTAGTTCAATGTTTTGGAGGCCAGCCATTCCATCATCGTTGTTTTCTTTCCGTTAATCAGCTTCGATACTTCGTTGTTATACACGTAAATCCAGGACCAGTGGCCATTGTATTCATACGGTGTTTTGTCGCTTTTCTTGTACAAGCCGGAAGTATCCACTACGTTGTCAAATAACGACATATGAACATCCTTTGCTCCGGCATTCACTAAACGGTTGTAGGTCGGAATCATATAATCGTTAGGCGGCACTATGGTGTCGGTTTTGGCGGCCACAAACCAGATCGGCAGGTTCTTCATTTCGTTAATTTGTTCATCGGTTATAAGGCTATCCTTCAAGGCTTCACACACAACCATAGCTGCTGCAAAATAATCTTTATAATCACGGATCATCAGCATAGTCATGTAACCGCCGTTGGAGTCTCCGCCAATGTAGATTCGATCTGTATCAATGTCTTTGTTCTTGGCCACATAATCCTTAATTAAGGACATCAATGCTTGCTCATATTTGGAGGTTCCGTCTCCAAAGTCTGTGAAACCATCCATCCAGTAGGTTGGAGTCTGAGGTGCCAACACATAAGCCCCGCCAAAATAGGATTGAATTTCCTTAGAAGCAAAATTCGCAGCTTTATTGCCGGCAATCGGAATCGTTGGATCTGTGCCTCCCTCTCCCATACCGTGCAGCCAGATCACTAGAGGGTTTTTCACTTTGTCTTTTGCTGGCGCATAGTCCGCATAGGTTAAAGTAACCCCGTCAAAAGAAGCTTTGCCGGTTTTAAATTGATCTACAAGCTTCCGTATCTCACCTGTGGAATTATCAATTTCCAAGCCGGAAATCGTTCCTGATTGGGTTTTGATAGCTTTTTGCTGCGTGATCGTGTATTTGTTATCATTCCACCCGTTAAACCCGGAACCTGCATCATAATGAATAGCGGAGCCTAATGTTATGGCCGGGCCGATCTCCATTTCCAACACAACGTAGCTTCCGGTTTTCTTTACAGGGTTGCCGTTTTTGTCCGATACATAGGCCTTGGTGACCTTCCGGTTGCCTTTCTCAATAAAGGGATTTACCAGCCTGCTATCGCTTCTTTCTACATGCACCTTAAATGTATCCTTTGTTACCGCCTCTTTAGGTACCGGCTTACCCAGATTAACAATGATCTTTGTAATGGTTGCTCCCCAATCCTTTACCTCCGCAACCGTCCGGTATGAGGTGGGCTGTATCTTTGCATCCTTGGCCCATGCACCAGAACTGAAAGCAAGGGTCGTACTGACAGCCAGAGTTAATAACATAGTTGTTTTAGCAGTCTTTTTAAAACGTTTAAACATAGTGTCTTACCTCCCAAATCCATTTGTAAAACGCTTACATTATTTATTTTAATAATTTTTTTTATTTGCATCATGCCTTTTATTAACCTAATTAGGGTCAATTACTGACTCCTTGCCCCAGAATCCCCCTTGTCCTCTTTCGATATTGATGTGGTGTTGCCTGATAAACCTTCTTAAATACCCTGGCAAAAGATTTTTCGTTCGGAAACCCGTGCTCCAGCGCAATTTGAATGATAGAATGGTCCGTATTCATAAGAACACGAAAAGATCTCTCCAGACGGATGGCATTGATATATTGAAATAGGGTCATCCCGACATGCTTGACAAAAAAACGGGACAAATATTCGGGAGATAACCCAAAAACCTGGGCTATGGAATCCAGGGATAAGCTTTGATCGTAATTCTCTTGGATATAATCGGTGATCAACGTCAGCCGTTCCAAATATTTATTGGAATTAAAGCCGTGAATAGATTCATTGTCAATTTTAAAATGCATTAATAAAAGATACACCAGCTTATAAGATAGAGACGTTAAATGGATATGTTCTAAAGGGTCATTATGCCGGTTGAGGTAAGCCGCAAATAATGTGTCTAGCAAACCACGCAGCTCCGCAAATTGCTGCAATCTCTGCTCATTGGTTTCGAAAATAGATATACAATCAAATGAAATGGGGTTACTGCTGTTAACATTTTCTCTAATAAATCCATAAGGGATCAGGACGGTTATAGCCTCTCTTCCTTCTCCCTTAGCCACAGAAAAGGAATGAATAGCATTCGAATTGATGAGCACAATATCTCCTTCTTTGGAGCTATAATTCACGCCATCAATGTAAATATTGTCGATTCCTCCTGAAAGCACATAGGATATTTCTATGCTGTCGTGCCAATGCCTGGGTATGTATGCTGGTTCATTTGAAGAATGAACTATAATTTTTAACGGAAAATGATTGTCTGCCTGGACCAACTCATATTTGTATTCCAAGTTTGTCGCTCCTCTCAGATGTGAACATAGTAAATAGAAGAAAATGGCTTCAGCAGAGTGCCGAAACCACTTGTATTTAACCTTCCTCTCTCAATAAACAAAAAAACCTAAGTACAACAAAATACATAAGATCCTTGGATCTTAATATTTTGCTCCTTAGGTTTTGCCTGCATAACAGTAACAATCCTAATGCTATTCATTTAACTAAAATAAGTATATAGCGGGTTAAAAGGTATGTCAACGCTTTCATTTCAAGTCATAATAAAACAGCATCTAAAAATCTACAAAGTGTTACATATTCATTGTCAGTTTTCGATAATAAATTTAACAAGATAAAATAAGCAAATTCCCAGCCGATGGGGTCATAGAAGGATGTAAAGAAAAATGTTTTCTTCACTTTTAATTGTAATCAGTTCGGCTTCCTTTGTGCTTTTTCTCCTTTTGGGAATAGTCTCTCTATTCAAGCGAACTAAAAAAGCCAAATGGAATTTTTTAATTTCACTATTGAGTTTAGTCATACTTTTCATAGCTACACCTGCCGATCAGTCCAAACCAGCATCTGAGAAAGCTTTAGCTCAAGCACAAGCTGATGTATCTTCTAAAGTAAGCAATGAAGAGGTTGAGAGCACGCCTTCATACAGTGAAGTTGATAAGAAAAACGCTCTTCAAATTGAAAGTCTCCTTAATAAATACGATAAAGAAATGACTCCCTATGAGTACCAAGGCAACGGGGTTTTCGACATGATGAAGGCTGATAAAGTCGATGATTCTGCCATTTGTAAGGAAATTCAACGGGTCAATGAAAAATATAAAGAGACAATTAAAAAAATTAATTCAATAAAAATTCCTGACGGGTTACATAATGACCTAAAATACGACTTGGAAAACATGTTAAGAAGTGCAAATGGATACTACACTTCTCGCTTTATAGCATACGAACATTTATTTAAGTACATTAAGGAGTCGGACGAAACACACATAGATACAGTGATTCAGGAACTGACTAATGCAAAAGCTTTTTCTAAAGAATATAAAATGTATGTACACATGTTATTTACAAAAACAGGGCTACCCGATGAATTGAAAAACAAAGAATAACAAAATAAATTTCCAAACGCTTAGAAAAGCCCGAAAGTATAACGATATTTTAAAGCAAGCCGCGCTGATCATGGGACGAAAGTAGCCATCATCCAGAACAATCGGGAAAAATACTCGGTATCAGCAATGTGCGTCGTCCTGCAAATCGCAAGAAGCACGTCACTGGTTTCCCGTGCCTTTGCGACCGTGAAAGGCGACTTGCGCCAGATTCAATGGTTCCACACAGACAGAGGAAGTGAATTCAAAAATCAAAGCAAGGATGAGCTACTGGAAACCTTCCATATTGGTCGTTCCCTCAGTATGAAAGGCTATCCCTACGATAACGCGGCGGCAGAAGCCACGTTCAAAGTCATGAAAACGGGTACAACAAGCATCGAATCCATGGAACCTTGGGGAATCATGACCTCAAATGAAGCCCTTAAAAAAGCTGTTTGATTGTCTGTTGACAATCCATATACTCTTACCTGACTTAAGGCAGCCGCAAATGTTCGATATCCGATTTCAACACTTTATATGTATGATTCATGATGATCACCTCAGAATGGGTATTCGGTGAATAGTTTGAGAAATCCTTCAATAAAAAAGCCCCGGAGCAATCCGGGTTTTTTTATTGTGTAAAGTATCTATTTGCATCACCCAGTGGCATAATGACCTTCTGAATACGCTCCCACAATATTTTTCTCTTTAGCGAAACTTATTTCTTGTCGTCTATTCTCCCGTATGCTTCTGCAGTTTCATCTCCTGTAATGACTACGTAGAAATAACCCCCACTAGGTACGTCAACATAATCAGTAAATGATCTCCCACTCATAAAAGTGTCAAAACTATATGTACCTATTGGACCATATCTGGATGTACCGTCAATAGAGTACATAAACATTATTGTGGCTTTACCTGGGCCAGTATAACCACCACGTAATCTAACTTTTCCGCCATTTGTATGAATAATGTCACTTTGGGCGTAGGTTTCGTTTTTCCACTTAGTTTTGGTTACGTAATTTGAGGCTGAAGCGCTTGTAGCAAACATTAGAAAAACAGCAATCATTACTAGCAACATAGGTTTAAACTTTTTCATACAGTAATACCTCCCAGTATAATATTATGATTACATAATAAATCTACTATTCCAAGCGTGTCGAAGTAAGGGGAAGCTTGTCCTGCTAAAAAAGATTCTATCAGACTTTGGCAGATAAAATCCCTATCCTTTAATAGCTCGCGGTTATGCTCGGCTCCTTCACGGTCAATTGTACATACTGACGACTTCCCTGCTGCTGTGGCCTCTTATTTAGTGTGCTAGGCAGTCTCGGGATACTACGAAGACACCCTGTCGGCATAGCCAGCAGGGTGTTCCAAAAAAATATAGTCTAGTATCAAGTCTGTTTAAATAAATAATCACATCCAGCCAAATGCTAAGAAGCCTCCCGTAAGTTCGCAGAACTCATGAGAGGCTTATAATTCCATTCTTATGTTACCCAAATGTTACCCATTAACCATTTGGGCCAACAAAAAACCTTGAGGCATAAGGTTTTTTCAACCCTATTACATCATGCCGCCCATTCCACCCATGCCGCCCATATCAGGCATTGCAGCCTTTTCTGGTTCTGGCTTGTCAGCGATAACTGCTTCGATAGTCAGTAACATTGCTGCTACGGAAGCTGCGTTTTGCAATGCATAACGAGTTACTTTCGCAGGGTCAACGATACCTGCGTCGATCATGTTCACCTACTCGCCAGTAGCTGCGTTGAAACCAACGCCTACTTCTTCGCGTTTCAGACGCTCAACGATCACCGAGCCTTCTTCCGCCTGCGTTAGCAGCGATCGTACGGATTGGAGCTTCCAGAGCGCGCAACACGATGTTTACGCCTGTTTGCTCGTCGCCTTGCAATTCAACGGCTGCAACCGCACTAGAACTTGGGTCTCTTTTTTTCTTTTTATAGGACAAAGTCTGATGCTTTTACGCTTGGTTTTCATATTATAGATATTGTAAGCATGACTAAAGAACAGATAGGGAGGTAGAAATTTGAGTAGAACCCATAACAACTAAATATAGAAAAAATAAAATTTCCCTTGTAATGGATGAGAGGAGGAGTTCAACATATGAATCCTGAACTGCATTTATTTATCATCTGGGAACATGCAACATATTGCGCACAACAAATCATCGAAGACCTTAAAGTGAAATTCACAATAAAAAGAGTTTATCAAATATATTGGAATAATTCTAACTTCTCTAAAAACCTTTCAAGACTATACGGACAAAGTCTTCCACCCGGTTGTGAAAAGCAAATTCATTGTGGTATGGGACCTTTTATACTTGTTATTGTACAAGACGAAAATCCGGTCTATGCAATACGATCTACTTCAAAGGGAATGTGCAATGTCAACATTAACACTTTTGATGCTAAAAGCTTATACCGGACTTGGACTGGCGGAGGTCATCGAATCCATGGAACGAACACGCAAATTGAATGTGACCACGACCTAACCTTATTTATTAGCTGTAATGCAAAAACGTTTTTATCTTATTTTCCGGGAAACTGGGATGGCGTGATTCATCCCTTGTATCAAGATCTTCTAGGAACGAATGGATGGCAAGACATTCAACAGCTTTTTACTGTATTAAACTGGACGACGGAATATGTCGTTTTGCGGAATTTCGAGTGTTTACCAAATCAGTATCATTTGGAACTCCATGGGGATATTGACCTGCTTGTCAAGGATGCTGTAGAGGTTTCGTTTATTACGAACGCAACAAAAGTATTTTTGGAAGAATATCGAGTCCATTATCAGATTAATATAGCTGGTAAAACGGTATTATTTGATTTTCGTTATATTGGAGATAATTATTATTGCAATGATTGGGAAATGTCAATATTAAGGAATAAGGAATTATCCCATAAAGGCTTTTTTATACCGAATCAAGAAGATTATTTTTTTAGTCTTATTTATCATGCATTCATTCATAAACCAACGATTGCTCAAGACTATATCGAGAGGCTTATCGCTATGGCAAATCAATTGAATATAGAACATTTTTCGTATCAAACCTTAACGAATAATAAGGAACTGAAACTTTTCTTGGATGCCTATATGAGTAAGAAGGGATACCATTATTCCGTTCCTAATGACTTATCTGTCTTTTTTAATAGTGCTGTTTTGGGAGGAGGATAACATTGGAACAAAACCAATTTATCTACTACTTGCAGAACCGTTATGGCTTTAGATATCTTTTTGAATATTTCCCAAAAAAATCTTATTTAAATTTTCATTATTTCTCAGGAATGGATATATCGGGAGCAAAACCTATTTTCATAAAAATGGACGGAACTCTAGGTCAAGCCTCGCAACGTGAAGCGATCCTGCTACAATTATTAAATTCATCAACTCAAACCAAGTATTTCCCCCAATTGATTGCATATGAGATGGAAGGTCCTTATCCCTTTGTTGCTATGGAGCTTTTACAGGGTATAACGTTGGAACAACTATTAATGCAGGGGCCAAGCTTAACTTACAATCAGAAGCGGGAATTACTGAGGCAAATGCTTGAGATTTTAACGATCTTGCATAAAACAAATGTAATTCATCGAGATGTTAGACCCGGCAATATGTTAATTCAAATTGATGGAGTTGGTAATTCAGTAAAGTTATTTTTAATTGACTTTGCTTTTTCAGTAGGATTATGGCCGAACCATTTGCCAGATCTCCCCTATCTTCTTACACAACCACAATACTTAGTAGACTTAGGAGGGGCAAACTATAAGCCCGATCAATTCAAATGGGATGATGCGTATTCCTTTTATCGAAGCGCGCTAATGATAGATTCTAATTATGAGAATCTTTTTCCCGAGTTGTGGAATCAACTTTATTCCTCTATAAATAAGATCATTTATTCTCATCAATAATTCCCCTATCATTAAAAAAAACCTAAAACCACAGAGGATGTGAATGAAAAATAGAAATAAACAGGAGCAAAGCCGACCCTGATAGTGGCTATATGATCCGTGACGGCAAGCCGTGAAGAACAAGAAGAAGATGGATAAAGAAAAAACCCCGCGTCTGTAAAGACCGGGGTTTCTCGACAATCTAAGGCTCCCTTTCGAGAGCCTTTCAAAGGCCTTTTAGCCTTTTATTTACATCATGCCGCCCATTCCGCCCATGCCGCCCATATCAGGCATTGCAGCCTTTTCTGGTTCTGGCTTGTCAGCGATAACTGCTTCGGTAGTCAGGAACATAGCCGCTACAGATGCAGCGTTTTGCAGTGCGTAACGAGTTACTTTCGCAGGGTCAACGATACCTGCGTCGATCATGTTTACCCACTCGCCAGTAGCTGCGTTGAAACCAACGCCAACTTCTTCGCGTTTCAGACGCTCAACGATGACAGAGCCTTCTTCACCTGCGTTAGCAGCGATCGTACGGATTGGAGCTTCCAGAGCGCGCAACACGATGTTTACGCCTGTTTGCTCGTCGCCTTGCAGTGCAACGGCTGCAACCGCACTGTATACGTTCAGGAGCGCTACACCGCCACCGGATACGATACCTTCTTCAACCGCAGCACGGGTTGCGTTCAGGGCATCTTCGATGCGCAGTTTGCGTTCTTTCAATTCTGTTTCAGTAGCCGCACCGACTTTGATTACTGCTACGCCGCCGGACAATTTAGCCAGACGCTCTTGCAGCTTCTCTTTGTCGAACTCGGAAGTAGTTTCTTCCAATTGTGTACGGATTTGGCTAACACGAGCGTCGATGTCGGCTTTGTTTCCAGCACCGTCAACCACAATCGTATTTTCTTTCGTGATACGCACTTGACGTGCTGTACCCAGTTGGTCTACGGAAGCAGATTTCAGGTCCAGACCCAGTTCTTCCGTGATCACTTGGCCGCCTGTCAGAGCAGCGATATCTTGCAGCATTGCTTTGCGACGGTCACCAAAGCCCGGAGCTTTAACAGCTACAGCGTTGAATGTACCACGCAGTTTGTTGACAACCAGCATCGCCAGCGCTTCGCCTTCGATGTCTTCAGCGATCAGAACGAGCGGCTTGCCTTGTTGTACGATTTTTTCAAGCAATGGCAGGATTTCTTGAGTGTTCGTGATTTTTTTGTCTGTGATCAGGATGTATGGATTGTCCAGTACAGCTTCCATTTTGTCCGTATCTGTAATCATGTACGGGGAAATGTAGCCACGGTCAAATTGCATACCTTCAACAACTTCCAGCTCTGTTGCAAAACCGCGGGATTCTTCAACAGTGATGACACCGTCTTTGCCCACTTTTTCCATAGCTTCGGCGATCAGTTCGCCTACTTCATCGTCAGCAGCGGAAATTCCGGCTACTTGTGCAATGGATTGTTTGCTTTCGATTGGTTTGGAGATGGATTGCAGTTCAGCAACAGCCGCTTTAACCGCTTTGTCGATCCCTTTGCGGATACCGATTGGGCTTGCGCCAGCAGTTACGTTTTTCAGACCTTCAGTGATGAGGGCTTGAGCCAAAACCGTAGCCGTAGTTGTACCGTCACCAGCTACATCGTTGGTTTTGGTTGCTACTTCTTTAACCAGTTGAGCACCCATGTTTTCGAATGCGTCTTCCAGCTCGATTTCTTTTGCAATCGTTACACCGTCATTGGTGATGAGCGGGCTACCGAATTTTTTCTCAAGTACAACGTTACGGCCTTTCGGTCCGAGTGTTACTTTAACAGCGTTAGCCAATGCATCTACCCCGCGCAGCATGGAGCGGCGAGCGTCTTCACTGAATTTAATGTCTTTAGCCATTTGTGTAAAACCTCCCTATGGATTATGAATGATTCGTTCGATTCCTATATTCAGGTCCTGTCCGGATTCCGGTTAACCGATGATCGCGTGGATATCGCTTTCTTTCATAATCAAATATTCTTTACCTTCATATTTGATTTCCGTTCCAGCGTATTTAGAGAAAATGACACGGTCGCCTTCTTTTACTTCCAGAGGAATACGGGCACCGTCTTTCAATGCGCCTGCGCCAACCGCGATAATTTTGCCTTCTTGCGGCTTTTCCTTGGCAGAGTCAGGAAGTACGATTCCGAAGGAAGTCGTTGTTTCTTGCTCAATTGCTTCCACCAATACGCGTTCACCCAAAGGTTTGATCATGAAAAAATAGCCTCCTTATTAAGTGTTTTATTCTTTAATTCGGTTGTTATGTTGTATGTATTAGCACTCAACAGTCGTCAGTGCTAACAACCAACTTTATGATACTCAACTTGAGATTGAATTTCAAGTCCCTAATGTATTTTTTATGGGAATTTTTACGGACAGCCCTTCTCGATTATTTCCATCTGCCTTAAAAATAACCGTTGTCCTGGGCAAATGCTTATTTTTGAGGCAGCCCAACCGCTGCTTTTCATGATCTGCAAGTCGCCAATTTAGCTACAGGACCTGAAAAAATCGTTTTACCAAGCCCATTCAGGTCCTGCGTCCGGCCTCACTATTCATGTGCTACACACATGCGGGCCTCACGTTCCTCCTGTGCACGCAGCTGCCTGCGATACACGACCGAAGATAAATACACGCTCACTTCATATAGCACCAGCAACGGGATCGCTACCAAAAAATCGGATATAAAATCCGGCGGGGTAATAACAACTGCAACGAACACAAGCAGAAAATATGAAATTTTTCGCCATTTGCGAAGCCTCATTGGAGTTAAAACATGAATCCCCGTCAGAAACATGATTAGCAACGGGAGTTCAAATAGGAGTGCCACAGGCAGCACGATATTAAACATAAAGGTGAAATACTGCGCGATACCGTACGTTTCATGCAATCCCATGCTTTTGGTGACAGAGGACGTAAACTGAATCGCCATCGGGAAAATAATGAAATAAGCAAAAGCTGTACCAACGATAAACAAAAGCAGCACATACGGCACATAACGCAACGTCGCACTCCGCTCCTGCGGCCGCAATCCAGGGCTGACAAATTTCCATAGCTGATAGCACGCAAACGGCAGGGCTACCGCAATCCCGATGATCATAGCGATCTTCATGTAGATACCGATCCCGTCCCAAAAGGAAAATGCATTCAGCTGAAAAGCTTGTGCCGAACCGGAGCGAATAAGCCAGTCATAGACAGGCCCCGCCGCGAACAAGCCGCCTACCAGCGCCAGGACAAATACAATCAGCACATAAATAATTCTGCGACGAAGCTCGCCCAGATGTTCCATTAGCGACATTTCTTGCTCTGATGGGGCCACGCCCACTCCTCCCTTCCGAACGGAACGCTGTACTGTAGCAACCCTAAAAAATAAAGCCCTTCCCTGAAGAAGAGGCTCATGTTCATAAATTTACGGCAACCGTTTATCCTCAGGCTGAGGCTGAGCCTCAGAAGACGTCGGCTGGGATGCTTGAACCACACTATCTTTGACGCCTTTACGTTCCGTCCGTTCGTCTTCGGACAAAATATCGCGTGCCCCGTTTTTAAACTCACGGAATGTCCGGCCCACAGCTCGTCCCAACTCAGGCAGCTTGTTCGGGCCAAACAGCAGCAGGGCCAGAATAATCAACAAAATATAACCCGGTGCTCCAATATTGGGCATGTGCAGTAATCCTCCTTCATCAATCCTTACGGGTATCATACCACACACAAGTGCCGCCTTCTACCGGAACTGGCCTGTCACCATAAGAAGCGCCTCCGGAAGCTGATCCATAATAGCTGCCAGATTTTCATGCACGCCTTTGGGCGTTCCCGGCAAATTTACGATCAGTGTACGCCCACGTATTCCCACAATTCCTCGAAATAGCATAGCCGCCGGATTTTTCTGCATCACGCTCATTCTCATCGCTTCCGCCATACCTGGCACTTCCCGTTCCACGACCCGCCGAGTTGCCTCGGGTGTCACATCACGGATCGCCAGCTCGGTTCCACCCGTAGTCAGTACCAGGTCTGCATGAAAATAATCGGTCATTTCGATTAAAGCCGCAATAATTTCATCCGGTTCATCGGGAACGATCCGGTACTCTACAATCTCTCCGCCCAGTTCTTCTTCGACGAGCTCCCGGATGACCTGTGCGCTTGTATCCTCACGCTCTCCTCTTGCCCCCTTATCACTGGCTGTCAGGATCGCCGTTTTCCACACCATAAGATCACCCTTCTCCTATCATGAAAGAATACTTTCTCTTCTGAAAATCAGAAACAGCCACGCTGCATCCTCCATCACATCACAGTACCCTCTCGGCGACAATGTTATCTATGTCAAGGTTTCCGGTGGTCCTCCCTTTGAAAATCCCCATGCTTGCCGCCTGTTTTGGATTGCAGCATGGTAGGGCCGATGATCATATCTTTTTGCAGCGCCTTGCACATATCATACACGGTTAACGCTGCGGCTGAAGCCGCTGTCAAAGCTTCCATTTCTACACCTGTCTTACCCTCGGTCTTCACTTCAACCTCAATATGGAGCACATCATGTCCATTATCGGAAAAAGTAATATTTACGCCTGTCAGGGCCAGCGGATGACACATGGGAATCCAGTCCGACGTTTTTTTCGCGCCTTGAATCCCTGCGACCTGCGCTACAGCAAGAACATCGCCCTTGCCGATCCTTCCTTCTTTCACAGCCGTTAATGTAGCCGGATTCATCGTAATCTGTGTCACAGCGACTGCTGTACGAACCGTGGACGCTTTGCCAGAAATATCTACCATACGCGCCCGTCCCTGTTCGTTAAAATGAGTAAAGGAATCCACGACTCCCTCACAGCTCCTTTCACATACCAGATACTTCGTTTCATTAGTCATTTCTCAGTTTTGCATAATCACAATCCAAAGACCCTTCCGTGGTAAAAAGAACGTCCACTCTCAAATCCCCCGGCTCCATGGGCACCCGCTCCAGCAATTGTCCCGGCAGCAGCAGCGAGACATAAAGCGGACCCGCGCAGCCGCTGTTACGCTTCCCTGCCTCTACCTGTGCGGTAAAGCGGTCATAGTAGCCCCCGCCATAGCCGATTCTGCCTCCCAGACGATCAAAGGCCAAGCCGGGCACAACAACCCAGTCGATTTGAGCCCACATTTGAGGGGACCATTCCTTGCATGTCGGTGCAGGCTCAGGAATGTCCCAAATGCCTGGCACGATATCTCCGTGCTGATCCATCTCTCTTAGTTCCATGGTCCGGGTTGCCGGGTCCACTCTCGGAGCCAGCACACGGTCCCCCTGTGACCAGCAATGCTCAATGAGGGGAGCTGTCGAAATCTCGCTGCCGAATGAGAGATAGCTGAATAACGTCAGCTTGTCTCCGTTTCTGTTTATTCTAAGCTGCTCCCATGCCTCGATTGCATGCCGACAAGCCACAGCCGATGCTTTCTGCCTTGTCAACGGGTCCATGGAGTCCCGCGCATCCCGTTGTTGCAAACGCAGCGCGTTCTTCACACTACAGACATCCACATATCCGCCCTCCCGCACAATCGTCGCTAATACTTTAAAACGTTACAATAATCCATTTGAGTTCATTTGTCAGTAAGTGCTGTACGTTGCAAGTTTCTTTCATTCTTTTTCAGTCCTTGTTTAAGTTTATCATTGTTTATACAAATTGACTACACGTGGCTCAAGGGTTTACGAGGCAATAGCAGTGCAATAGTGGGTATTTTCATGTAAACTGGAAGGAAGGCACCTGCAGGGAAAGCAGGGAAACTGTGCAAAATGTAATGGAGGAACGATACGCGATGCTATTGCAAGTAACCGGAATTACAAAATCCTATGGAATTGAGCCCGTTCTGGACGGGATTAACCTTCAAATATTGGAACGTGAACGCATTGGACTGGTAGGTGTGAATGGTGCAGGCAAATCGACTCTGCTCAAAATCATCGCTGGTGAAATATCCTATGATAGTGGACAAATTTTTAAAGCAAAGGAGACCAGCATCGGTTATCTGGCACAAAACAGCGGATTGAATTCGGACCGATCGATCTGGGGAGAAATGATGCTGGTATTCGCCCCGCTGATTGAAGCTGAGCAGGAGCTGCGGCAAATGGAGCAGGAAATCGCTGACCCGGCCAATGCGCAGAACGAAAAGCGCTATGCTGATTTGCTGGAACGCTATGCACGACGGTCAGACTGGTTCAAGGATCACGGCGGCTATGAAATGGAGACCCGTATTCGCAGCGTGCTGCATGGCATGGGCTTTGGTTCATTTGCACCGGAGACTCCTGTAGCTACACTGAGCGGCGGACAAAAAACACGTCTCGCGCTGGCACGCATTCTGCTGCTTGCTCCAGACGTGCTTATGCTCGATGAGCCGACCAACTATCTCGATATCCAGACACTGACCTGGCTGGAGGACTATTTGCGCGGCTATTCCGGCTCTCTGCTGGTCGTATCACATGACCGATATTTTCTGGATCGGCTGGTAACGACGATTATTGAAATCGAACGCCACCGCTCCACCCGCTATACAGGCAACTACAGCCGCTATATGGAGCTGAAGGCTGCCGAGTACGAAACGAATCTCAAGCATTACGAAAAGCAACAAGAGGAAATCGCCCGTATGGAGGCCTTTATACAACGCAATATCGTGCGGGCCTCCACAACCAAACGTGCCCAAAGCCGCCGCAAGCAGCTGGATAAAATGGAGCGTATGGATCGACCTATGGGCGATTTGAAAAAAGCTCATTTTTCCTTCGAAACAGCCTTTATGTCAGGTAAGGAAGTGTTGGAGGTGCGCGACCTCTCCGTAGCGTATGAGGGTAAAAAGCCTTTGTTCCAGCATGCATCCTTTGATTTAAAACGTGGAGATACGGTGGCACTGATTGGTCCGAACGGGATCGGAAAATCGACGCTGCTCAAGTGCCTGACCGGATCGCTAAAGCCTGCTGCCGGCTTCATTCACTGGGGCACGAAAATTAAAATCGGCCTGTATGACCAGGAGCAGACGAATCTGAACCCGGCCAATACTGTACTGGAGGAGCTGTGGAGCGAGTACCCTCATATGGAGGAAACACGGATTCGTACGGTGCTGGGGAATTTTCTGTTCAGCGGTGACGATGTACTGAAAAAAATATCTACATTAAGCGGCGGGGAAAAAGCTCGTGTATCTCTGGCCAAGCTGATGCTTCGCGAAGCCAATGTATTGATTCTCGATGAGCCTACCAACCATCTGGACCTGTTCAGCAAAGAAGTGCTGGAGGCTGCTTTGATGGACTATGACGGCACGCTGCTATTCATTTCCCATGACCGTTACTTCCTGAATAAAATGGCGGAGCGTGTCATTGAGCTTCATCCCGAAGGGATACAACATTTCCTGGGGAATTATGATGACTATGTAGCCAAAAAACAGGAGCTGGAGGAGATAGCGCAGGAAGCTCTGGAGGCAGGTCAGGCCACACGCAGCAAAATATCGGCGGCCTCTGCATCCGTAACAGACGAGACCTCACCCAAATCACGCGCGGCTACCTATGCGGCAGACAAACAAGCCAAGAGCGAGGAGCGTAGCCGTCAGCGTAAGCTGGAAGCCCTGGAAAACCAAATCAAAGCGTTGGAGGAGCAAATTTCAGGGCTAGAGGAGCAAATGACTCTGCCAGAGATTTATCAGGACTATGAGGCGCTTCAGGAAATTCAGTCACAACTCGACAGCCATAAACAGGAATTGGCTCAAACCTATGCGTCTTGGGAAGAACTGTTAGAGGATTAAAGCAACTGCATAAAATCTTGGCCCTAGAAATTTCACATTTGCCTCTTCTTACTTTTTGTACACAGGGATATCCACAACTTATGTGTATTAATGATATTGAAAAATGGCCTTTTGGGCCATTTTTTTATTGTTAAAAAGCCATCTTCAAATGAAAACCAAATTTATCCACCCTTTTATCCACATTATCCACAGATTTCACAACAGCTAGAGGTGCGAAATATCCCCTAGCTTGCAATCTCCAAAAAGTCTTAGCCTGCTTGCTTCGAAAATGATTATCCACATTTTCAGCGGCATATGTGGATAACTTTGTTCACAACTTGACAAATCAGATCATTGTTCGAGGAGTATTAAAACCTCTGAGTTTTTTGATGAATCATGAAAAACCGTGCACGATTGTGACGAACCATGCGGTAGGATAAGATGCTATCATGGATCAGCTCAAACTCCTTTAATTATACCTATTGAATTTTTATTCTTTTTATATTAAGCAGGATGGAACAAAAAAGACACGACCTCAAATGTGCCGTGTCTTTGCTCATTCCTGTTCAATTAAGATTGGACAGACCATTCCTCCAGATACAGCCCTGGATCTGCCTTCATATCCAATGAAGTAAATTCCCCGCGCTTCCACTTGGCATAGGCCGCAGCGCCGATCATGGCTGCATTGTCTGTACAATATTTCATGGACGGTACAAGCAGCTCGATTCCTTCACGCTCGCAGCGCTCACGCAATGCTGTACGCAGTCCTTGGTTGGCGGCGACACCGCCACAGAGCAGAAGCTGCTTCGCACGGTATTCACGCATGGCACGAATCGCTTTTTCTACCAGCACCTCGACTACCGACTCTTGAAAGCCTCTTGCAATAGCTCCGGCTTGAACGGTTTCTCCGCGCATTTTCGTCTGGTTGATCACATTCAGCACTGCAGATTTCAAACCGCTAAAGCTGAAATCATAAGAATCCGGCTCCAGCCATGCACGGGGCAAAGTAACGACCTCCTCCGATTCATGGGCCACACGATCCACATGCGGACCGCCGGGATACGGAAACCCAATGGCTCGCGCTACTTTGTCATAGGCTTCTCCGACTGCATCATCCCTTGTCCGGCCAATGAGCTGAAACTGGCCTTCGGACTCCATCAGCACCAGCTCCGTATGTCCTCCTGACACCACAAGTGCGATGCACGGATATACGATATCATGCTCCAACTGATTGGCATAAATATGTCCGGCAATATGATGCGTCCCGATCAACGGCTTGCCGAACGCCATGGCGGCGCTCTTGGCGGCGACAATACCAACCAGTAATGCCCCGACCAGCCCCGGACCTTGCGTCACGGCAACTGCTGAAAGCTCGCGGGGCGTAATTCCAGATGCTTGCATGGCTTCGTCCAGCATGTAAGTAATGCTCTCCACATGCTTGCGCGATGCCACCTCTGGCACTACCCCGCCAAAGGCTTTGTGTGTTTCAATCTGGCTGGAAATCAGATTTGAAAGTACCTCTGTACCATTTTTCACGACGGAAACAGCCGTCTCATCACAACTCGTTTCCACGGCCAGTATATAGCAAGGCTCGCCGGAGGCGGTGCCTGTACCTGCTTTTTCCACTTGCGTCATTGCTCCTGCACGCTTCCTTCCTGTTCATCGGATGCCTTATGTGCGGGAAGATCCGCCCACATAATCACGGCATCCTCGTTATTATCCGAATAATAGCCTTTGCGGACACCTGCGGGCTTAAACCCTTTTTTCTCATACAAGCCCTGAGCGATCCGATTCGTTACCCGTACCTCCAGCGTCATACGTTCCATCCCTAAATATGAGGCGGTCTGCATCAGTTCATCCAACAGCTTGTCCCCAAGCTTGCGCCCGCGAAATGCCTCACGAACCGCAATATTCGTGATATGGGCCTCATCCATAATCGTCCACATGCCCGCGTAGCCGATGGCTTGTCCGTTCAGTTCCATAATCATATATTTGGCAAAATGATTCATCGTCAGCTCATTGCGGAATGCTTCTTCCGTCCACGGCAGCGTGAACGCCTCATGCTCAATCTCCAGCACATCGGGAATATCATCCAGCTGCATCAAGCGAAACTCAAGCTTCTCTTCCCGTTGTATGTTCTTTGCCATGTTGTTCACCGCTCTCTTTAGCGCTGACGAAGCAGATTGGCTTCCGCCTCCGCCAGCTGGGTATAATTCGGAACCAGCGTATGTAGCTCGTCATGCTCCTGACGAAGCAGCTTATCCGCCCCAAGGCGGCCAACCCATCTTCCTTCCAGCTCATAAGGTACGATACGAAGCTCACACCATGCACGCAGGCCTTCGGCTGCTTCGGCATGGATCGCCGTTTCACCGACTAGCCAAATGGCAGCAGGACGCTCCTCAGAAGGCAAAGCCTCCAGCCGTTGCAGCAGGTCCCCGGTCCAGGTGGACATCAGCCGGATCGCATCCGGCTCCAGCCGCTGCGGGCTATCGGTGCCGTCAACTGTATTCACAGCGAACAGCCCCGTGTAAACCTGTCCACGGCGCGCATCCAGCACAGGCACAATCCAGTCTGCTGCCTTCGCTCCGGCTGGACTTTCACTCACCGACTCACCTTTCCCTGCTTGCTCCTGCACGACACCACGATTCCACCCTCCCCACGCCAAAGCGTGCAAAGTGGATATAGATGTCACCGGGATGCCCCAGGCCCAAGCGAGGGTTTTGGCAGCAGTCACCGCAATCCGGATACCGGTGTAAGAACCCGGTCCGACACCGACTGCAATACCGTCCACATCATCGCGCGTCAATCCTGCTTCGCTCAGGAGCCGTTCCAGCTCGGTAATGACATGCACCGAGTGATTTCGTTCGCCATACACATTGCTTTCTCCCAGCAGCTCTCTTCCGTTCATCAGGGCGGCTGCCATCACGGTCGTCGCTGTATCTAACACCAAAAACCGCTCACGCGGCTTTACATTCTCATCTGTATGCTCTCTTTGCATGGTTCAAACTCCATTCTCCCGCAAACTGCGGCACCATTGTTCATAAGGCTCGCCATACCCGGTCAGATGAATCAAGCGTTCCCCGACATCCGTCGTCTCTATATACATGTGAAGCCTTTGCTCCGGCAATATATCGGGTATAATACTGCCCCATTCCACCAGACATACTCCTGCTCCGTAAAAATACTCATCCAGCCCAAGGTCCTCTGCCTCATCCTGGGTGATGCGGTACACATCCATATGGTACAAGGGCAAACGGCCCTCATACTCCTTGATTAGCGTAAAGGTTGGGCTGTTCACAATACCCGGGACACCCAAATGGCTGGCAAAAGCTTTGGAAAAGGCCGTTTTACCTGCTCCCAGATCTCCGTCCAGCACAATCACCGTTCCGGGAACGGCTTGGGCTGCCAAAAAACCAGCCAATGCCCCGGTCTGCGCCTCTGCGACAGAACGGAACGTAAACTGTTCCTGCGAAATTGTCATATATTTTAATCACCTTTCGTCCACAACGGACCGTTCCAACTTGTTCTTTATTATATAGTTCACCTTATGTCGCCGCAAGGCATGAAGACATGCTATTGTATGTTAAGGAAGATACACAAGGAGGGAATCGAAACGATGGGACAAAACGTTTTACTCTTGATTGATGTACAGCAGGCTATGTTCATGTATGATGAGAAGCTATATCGGGAGCAGGAAGTGATAGCGAATTTGCAGCAGCTTTTGACCAAAGCCAGAGCTGCAGGCACACCGGTGATTTTTGTGCAGCATACGGATGAAACGGATGAGGATTTCCGGGAAAACAGTGCTGGCTGGCCCATCGCCGACGCTGTGCGTCCTCTTCCTCATGAACGAATTGTTCGCAAATCGTCCTGGGACAGCTTTTACCAAACCGAATTGCAGCATGTGCTCCAGGAATTGGGCGCCGATCAACTCGTAATCGCGGGGATGCAAACCGAGTTTTGCCTCGACACGACTTGCCGAAGTGCCTATAGTCTGGGATATCAGAACAATGTGCTCGTATCGGATGCGCATAGTACATTTGATAGCAAGGTGCTAAGCGGTGAACAAATTATAGCTCATCACAATGGGGTGCTTGGCAATCGTTTTGTGCGTTTGCTTGCGACGGCAGATGTACAGTTTTCATGAGCCTGACCATCATAAAAAAATAGCTCCCGTTTACTGCCAGGCGAATGTGGATGACAGATATCACTTATATCCCCACCGATGAAGGATGGCTCTACCTGTCTTACACCATTCGGATCGCGGAAGTCAGTATGCAGCTTATGATAAGCGGCTAAAACAAAAGGTTATCCTGCAACAGCCCTTCTCAACTGTTGCAGGATAACCTTTGTCATATAGCTCCGCTGTTACATATGAATGATGTCAGGTAAGACATTAGTTCAAGGAATCCACGAGATTCTTAACTTGTGGATGGAGGTTCAATGCATTTAGAACAATCGTTAGAGCCTCCGCACGTGTGGCATTGCCCTGTGGATCAAATGCGCCATTGCTCTTGCCATTGATAATACCCGCTTCTGCAACATCCTTAATTGCGTTCGTTGCATAGGGGCTTGCAATGGATATATCTGTAAAGTTACCTTTGGAATCCTCTTTATCCACACCATCCAAGTTCACAATACGGGATAGGATGATAGCCATTTCTTCGCGGCTGATCGTTTGGTTCGGTTTGAATGTTCCATCGCCATAACCACCAAGTACCCCTGCGCTAGCGAGCTTCTCAATAGCTTCCTTAGCCCAGTGACTGCTAATATCACTCATAGCAGCGGAATGATCGGCACCGCCGCTAATATCGAATGCGCGAGAAATAAGCATTGCGAACTCTGCACGTGTGATATCGCCATTAGGTTTGAACTGTCCATCCCCATAACCTTTGATAATCTGCAGTTTTACAAACGTATCGATCGCCTTTTCAGCCCAGTGCCCTTTAATGTCAGCCAATTCAATCTTGACATTAGCTTGCTTAGCTTCCGCTACCTTGGACTCAATATCCTTAACGGAGCTTGCTACATTAACAATGTTGCTCTTAAATACATCAACAGTAGGCTGCGCAGGTTCAGGATTCGGTGCCGGAGCAGGCGACGTGGTCTGTGTTGACGATATAGTCGATGTAGAAGATACAGATGATGTATCCGTTTCTGATTTATCTCTCTTTCTGGATGGCGCTGTTGGAGTGACTTCCTTGGAGACAGCGGAAGCTGCACTGCTACCTGCACCATTTTCAGCTTTCACCGTAAACGTATACGTGGTGCCATTGGACAGCCCCGTTACCGTGATCGGGCTTGCCGTCCCTATTGCGGTGATATTCCCTGGTGAGGCCGTGACCTCGTAGCGTGTTATTGGGCTTCCTCCGTTTTCGACAGGGATATTGAAGCTGACAGTCGCTTGTCTATCACCTGCTGTTGCAGTTACATCCGTTGGTGATGACGGAACGGTTTTGGGTGTTTCGCTCACTTCATTGGAAGTAGCGCTTTCTCCTCCCAGGTTCGTTGCTTTGATGACAAAATAGTATGTGGTGCCATTTGCCAAGCCTGTTACATCATAGCTGTATACTGAACCACTTACCGTGGTTTCTTCTGACCCATAAGCCCCGGAAGTCGTACTTTTGAATATTTTATACCCCGTGGAATCGATCATCGGATTCCATGTAAGACTTACTCGCGAATCTCCGGCTGTAGCGGGCAGCAATACCGGCACTCCAGGCACTGGAACTTGCGGCGTTGCACTCACTTCATTAGAGTTGTCGCTGTAGCCTCCTGCGTTGCTTGCCTTGACTACGAAAAAATACGTCGTACCGTTCGTCAAATCTGTTTCCGTATAGCTATAAGTCGCCCCGCTCACCGTCGCTACCGGGATTGACCCATAGGAACCCGATGCTGTTCCCTTGTAAACATCGTAGGTGACTGCTCCTGAAACACCGTTCCAGCCTAAAGTCACTTGTCCGTTACCAGATGTCGCTGTGAGTCCTCCTGGTGCCGCAGGCGGGTTAATATGTGGCTTTGCGCTCACTTCATTCGAGGCAGAGCTATCCCCGTGTTCATTGCTAGACTTAACCGCAAAGTAATAAGTTGTACCGTTGGTCAGTCCTGTTACTGTTGCAGTTGTGCCGGTGGCTGTCGCTACTGGAGCTGCATCGTATATACCTGGCGATGTACCTTGGTACACTTTATAACTCGTTGCATCCAATACGCTGCTCCAGTTTAACGTTACTTGCTCATCACTTGCTGTAGCTGCAACGTCGGCTGGCGCATCCAGCGTGGTATTGTATAGTTGGAATTCTGTAATGTCAGGAAAAAAAGACCACGAATTAATCGTAACCTTCACATATCTTGCACTGACAACTCGAGGCAATGTTTTATTGATAATTACATTCGTATTTCCAGCTACTGTATCTACTACAGTCCAATTCGAATCATCATTGCTTGTTTCTAATGTGATCGCACTGTTATACCGATCTGACAATGTCTGTACCATATAACTATTAAATTGTGTTACCGAGCCTAAGTCAACCTTAAGCCAAGGAGAACCGCTTGCGGTTGAAGGTCCCCACTCACTACGTGGATTACCGTCGACTGCATTACTTGGAAGAGTACCAGCCCATAGACTACTGGCTGTTGCAGTTTTATTCAACGCCAAGTTAGTAGAGCCTGCATGCACAGGGGTCATTCCTGCCATAAAAAATAATACCAATAACGAAGAAATACACCGTCTAATCATCTATTTCTTTCACTCGCCTCTCGCTGTATTCTAGGATGAACTTCATACGAGTTTTCAAATACTCAACGCTTCTGTAATCTACAACTCCAAGAGGAGCAGAGATCGACTATTTTTCCACATGCCCAACAGTATTGCTTGATTCACTCGCCCATATTGCCTCTCTCCCTCCCCATTGCCATACATTCTATCAAACAGCTCTCACAAAATTCTCACAAAACCACGGATGCGGTCGATAAAATAAAAAAGAGGCTATCCCCCAATAGATTTTTCTACCGGGAATAACCACTTTCTTATTAATCCAGTATTCAGTTTTCGGTGAACCCTACTCCAAATATGAGGCCTTCTGGCTTCTCAGCTCCTGCGGCGGCTCCAGCCCCAGCTCCTTGCGATAAGAAGCCTCGAACTGCGCGTAATGCCTGACGATTTTCTCCTTGTCCCCGCTGCTTGCATAGATGCTCAGTAAAGTCTGATTCATCTCCTCATTCAGGGGATACACGGTCAAATACGAATCAATCTTTTGCTCCGCCTTTTTCCAATCCTCCCTGGCGAGATACTGCTGGATCAAACTGCGCACAAGCGATGTGTACTGTTTACAGAATGTTGCCTCCAGCGGAGCTTTCCAGAAGTAATCTTTTCTCTCCAGCAGCGGACCTTTGTAGAGTGAGCATAGATGTTCTGTTTGCACCGTATCCTGAAACCCTTCCGCAAGAGAAAAGCCATACCGCTCATATTCCAGCACATCGTATGTTCGATCCGATGGTTCCAGCATGTATCCTTCGTTCGTTTTCTGAATCTCCATGCCGAGTTCTTGCTCTTTCAAAAGCTTCTTTAAACGATACATCGTGTTATGCAAATTATGCGACGCGCGGTCCTCGCTCATATCCGGCCACAACAAATCCGCCAACCGCCACTTGTTGAGATTCTGACCCGGATGGCAGAGGAAATAAGCGAATAGCTCCTCCGTCTTGCGTGTCGGAAAGCGGATTAGCGATCCTTCCCGATTTCGGACCTCGAATCCTCCGAAGCACCGAATCGAGGAAAGCCCCACCTGCTGTTCAGCATAGATGGCAGGCCGATGCAGCTTGACCAACCGGTTCGCGACCCGCTCGATCGCCCCAGGTGTCACGGGCTTCAAAATATAGTCGAAGGCATAAACCTTGAATGCATCCAGCGCATAATGCTGGTAAGCCGTCGTGAAGATGATTTTTGTCTGCTCCGACGCTTCGTTGATATTTTCTGCAAGTTCCAGCCCGTTCATCTTTGGCATTTCCACATCGAGGAAAACAACATCTGGCCGAAGCTCAGGCAGGCTGGCCAGCGCCTCAAGCGAGCTTGTAAAAGCACCTATAATCGTAAAATACGGGTTTTGCCCGATGACGTGTTTCATTAAATTCAAAATCGGTATTTCGTCCTCCACAATGACCGCATTAAACAACCTCGCTCCTCCTTCGTTTACCCGACCCGGTCACTTTGTTATTCCTTACAGGCAAATGCATCGTTATTTTAGTTCCTACTCCCACATCGGAGCTGATGTTTAGCGTTGCCCCTTGCAGAGAGTCCAGACGCTTGCGGATATTATAGATGCCGATGCCGCAATCCTGCAGGTTTCCTTGAGACATGCGGTACAGTAGATCATTCGGTATGCCGACACCGTTGTCTTCGACTTCCACCCGGATGTGACCGTCTCCCTCGTTGATCACAATCGTCACCTTGCCGTGTCCTTCCTTCTCGAACAAACCGTGTCGAATCGCATTCTCGACAAAAGGCTGGATGCATAAAGAAGGAATTTCCAAATGTTTTATACGGTTATCGTAGTGAACGTCATAGTCGAACCTCTCTCCGAAACGGGCTTTCTCAATCTCAACATACGCCTCAATCAACTCCATTTCCTGATAGAGAGGAACGTACAGCGTGGAAGAATCCATGTCCAGAATGTAGCGCAAGTACTGACTGAGCATTGATAACAAGTACGCAGCTTTTTCCCCGTCCGTATAGCAAAATGAAATAACACTGCTCAAGGCGTTATAGAGAAAATGCGGTTTAATCTGCGCTTGATGGAACGCCTGCTCATTGCGAATCGCTTCTTGGAGCGATGTTTTCACAGCGATCAGGGTCTGGATTCTGGCAATGAGCGTTTCCGCCTCAAACGGCTTGGTCAAATAATCGTTCGCCCCGGCCCTGAAGCCGAGCGCAATGTCTTGGGGCGTATCCTTAACTGTTGCGAATAAAATGGGCAGGTCGAGAATGGAGTAGCTGCTTCGCAGTCTCTGACACAACTCAATGCCCGAGATCCCCGGCATCATCACATCGAGAATGACAAGATCAACTTGCGGGTACTCTTCTATTTTCTCCAATGCTTCTTTTGCCGAGAAAGCGGTGACGACATTGTAGCGATGCCGTTTCAAAATATTCAACAAGGTGTGAATATTGGAGGCTTCATCGTCAACAATCATTACGGTATGCTCGTGTCCACCCCAAATATTCAGCTCCTGATCCTTATCGGTATATCGCTGCTGCTCTTCCAACGCATATGTTGTTTCACGATTAGCCGTTACTTGGACTGCGCTTGGCAATGTAAACGTCATACGCGTGCCTAGACCGACCTCCGACCAATCCACCCGAATTTCTCCACCCATCCGTTCGACCAACTTGCGGCTAATGTACAAACCAACGCCCATTCCTGTATATCCATCCTTTGGCAGCGGCCCATCGAGTTGCTCAAAATATTCGAAAATTACAGCATGCTTATCCTTAGGAATCCCTGTTCCAGTATCCTCGACAGAAATCGTTACGATTCCCTCGGCAACGCTCGACACCACCTTGATCGACCCTTTGTCTGTATGCTTTATGGCATTGCTGACCAGATTGTACATGATTTGACGCAGCCGATTCTCATCCGCTTGCACCCAGACGTCGGAACCGACTTGATTATCCAGTCGCACATCTTTGCCCAAAAGTTCAAATTGCAGCACGTCGAATACAATCTGCGTTACCATTCTGGCATTCACAGCGGTCGGATGCAGACTCAGTTCCCCGTGTCTCAAACGGGTAACATCGACTAAATCGTGAATGAGCATGGACAGCTTGATAGACGTATCCTTGATCAGCGAAAGATTCCGTTTTTGCTTCGGCGACAGATTTTTTTCCTCATCATCCAGCAAATAAGACGTCATATTCATAATCCCATGCAATGGAGTCTTGAGCTCGTGAGATGTGTTCATCAAAAACTCGTCCTTGAGCTCATTGGAAACCGTCAATTGATAGGAAAGGAGCTCCGTCTTCTCATAAGCATTCGAGAATCGAACCACGAGCAGGATATTCATGATGATAATGAAACAAACTACTCCGAGTTTTCCCGGCAGATCGGTCGAAACCATATTCTCCGAATAGAGGCTTCCGTCCACCAGAAAGATCAACATCGAAACGCTTCCGCCAATAAACAGCATTAATTCCTTCCGATCGGATGAGCCGCTCTGGCTTTGAATGTACAGATACGCCATTCTGCCAATAATGTATAGGATAACGATGATTAAGTAAAGAAAGAAAACGTATTTTACCTGGATATGCACACGGTAAGGCAGCACGACAACCGCCGTAATATATAGGCCTAACAGAGTCAGTATCAGCTTCATCATCCGAGACGACATGAGGCGGGCTTCAACTGAACTGAAAAACAGGATGAGCACCACAGCACCGACAAATTCGCTTAAATCCAGCAGTTTGTAAGCAATATCAAAAGGGAGGCCAGGCAGTACCCTCTGTAAAATCTTTTCGCCAAAAAGTGCTTTTTCCAATAAAAGCAGCAGCAAATACAGCCCGCTGAGCCAATATGTTTTCTCTCTTCGCCCTAGCAGGAAGAAGCTGAGATGGTACACACCAAACATGCCAAGAATCAATATAATCCCGATATCGGTGCCGATCTGTATACTGTTTAGCTTTGTCACATCTTCAGCCAATCCGAACGGGATCGAGCCAGCAATACCACCGGTGACAAATACATAGTTAGATACTTGAATCACAATTTCGATTTCTTTGGTATCCGTGTGGAAAAACGCACTGTAAGGCGTATTTCCGGGCTGATGCGCCTTGATATCTACTGCTGGGCGCCCACTTTCGCCTTCTAGCTTGCCGTTAATGAACAAGCGATGGGAAAGGCGAATACTCCTTATTTTTAAACCTAAAACCTCATCCGTATTTTTAACCAACACTTTCAAGCGGTACGTGCCATACCCTGTTCGGTTCATACCGCCATTTGCTGATTTTCCTTTCCACGTGCCAGGTACGGATAAATACGAGACCTCCTTACGCGTTCCTTGGCGAAAATCGGCAGGTTCCAGTAATTCGCTTTCATAAAATTCCCATTCTCCATCCAGATTGACCCATCCCTGCTTGTGAAAATCCCAATTCGATAAATCCAGTACTCCCCGCTTCACAGGCGGCATGTCCTGGTTGGGTATCGTTTGGGAATAAATAGCGACGAACAACGCAATGGAGAGCGAAAAGATCAAGCCAATTCCGATGGCTTTGCGGTAATGCCCCCTTTTAATACATAGCTCCCCCTCAGAATCAATTCAACACTATTTATTCTATCATTATGCACTTCACGAAAAAATCAATAGATTGGTATCAGTGACCCATTTTTTTATGACTTCCATCAAAAATCAGCTCATTAGATTGACAAACCCAAATGAACTGATCTTGGGTTTATACAAAAAACCCGCATAATCATTAAGATTAGCGGGAATCGGTTCATCTTTTAAGATATTCTGAATAAAAATGGAATTCAGGAAGTTTTGAAGCTCTTAATAAAATACTATAGGCAGTTCGTTCACTCGCAGGTTTACCAAACGACTCTATTAGACGAATTAAATCTTGATAGAGATTACAAAAAAAAACCGTTGGAATCAAAATTCCAACGGTCCATATTATTTATTCAAAATTTTCTTTGACATTCGGCATGTACTCTAGAAGATCACCCGGAGTTACACCTAATCCTCGACATAATGCACCTAGCGTATCGTAATCTATCCGTTTGGTTGCGTTACCAGCAAGCGAAGTAATCGTGTTTCGACTCACACCTGTTAAATCCACTACATCTTTATTTTGCAGTCCCCGCTCTCGCATAATATCACCGAGGCGACAACGTATACTTAAAGGGTTCATAAAATTCCTCCAAAAAATAAGCACAGAATGTTGACATATAGAACAGTATTAGATATTATTCATTTATGCACAAGATGTTGACATATTGATATGTTAACTACTTTTTTATCTTCTGTTCATCGTAGCAAAACCTTTCGTTATTAGCAATATGTTACCGTTTCAAAATACAATAACTATCCAACAGGGGGTAAACATATGTTTATAAAAACAAAAACGAATTCATTCGTACTAGAACGGGCAGCGATGGTGTTTGGACCTTATGATCAATCTCATAATTATGAGATATTTGAGGGGATCATTTACGACGGACAATACTTTTTTCACATAGAGGACGGGCGTTTGTGGCTTCGGCATGTGCTCAAAGTAGACCATCCTGAACATACCCACTTATTCGTTGACGGTGATAGCGGTGGACTCCAACTGGCAGAAAACATTCAGTGTGACCTTATGGAAGCTGTATCCGATACAATTGAAAGACTACATACTATGGACAGCATGACATTTCTAATTAACGAATTGCTGTGGCTAAACAATCGTGGAGACATCAAACTTAATTTTATTAAATAGCAATAAATAAGCATGCTTAGATAAGCTTGCATGACTCATCAGAAAAGAACAAATTGAAGTCACTTTTGATCCAGTTCACAAGCTTTTCGCTATCTCGCAAAAGGGTCATCATGCTTGTCGGAATTCCAAATATATTCAATTTGATTGGCAATCTGTTGAGCTTTTTCAAGACCAAATTGATCAGAAACAAAGCCTAAGGACATATCCATTCCAGCAGATACACCGGATGAAGTATAGAACTTTCCATCTACGACCCATCTTGCGTTTGGAATCCAGTCAACCTCGGTGTCGATGGATTTGACCCAATCAAAGGCTAATTTATTGGATGTGGCGCGCCTGTTTTTTAACAAGCCTGTTTTGGCAAGCAGCGCAGAACCCGTACAGACGGTTATACAAAAATTGGACTGTTCCGCAATCTCTTTGATCTGTTTCATAAATGTATCGTCATGGATTAAGCCCCTTGTCCCCTGTCCGCCCGGGATCATGAATATGCCATTGGGCTTTACTTGTGCAAGGGGTTCTGTCACAATCTTGGTTTTTTGCCAGCCCTCAACAATTCCCCCGTCCATGGAGAAATATTTTAAGTCATAAACTTCTGGGAGGCGACCAAAAATCTCAACGGGTCCGAATACATCCAGTGTTTCAAAATCCTCGAACAAACATATGTTAAAGTCCATACGGCTCACTTCCTTCAAATATTAATCATACTATACCCCCCATTTCCTGAATTAGACAATATAAAAAGCGCCTTTGCGGGCGCTTATTTAGTGTGCTTTAAGGCGGTCTGGTACCCTTTTATGAGCGTAAAATCCAATTCGCCACCTGCTCAGCTACCTTTGGATGATTAAGATAGGCAAAGAAGTTGTGGGGATTGGGGCGTCCGGTATGACTATCTTTCCAGAACGTGTAGATAAGCGGCTGATCATTAATGCTTTCTATCAAATTCCGACTCAGCATCAGATAGAAATCATCTTCGATCTTAGCGTCATGCGCAATGTAGTCATCCACGGCGTTAATGTTGGTCCAATGTCTGATATTTGCAGGATACATGCCATCGTCAGGCTCATTGGAATCATACAAGCTGCGCTTTACAGCGGGCTCGCCTAACGGATTACCCAATGTTAGCCATTCGTTAACCTTGTACTCCCATAGATGCTTGTATTCGCTCATACGTGAGAATTTCCATAAAACATCATAAGCCACCATGCACCCCATACTATGGGAAAGAAGCATTACATCGTCTCCACCACTTAAAGCCTTGGCCAGAGGGGCCTGTAGTCTTTCGCGAATTTGGGAGCCTACTACACGGCTGGTCAAGTAAGCTCCCAGATCAGGGAGAAGCTTTTTGATAGCGCGGGTGCTCATGCCAAACAAAGACAGGTAAGGGCTGAGTATTTTTGCAGCATCATCATAGAAGTGTATGATGGGTTCGTTTGCTATCAGGAGCTCGTATTCCTCCGGGGTCATTTGATCGGTGGGTCGATTGATTAATTGCTGCATACTCTCGTCGTAAAAATGGTCTGGAACGTAGAAATTCCCATCCTCTTCTTTTTCAAAAAGTTGTCCGTACCGAGGCCGGCTCTCTAATAAGAGGCGATTGTTGATATCTCCATAATAACTAAATGTCAGGGAAATATGCTCTTGCTCCAGCCTTTGAGCCGCTTCCTCATTCACTCGACGCAATCCTGCGATCAGCGACATTTTGATGAGACGAAGCATTTCGTCGCATTTGGGCTTTTTGTCACGACCATGGATAATGACCAGATGTTTAGTACCCATCTCCTATTGTTCTTTCAGACGATCCACACGGACGGTTTGAGTATTGCCGGGTCTGCTGCCTATCTGTACAGTTGCCATGCTGTTCGCTTCGTCTACATGCTCAATCCAGATCGGTTTTCCATCCAATTGTACGGCAATGGTATCAGGTGAATCGTAAATCGCTTTTGCTCGCTCTACATTCATGTTGTTCTCCTCCTGCTGATTGTTTTTGTGTGCATTCATTTAGAAATACAGGTGACCTAGTCCTCATCTATAATCCGTTCAACGTCCAATGAAGGGATGCTATGAGAAGGCGAACTTGAAACCACAGCCTCCAAATCCACATGACCCACAGCTACGGGAAAAGGCGGCCGAACTCCATGGGAAAGGGCAAACTCGGGCGGCAATGCATCCTGCTCGCCTCCAGCGGGGCCCCGAAAGGCGATATGACTCTGACCCACACGATGACTGATCTTCCGAGGATAGGATTTTCCGGGCATAAATTGTGTGCCTCCTTTTGAATCGGATATGCCTTACTATGCACCAAGAAAGCTGTAACCATGCGCAGGGGAAGCAATTCGCAGCCTTCATTTACACCTCATACAATCTTTTGTACGAAGCATACTAAGCGAAACCTTGCTAAACGAAACCTCACTAAGCGAAAAATGCCCACAGCCGGGACGCCCGGAATCGAATGATGCCAAATGCTGACTAAAGAAAAGGAGGACTGGCGGTATGCATACGGTCTGGAAAGGCGCAATCAGCTTCGGGCTGGTTCATGTGCCAGTTAAAATGTTTTCAGCTACAGAGGATAAGGATATTTCCATGCGCTACATTCATAAGGAGTGTGGAAGCCCACTGAGCTATGTACGGAAGTGTCCTGTTTGTGACAAGGAGGTTGAATGGGAGGAAATTGGAAAAGGCTACGAATATGAAAAAGGGAAGTTCGTCATGTTCGACAAGGAGGAATTGGAGCAGATCAGCGGACAAGCGGATAAAAACATTGTCATTTTGGATTTTGTGGATTTGCAGGAAATTGATCCGATTTATTTTCAAAAAACGTATTATTTATCCCCGGATCAGGCTGGCTCCAATGCGTATAAGCTGCTCATGAATGCGATGAAGGATACCGGAAAAATCGGCATTGCCCAAATCTCCATCCGCTCCAAAAGCAGCCTGGCAGCAATTCGGGTGCTGGATGAATGCCTGGCAGTGGAGACGATGTTTTACCCGGATGAAATTCGCCCCATTGCTCAGGTTCCCAACTTACCGGGGCAAGAGGAGGTTAAAGAGAAGGAACTGACAATGGCAAAGATGCTGATTGAGCAGCTATCTACACCTTTTGACGCAGCCAAGTATACGGATCAGTATCGCGAGCGTCTGCTGGATCTCATTCAGCATAAAGTGGCCGGAGAAGAGGTGCGAGTCGCCCCGACACAGCCGCAGACCAATGTGGTGGATTTAATGGCTGCCCTTCAGGCCAGTATCGAGGCCGTGAAGCCTGTCGTTACCGATCCTGGTCCTGCTGCTCCCGGCCCTGCTGCTGCGAAGAAACGCCCTGCGCGTAAACCAACAGCCCCGACAGCACAGCAGGCAGCAGCAGGCGATGACATTGCTCCGGCTCCAGTCAAAAAGAGAAGAAGCACTGCCAAACGTAAAGAAACTTGATAAAGAAACCCGATAAACAAACTTGAGATCATACCATAAACTGGCTAAGGGGTGGCGGTGATACCGCTTTGGTACGACAATAGCTGGCTGAACGCCCCCCGCTCCTCTTGTACCAGCTGTCGATAGTTTCCTTGCTGTATGACCTCGCCTTGCTCCAGTACGACAATCTGATCCGCATGACGGATCGTTGACAGGCGGTGAGCGATGACGATCAGCGTCATTTGACCTTTCATTCGCTCAAGCGCCGCCTGAATGGCAGCTTCATGCTCACCATCGAGCGCGCTTGTCGCTTCATCCAATATGAGGACCGGAGGATGATGCAGGACAGCCCGCGCTAATACCAATCGTTGACGTTCCCCTCCAGACAGACGAATCCCGCGATCCCCAATGACTGTGTCCAGCCCTTCGGGCAGTCTGGCAACAAAGCTGTCTGCGGCTGCAAAATGCAGCGCCTCCCATAGCTGCTCCTCGCTCGCATTCCTGTCTGCCAGCTTCAGATTTTCACGAACGGTGGCATGGAACAGAAAAGGGTCCTGTGACACGTATCCAAATGATTGCCGCCACTGTGGCAACAGTTCGTCATCCAAAACATGTCCATCTATTTTAATCTGCCCCCCAGTTGGACGTAGAAAGCCCATCAGCACATCGACCAACGTACTCTTGCCTGCTCCCGATTTCCCCACAATGGCTGTCATCCCCCTGGCAGGTATGAACAGATTAATTTGGTGCAGTGCAGGCTCTGCCGCACCATCATAGCGATAATTCAGACCGCTGCATTCAATCCCGCTGCGCAGAAGCAAGGGGTGCCGCGTCGATGCAGCTACATGGAGTTCCGATCCAGCGGATGAAACGCGAGCGGCAGAGGATGTAACTGCAAGCAACGACGGATCTGAGAAAGCTTCGCATTCCTGCTGTACTTTGGTCACACTTTCAAAAGCTGAGATCATGGACATGATATATTCCAGACTCGCTTGAATCAGGGCGAACCTCGGCCATAAGCGGGAAAATATGAGGATCAGCACAATCAGCTTTTCAGGTGAAACATGCAGCCATTGCAGGGACGCGAAAATAAGACAAACGACAAATACAGCTGCTGCTGTGCGATGCAAAAACTGCGTGGTGGCATTTTGCCGAACAAATTGGGTCGAATTATCCTCCATCCGGCTCGTCAGGGAACGAAACCAATCTATGTTGGCTGCCTCCAGCAGATTGCTTTTAATATCCTTCATTCCATTCATATGATCGGTAATGCCGGCAAAATAAATCTGTGAAAGCTCTGTGGTACGGTCACCTAGCTGCTTGGCATTTCGAATAGAGCGACGGAACACGACAAACAATCCCAATCCACTCAGGAATACCAATCCGGTTAAGGAAGGGGATAACCAAAAAGCCAGCGCAATCTGGATCAGCGTAAACATGATGGCTGTGGTGAGTTGAAGAAGCAAATTGGTTCCCTGACTGACACGTGCCAGTTCGGTCGTCATCACATGGCTAAAATCAGATTTACGCTGGCGCAAATAAAAAGTCCACTGCGCCTTCATAAAGGAGGTATACACGTCTATTCGAAGCGAGCGCATAAAACGCTGCTGAATCTGTGAGCTCAGGACCGATTGGTAACGCTGAAGCAGAGCCTGCCCTGTAAGCAGCACCACAAAAAGCAGCAGCATCCCTGGCAATAGCCAGCTTTTTGGAATGTATGACAAGAAATGATCGAATCCACCGGACAGAAACGGCAGTCCTGAATAACCGGCAAATACGCCGATGGCCGCCAGCATAGGCACAAGCATATAAATGCCAACGCCCTCCAGCAGGCTGATAATCATCATACATACGATATTGAGAATTAACGTACCACCGTTCACGTTGTACAGCTTGGTTAAATATAATCGCAGGTGAGCCATAACGCACACTCCTTATCGAGTCAGTGCTTTGAAAATCGCCGTTTCAGCCAAAGAAATGGACGTAAAGGGATGTACAAAAAATGCAGCTTGCGAGGCAGCGGCAACAAGATCGGATCACCCGTAGAAGGAAGCAAACGGCTAATAAGATAAAGTAATCTGTGTCTTGGCTCCTTGAGGGAAAGCAAGTAAGCTCGGCTAATGGGCTGAGGTGTGACCGCTGTTGCTACAGCTACAGCAGGGCTGGAGGTGACCGTAGCAGCTGTAGCTCCAGCAACGGCAAAACTGGAGGCGACTGTAGCAGCTGTAGCTCCAGCAACGTCAGAACTGGAGGCGACTGTAGCAGAAGCTACAGGCATAGTAAGACTGCTCACAGCAGTGTTCAGTGTGTTCACCGTATCACCCGTCACGCTGCCGACTTCTCTCGCGATGCCAGTAGCGTCATTGACAGTGTGCAGAGCAGCTTCGCCAAAGGCATCGCCAGCTGCTGCACCGCCAACTGAGGCACCGCCATCCGAAGGGGCGGTCTCCAACGGCTGCGTCAAAGCTATGCTTTGCGACAGCTCTGACGCAGCCGTTCCGTTCGCACCCGTCCCGCTGGCAACCGGGTGCGGTGCGGGTACGCTGGCCTGCATGAAGGCCAGCGCGCTCAGCGCGAGCCTGTGCGCCTGCCGGGTCTCTGATATCGGACGCATCGGCTCCGGTATCGGCGTACCTAGCAGCGCAGCGGCGAGCTTCCAGGCCTGCCCGCCCGCAGGCAGGCCTCCGTAGCGGCGCAGCATCAGCAGCAGCGCCTCCCAATCGACAGCGCATACTGCAAGCCTGTCGATGTCGACTAGCCAGCGCAGCCTGAACCAGCCGTGACGTGCGCCGTGGGCGCTCAAGTACAGGAACTGATGCTCGCCGCCGAGTGTGTATGTACTGGCTGCCATCGCCGCCATACTGTCAGCGGATGCCCTCCGGCTCGCTCCTGCGGGTTCACTGAATTGCCGGCGGTCCCATAATTCATCAAAAGAGGGTTCCCCGCCGGCATCCGGGTGGAGACGCCAATGCAACTCCACCTCTATCCGCTTTTGTGGATGAAGGAAAGATGTATGATGATCCTTCCACTTCCAGCTGCCAAGGACACGCGTTTCTCCGCTTTTGGACTCATAACCGGCTTCCCGTATCCAATGCTCGGCTTCGTCCATGTCATCCGGCGCAATGAGTAAATCTATGTCCTTGGAGGTACGCAGGGAAACATCCCCGTACAATTGCTGCGCCAGTGCAGGCCCCTTGAGTATAAATACACGGAGGCCATGATCCATGAGCAGCCTCGTCAGCCGCGCAGCCTCTGCTTGAAGATGAAGCATGCGCAACGTATTTCGGTGATATTGTGCCTGAAGGCTCCCCAGCAATGATGCGGGAATGGCCGGATGATTCGACTTTTTCAGTTGGAGATATATCAGCGGTACTACCCGATGATGATCTGCCAGGCGCAACAGGCGAGCCCAATCCAGCCCATGCGGATGGGTGGCAGCGAACGTATTGGACGATGGTAAAGCATCTTTGGGCAATAAAGAAAGTAGTAGGTTTAATTCCTGATCCTTTTTCCAACTAGAAAGTTCCAGAAGAGACTTGGTGGGCATACTTTCTTCTCCTTCGATTGATTGAACATCCTTTTGTCTCATCGCTTAAAGTAGAGAATTAAAGCCAAGAACGGTCTTGGCCTTGATTCGCTGTTTTCATATTTGCTGCCGAAGCACGCCTCCCGAATAGACCCACCACCGTAAACGCCCCCATCTCCCGTTCACCTGTAACATAAATCGGTCCGCTTCGTACCCATGCATGTGCCGCCAACCGTCCCGCAGCATTTTTGGCTGTACCCAAATATAGCGTACAGTCCAGCTTTCTGCGCCCCAGCAACGTCATCGCGGCGGAGGCCTGTACAAGACAGCTACTGCGCCATGGGGTGTAACGGCTTGCCAGCTCCACAGCGTGTGAAATATGCCGAATGGACTTTTCCTGCTGCGGGTCACATTGCCAAGAGGTTTCTTCCATACGTTTCCCCCATTGGGTTGAGTAATCCTCAAAAGAACGAAGCTGGCGAAACCTCGCCCATCCCAGCGCCAGCCAGGCTTCCGGCAATAATCTCCTGACCTCTGGAGCCAGGAGAAGAAGCCGTTGTATCCGCATATTAAAGCGTCTCCCGCTGGAGCTTTAGCAGTCCTTCCCGTTCCAGCTCAGCCACAAAGGCATGTACCTGCTGTCTGCACTGTTCCTCGTCCACTTCATATTCTTCCGTCAGGGCAGCTACGATCTCTCCGAGTGAAGGAGTGGACTCCGCCAATTCCCAGATACGTCCTCCCGTAAAGCCCAAATTGTAATATTTTCCAGTATTAATGCTCATCATGACCTTTTCTCCGTCCATGTCACTGACATAGACCTCTTCATCGTACATGATACGGTAGTGGTCCTTGGCTCGATCAGTGGCTGCCATAGCTGTTTTCCTCCTTATGAATGAGTTCAAGTACCCGTTGTACAATCTCGGAGGCGGTAAAAGCGGAGCTACTTCTAAGCAATCGCCAGCCCTCCACTTTCCGAGCCATCCGGGCCGCCGTTCCAAAATACCATTCACCCAAACCCATTCGCGAAATTGTCCCCCTACGATATGTATGAAGTAGTAATGTATGCAAGCACCCCAGTACGTTTAGGGGCTGTTCTGTAACAACAGGTAGTTCATCCTCGCGCAGAAATTTACGGTTGGAAGCCTCTGCCACAAGTTCAAATACGCCCCCCAAGGGAAGCGGTTCGTTATAAAATTCGTCTGCTATGGGTACGGCATATTTATTCAATTCTCCTGTAAGCTTACGCAGATCCCCGTATTGTGGCAGCGCAGGATGGCCATCAGTTAAAACAAGCCTGTGCTTTGGGGAGTGTAAATACTTATTTCCCTGTAAAGCCTCCAGTTGAAGCAGGCTGTCCAGTCCCAGCTTTTGCTGCGGATAAGCCGGATAAACAACAGGCACGGATGTGGTAGCTTTTACAGCAATAACGTCATCGCTAACCATCTGATAGCCTGCCTGTCTGAAAGCAGCCGCCAGCGTCGATTTTCCCGTACCGGATTCGCCCATAAAAGCGTAGGCCTTGCCCCCGATGACTACTGCGCTTCCGTGAATAGGCAATATCCGTCTTTGCATTAACAGAACGCCCATGCATGAACCCAGCAAAAACAACCGCACAGTGTCCATATCGGCTCCGGGGTAAGGGCATACCTCAATCTCCCTGCCTTCCCTGACGGCAAAAATGGCTGTGCCGGGTATTTGGAACATAAAGCGTTCACCCTGCATCACAAAATTAGCCTGCTCAAGCTGATCGCTCCATGCTGTCAAATCCGCCTCATGAATGACCACATCCTCTATCGCCTCCGATGCTGACCGTACCAGCTCAGGAAGCTTCAGCTCACTCGCAATCCTGAGTCCAAAGGCTGTATATTGGGCCCAGTCGACACTTGCACTCCTGTCATGCACGATAGGAATCACTCCCTCTACCCTTAAAAAATCCCGTCTTTATCTCCTTGAGCAGTTTCTCTTGCCCAAAAGAAATAAAGACGGATAGTAATCGTCTATCTTTATGACTCCCAGCCCGCACAGGCTGCAATGTATAGCCCCTGTTAGCTTGGATTATAAAGATCGGCGTCGTGGTCGGACACCCAATCAATCTGTTTCCAGCCTTTCCCCGCCATGGTCTGGTTAATGTCCAGCACCTCTATCGTCGGTTCCTGCCATTCTTTTTTACTCATCTCATCACCTCCTTCCCACGAATGTGAACGATCCGGCGTGATCAAATTAGATTAAATCGGATCAGATCGAATCATTGAATCCACAAAGAAAACGGTACACGATCAAACTGTGCATAAGCAGTCGTATATTGGGATCGGACGCCTGTTCGGGACCGGGGTGACGGAGTTTCGACATGGCCGTCTTAATAAACTCTACATTGAGATATTCGGCGGTCCGTAAATCATGGCACATCATTTGAAGCTCCCCCATAAACGTATCCCAGCAGGGAATCATACGATGTAGCCAATCTGCAGGCTGCACGCCACGCACACGCTGGTTCAGCCGAACATCATCAGGCAGATGATCCTTCATAGCTGTACGAATGAGTGCCCGGTCTCGACCATTTTGCACATACTGCTCAAAAGGTACAGATAAGCAAAAGCGAATCACCCGGCTGTCTCCGGTCGGATCACGTTCCCACAGGCCATAACGCAAAGAAAGTTTGGTCGCAACTACACCATTTTTGTTGGCAATCGCCAGATTCGAAAATTTCTCTTTTCTCGTCTGATCGGCATTCTTCATCCAGCCTGTTCCACTTAATACCGGAACATCTTCTACATGCATCCGTTTGGCAAACTCCGGGTGAATCAGCGAAGGAACCGGGCTTCGCTGGCTACGAGATAACGATGCTCGAGAATCAAGCGAAGTCGCTTTTTTCAGCAACACAGGTAGCAGACGAGACATACGACTTCCGGTCAGCCTGCTATAGCTCCACAAGCCCTGAAAGGATTGCAGCCAGTGCAAACGGCGAAACTGACGGGCATAATAGTCCAGTGCAGGGCCCCATGAAACGGTAAAATTGCCTCGTGCCCCGGTCAGCAGTACACCGACATTGTGTTCCTGGGCTTTTTCATAAAAACCTCTGATCCAGAAGGAATTTTCAAAATATTTATAAGGAGCCTCCATAAGCTCCAGCCAAATATCAATTTCGGAAAACGGGCTTTTCCCCTCAAAATCCAGATAATTTTCGTGAATGTTGCCTACATAGCGAGCCGTAGACTGAATATAGCTTTGTTCGTTCGCCAGCAGTGCGGGCGATGTCCAATCCTCAAAATCCTGAACAGGTACATAGCTGTACGCATACAGCGGCTTTTGTTGCAAATGCAGCGATGGTGCGGCAAAGCTGGCAACCGCTCCGGAATCCAGACCCCCGCTCAAGGCAGCCCCTACGGCACGATGTGTCCGCAATCGGGCAGTGACCGCCTGTGAGAATACCTCGCGGAACGCTTCTATGTACTCGCCTCTCGTTTTGAGCCGCAGCGGCTCTACCTCATTCAGACATGCATATTGATGGAGAATTCGCTTTCCCTCCTCCATAGTGAACCAATGTGCGGGAGGAAGCTGGTTGATATGCTTGTAGGCGGTCGTGCCGATATCGACGGATTCCTGCATGGAGCGGATCGACAGAAATTCGGCCAGCCACGGTTCATGCAGTTCTTTTCGCAGAGAGGATAAGGTCAAGAGCGGAGCTACGACCGTGCTAAATGCAAAGCCTGAGTCATGCTGATAGGTGTACAGCGTACGGCTTCCCGTCATATCGCGAGCGCCGTATAAACGCCGTCGCTTGGCATCCCAAATAACAAAGGCAAAATCGCCTATCAAATATTGGGCCGCTTCCCCCCCCCATTTGTCATATGCCAGTAAAATCAGCTCGCTATCCGCGATTTCCTGCCGTCGCTCCTGTCTGACTCCCAGCCGTTCACACAGCTCGGAACGATTGTCCAAAATCGCATCCGCAGTGATAGCCAGATTTCGCTGCTCATCATAGAAGGGGAGGCGTTCATGGACAGATTCCGGGGTCACATGCTGGGCATGGCATCCCATAAAAACGGAGCCTTCACACCAGGCACATACGCGGTCAGCGGGATATTTTCGCAGGGCTTGCATCATTTTACCGCCTTCTTCGGCGCTTGCGGACTCACACCCAAAGCTGTAGATTCCAGCAATTGCACTCACGTTCTCCCCCCTTTTTCTTTGCCTGATATGCGAGACCCTATGCTTCTGTAATAGACTCGATTTCCTGTTTATTCAACAGGTGTTGCCAGCTATGTACTGAATCTGATGGGGCTGTACATGCTCCCCAACGAACGGGAGGCTAACTCTGCTCAAGACACTTTAATCGATACAATTCGTATTTAAATATTAATTTATGATACATATTGTATCTTGTCAATCCCTTTGATGGATAAATTGTGTACATGGCGCTCATCCTAATGCATAAGTACATCTTGTACGAGCGATAGCGGTCGCCTCAAAGCTTTCCAGAGAAGGAGCGTAGCACTATGGGACAAGCTGTTAAAGGTACGATTAGCATTGAAGGTCAGGAAATTCCCATCACCAACCCGAATAAACCGCTGTGGCCGGAAGCCGGCGTGACCAAAGCGCTATATCTTCGCAAGCTCGCGGTATTGGCTCCTTTCCTGCTCAAATATTGCCAGCATCGCCTGCTAACCGTCATCCGCTGGCCACATGGTATCCACGGAGATTTTTTTTATCAGAAAAATGCCCCGCGCCCTCGGCCGGATTATATTGAAACCACGCTGCAGGACGGTATTGAATATATTGTGCTTAACAAGCTGCCTCAATTGCTATGGCTCGGCAATCAGGCTGCGCTGGAATTTCATCCCTCCCTGCATCAAGCGGGAAGCCATTTGCCCTGTGAATGGATGATTGATTTGGACCCATCCAGAGAAGTGGAGCCACGCATTATGGAGGCTGCCTCCATCGTCGGTGAAGTGCTGGCTTCGCTTGGTTTGAATTCGATCCCCAAAACATCCGGAGCCACCGGAGTGCAAATTATCGTCCCGATTCGAACAGGTGTAACCTTCGACGAGCTTCGCAGCATCGGACTGCTGGTCGGACAGTTTGTGACGGAAAAACACCCGCATCTGTTCACACTGGAACGGTTAAAGAAGGATCGTGGAACAGCCATCTATTTTGATTATTTACAGCATTATCAGGGAAAAACGCTGGCTGCTCCCTATACCCCGCGGGCACGCCCCGGTGCTACGGTATCCACTCCGCTTACATGGGAAGAGGTACGACGGGATGTATCACCGCTTGACTATCATTTGCTGAATATTGAGGAACGACTAAATCAGATAGGCGACTTGATCGGAATGGTTCCTCCCCAGCCTGTCGAGGATGTTCTAAAGCATATGCGTGCCAGGGCCCATCCAACCTGATTTCTGCCTATGCAAAAAAAAGGGGACAACCCCCGCAACCATAACGGCTGAGGAATTGTCCCCTTGAGCTAGTGTATTCCCTTTTTCTTAAAGCGTCCGCCCTTCACATCGTGAATGTTGCCAATCGCCACAAAAGCATGAGGGTCCCAATCTTCAACGATGTTTTTCAGCTTCGCTTCCTCCAGACGGGTGATGACGACGAAAATGACTTTTTTGCTGTCGCCTGTAAAGCCGCCTTCACCTTCCAGGTAGGTTACGCCCCGTCCCAGGCGATCTGTCAGAGCATCCCCGATGTCGCGGTATTTTTCACTAATAATCCAGACCGATTTGGATTGATCCAGACCTTCAATCGTAATATCAATCATTTTCATGGCAATATAATAAGCAATCATGGAATAGAGGGCATTCGGCCAGCCGAATACAAAGCCTGCGCTTCCCAGAATGAAGATGTTCACGAACAGGACGATCTCACCGACCGAAAAAGGAGTTTTTTCGCTGACGAGAATAGCTACGATCTCTGTTCCATCCAGCGAGCCGCCGGATCGAATCACAAGACCTACCCCAACGCCGAGAATAACACCGCCAAAGATAGCGCCGAGCAGCGGTTCGCCAGGTGTCAATGCACTTACATTGTGAAGTAATGCGGTTCCGATGGACATAACAATAATGCCGAATAATGTGGATAAAGCGAAGGTTTTACCGATTTGTTTGTAGCCGATAACTAGAAATGGAAGGTTCAACAGGGTCAGGAAAATGCCGAGCGGGTAACCAGTAATCTTGGAGGCCATAATGGAGATACCTGTAACGCCTCCGTCAATGACGCCGTTGGGAACCAGGAATATTTCCAGGCCCACTGCCATCAGAGCCGCACCAACGACAATCATGGCTGCACGCTGCAACAGGCGTTTTATTTTGTTCTTGGGATTAGCTGGAATTTTGCTGATCTTGGTCAACTCTCCGGTCACATCTGTGATCTCAGATAAACTTTGGACTTCCTTGCTCACTACACTCATATATAAATCCCCCCGTTACAATATGATATATGGGACAAAAAAGGGGCTGCTACCCGCAGTCCCCTCTTCTTTACCGCGCTATTTATATAAATAGTATATCACAAAACTGTGATTTTGCGCAAAAAAGTTAGTAAAAAGCACATAAATCTCAATAAAGCGGGATTATATTGATAAAAACGGCGAAAACCGCCTTTAAAGGAGTGGAGAGAGCATGCGAGTTAGAATTTCAGCTGTTTTCTGTGCTCGCGACCGTCTGCGGAATACATTTAAATCTATGCGCGAGGAGTTGGAAATGTCCTCTTCAAAGTCAGTCGAAAGGCGTTCCAGCGCTGAACGGGCAAAGAGTACAGCAGTCAGCTCAAAATTATAGAAAAAGCTGCGCATGTCTATATTCGCGGTCCCTACTGAGCCGAGCAAGTCATCCACAATCACCACTTTGGCGTGAATAAAGCCTTTTCGATATTGGTAGAACTCCACCCCCGCCTCCAGCAATTCCTGCACATAGGACAGAGACGCTAGATGAACCAGCCTTGAATCCGATTGATATGGAATAATAATCTTCACATCCACATCGCTAACCGCTGCCAGCTTCAGCGCCTCTAAAATAGCCGGGTCAGGAATAAAATACGGTGTTGTAATCCAGATTCGCTGCTTGGCAACCGACAGCGCTCCAAAGCACATCTCCTGAATCGTATCCCATACCTGATCGGGACCGCTGCTCAATATCTGTACCTCCTCGTCCTCTGAGCAGGTATGCGGCGGAAACAAATTCGCATCCATCAATCTCTCCCCCGAAGCCAGCTTCCAGTCACTCAGAAACGCATTTTGCAGAAAATAGACACTATCACCTTCAATCTGCAAATGCGTATCCCTCCAAAATCCCACTTTAGGATATTTACCGAGGTAATCGTCGCCTACATTGATTCCGCCCACAAATCCGATCATTCCATCCACCACCACGATTTTACGGTGATTTCGGTAGTTGATCCGGCGATCCAGCGTGGCAAAAAACGGAGGCAGAAAATAATGAAACTCCACTCCCGCCTCGCCACAGGCGCCAATAAAAGAATAGGGCAAATTGTAGCTTCCCACGCCGTCCACCACAAATCGTACTTTAACTCCCTCACGTGCCTTGCGAATCATAACCTCCTGAAACTTTTTTCCAATTTCGTCCGCTCGAAATATGTAAAACTCCACATGAATATGATGCTGCGCCTGCTCCAGCGCGGTCAGCATCGCTTCAAAGGTCTCTTCTCCGTTGGTCAGGACTCGTGTGCGATTGCATCCAGTCAACGGATTCTCAGACATGCGAATTAACTGGTTAAACAAACGCTCCTGATGCCTGAAATGGGGATTGTGCATTTGTTCCACCTGCTCAATCACCCTCGATTGAGCCCACAGACGCTCTTTGAATTCACGAAACAACTGCGATCCTCCTTTTCGAATCATTTTGCGCTTCTTATAATCCTGTGCTACAAAGTAGTACACGACAAAGCCAACGAGCGGAAAGCAGAACAAAATGAATAGCCAGGCTACTGCTTTGGACGGCTTGCGGAATTCAAAGAACAGGATTGTCCCAGTCTGAAAAATAAAAACGATTAAAACCAACAGCAACCACAGCATGTCCAGGCCTCCTTGTATATCTACGTTTTATACCAAGCTCTCTAATTTTTTTGACATGTTTGCCCCTTTATCTGAATAGATAGTAACCAAGCACTATAGGAGCGATGTCCGGAAAGGAGCGATTATGAAAAAAGGAAGCCTAAATCGCCGAATGACCTTGCTTGTCATTCGGGATGCACAGCAACCGCCCAAGCAGCTGCAATGCTCTACAGCCGCTGTCATTCTCGTCCCGACTCTTGTGATCGCGTCTATCTCTACACTCGTAATCGGGCTGCAAATCCGTTCTTCCCATATTATTTCCCAAATGGAAACGAATCTTGCTGTCCAGAGTTTGCAGATGGAGGTTACGGTAGCAGACAAGAATGCAGCCATCGGACGGCTACGACGCGAGGTCATGGAGCTGACGAATCAAGCAACCAGTATTCGTGAACGCCTCCAGCGCATAACGGAACTGGAACAGCAAATGCAGCAATTTATTCGTAAACACGGAAATTCCTCTAGCGCAAGCAGCAATAAATCAACCATAACTCCGCTCTCCTGGGATGCCTCCGACCATACCGGGGGCGAGTTCATTGCAGTTCACGAAAATACAGTCCTGCTGGCTCGGCAGGCCATGGATGATTTTCAAGAGATCGAATCCCTGCTGGACACGGTGGAACGCACGGTTCCCCGCTCTATTCAGCAGGCGAATGCCGTACAACAGAATCTGGAGCGTAAACAAGCTGCGCAACTGCTTCAGACCCGCAGGCTGGCTCTTGCCGAGCAAGGGAGGCCCTCCATTTGGCCTGTAGGCTCACGCCGAATGTCCTCCAGCTTCGGCTATCGCAGCGATCCATTTACGGGCAAATCGGCTTTCCATTCAGGCGTGGACATCGCCGGACAAACGGGAGATCCCGTCTATGCGGCAGGGGCAGGCACCGTACTGGAGGCTAATTCCAGCGGAGCCCGCGGCAAGTGCATTATCATCCAGCATCCTGACGGACTCCAGAGCTGGTATATGCACCTGAGCGGGATGCAGGTGGCTCCGGGAGATCATGTCCAAAAAGGACAGACCATCGGCCTGCTGGGAAGCACCGGAAGAAGCACGGGACCTCATCTTCATTTTCAGATCGTCAAGCATAACCAGCCTGTCGATCCATTACTGTATGTACAATAAAAGATTGGGGGAAACCATCATGTTCAAGGAATCGAAAAGAAAGCTCTCCACTCCTGTAACAGATACGCTGCTGGCTAACGGCACCAGCTTTGAAGGAACTGTTGAGTCTGAGGCCAATATTCGGATTGACGGTCATTTTCAAGGTGATATCCGCAGCACTCATACCATCATCATTGGAGAAACCGCTGTTGTGCGTTCAGACATCATTGCACGGGACGTTGTTCTTGCCGGTAAGGTATTCGGCAGCATCACCACAGAGGGACGGCTGACCATTACACCGACAGGCGAGCTGTACGGGAATACAGCCGCAGCCGCATTAATCATTTCAGAAGGCGGCGTACTGGAAGGCACAAGTCAAATGGTCCGCACGAAGGATGCTGAGCCATTGACCCAGGCGAACGATTCGAACGACGAATCCTTAACCCGTTCCGACACCTATCCCGGCAAAAGCCAAGAAAACAGCCAAGCCCCCCTGCAATCAGAAGCGGGATAAAAGCTGGCTGACATTATTCCATTATATCCTCCACTCTGCACTTCACAAATAAATGGTATACCTTGCGTATGACGATTTTGGTGCATGGCAATGATTAAACGCAAAACGCCCCTACGGATTGATTCTTGTTGAAAATAGATTAAATATCGTTAACATAGAAAAAAAGGACGTCCAAATGGAGGCATTTGAACGTCCTTTTTGTGATTTTAGCAATTTGCAAAAATTCTGATGCTATGGAAATCAGGCTGTGCAAGAGACTCGGATCAGGTTGCAACATCCCGTTTTACGAAAACGATCCAGGCAACGGCTATAAACACCACATAATAAGCGGCCAGCATGGTTAGAGAAAAGGTAAGATCAGAGCTTACCGTCCCCGGCGGCATGTCAAGATATTTTTTCAGATCCATATGTGTAAAAAGTACGTATTGGGTCCATGCAAAACGATCCGTATTAAACAGACCGATAGAATTATAGACTGTTTTGGTGAACATCATGAACAGCGACAGTCCAATTGCCAAGGCGCTGGAACGAAAAACAGCGGACAGCATAAAAGCAAAGGCCATCGTCACGAATAAGGCGATATAGCTATACAAGAAATTCAGCGTTACGTAAGATATCGGATCACTGAACAGCGGAACAGAACCTGCTGGCGCATCCTTGGATAGCATCATCCAAGAGGACAGCGTAACCATCAGGATCAAAATGATCGTTCCGAGCAAACTGAACAAAATAACGGATATATACTTGGACAACAGAATTTTGCTGCGTGTCCAAGGCCGGATGAGCAGCAGCTTAATCGTTCCCCAAGTAAATTCACCTGCCACCGAATCAGCGGCAACAATGACCGTAAACGTCGTATTGAGGAAAAATGTAAACATTGTCGTCAACACAATCCCATCCCACACACTGACCTGATCGGAAATCAGGGAAATCAGCATCGGAATCACAGCAGTGATGACCGCCAGCAGCCCCAGCATAATCCATGTGCGGACACGCAGGTAAATTTTCAGATTTTCGTTATGTACCAGCTTGGAGAAATCAGCCAATGGACCCGCCTCCCGTCACTTCCAAAAATTGATCTTCCAGCGTACGGGCAACCGGGTGAATCGCATATACTTTGACTCCGTTGGCAGCCAGCAGGCTGTTCATCTCTGCAATCTGTTCCCGCTCCAGATGAAGCAGCAGTTGATTGCCCTCGACGCGCCCTGCTCCGGCAAGCGCACAAGCTTGCTCGGCATCATTGACCTCAAAGGCAATTTCCTCCGTCTGCACTTCTCCCGCCGTATTCTTCAGCTGCTTGATATCAACCAGCCGTCCACTTTGAATAATGGCTACACGGTCACACATCAGCTCCATTTCGGACAACAAATGACTCGATACGAATACGGTAATTCCCTCGGTACGGCTCAATTGACGCAAATAATCCCGCAGTTCGCGAATCCCCTGCGGGTCCAGACCATTGGTCGGCTCGTCCAGCACGAGCAGCTTCGGTCGATGCAAAATCGCCTGAGCTACCCCAAGTCGCTGCCGCATTCCGAGCGAGTAGGTTTTGACCTTATCGTGAATCCGGTTTCCGAGCCCTACCAAGCGTATCGCCTCATCCAGGCGCTTCTGGGTCACCCCCGGAGACATTCGTGCAAAATGCTGCAAATTTTGATAGCCTGTCAAAAACTTGTACATCTCCGGATTTTCAACAATCGCACCGACGTGAGAAATAGCCTTTTCAAAATCCGTATTCATGCTGTCTCCACAAATATGAATATCGCCCTTGCTTATCGAAATCAGGCCAACCATCATGCGGATCGTGGTCGTTTTTCCCGCACCGTTGGGTCCGAGGAAACCAAATACCTGTCCTGCCGGAACCTCCAGCGTCAGATCGTCCACAATCGCTTTCGAGGAGATGATTTTACTCACACCCTCCATACGTATGACGGGAACCTGTCCTGTCGCTTGCTGCATGCTATGAAACTCCTTCCATCCGGAGTGAAGCCCAACTCTTTTTCTGTTCATTTCCGGTTTTGGAAGTATTGTACCATATTTATCCTTTCAGAAACACCTTTCGGGAACACCTTGTCACGTCTATTCCTTCTCCTTGTATACCCAAAGCACCCGCCACTCCTCGCCTTCCTGCGTCACATAACAAGGCTGTACAATATTAAAAGTACCGAATCGGGTCTTGTAATGCTGGGTGACTGTAATACGGTAAGCCTTTCCTACCCCTTCTCCATCCTGATCTGTACGTATATCATATTCAGCCTGCGGCTCCCCCAGCTCAAACGTAAACGTATCCGTCCCCATATCCTGCATAAAAACGTGTGCACGCTGCTGTACATACGTAGACTTCTCGAATTTTTTCTTCATTTGTGAATGAAAAAGCTCCCATGAGCCGCCGAAATTTCCCGATTGCTCCATGGTGTAGAAGTCGTTCAGCACTTTTACCGCTTGATTATCCTCCCCCGTAGACATGACTCCGCGCAGTCCCAGCCACAGCAGCCATAACAATCCACATATCAATGCAAAATACAACAGCCTCCGAATGAACATGAACATTGAAGCTGCTCTCCTTCTAAATAGCACCGATTGCCCCTCCCTCTGCTGGACGATCTACTGGATACTCTACAGATGTATGTGGGACAAGATGAGTTTAGAAGAAAATAACGGGGCCACTCCTTCAAGTGCACCCGTCTTGCATTTCGCTTAATTAGGCGATACGGCCGTGGTGAGCAAATGCTTCTCCAGCAGCTCATGAATACGCTGACGTTCCTGATCATCCACGAAATAATAATATACTCCGTTGATTTTACTTCCGTGCCCCTTTAATTCAACCGTATCTGTCTGTTTGAGAGACGGGCCGATCCGGGTCAGAAAGGTTGTCATATCGTCAAAGGTTATATCCGTGCGAATTTGCTCCCCCGCTGCCTCCAGAATCGGCTTGGCCCTGAGCAGCCCTTCCTTACTGACCGACTGTGCAAGAATCTGCTTGAGCAGCTCGCGCTGGCGGGCGTTTCTCCCGAGATCCCCACGCGGATCATCAAAACGCATACGAGCATAGGCCAACGCCTCTGTTCCATTCAATGTCAGATTCCCCTGTGCAAAATGATGGCCCTCATACTGAAAATCAAGTGGATTGTTAACCGTGACTCCCCCCACCAGGTCAACCATTTTCGCAAACCCTTCCATGTTCATCTGTACATAGTAATCTATCGGATGGTTCAAAAAATGCTCTACCGTACGGATCGACATATCCACTCCGCCAAAAGCAAAAGCGTGATTGATTTTGTCCTCACGTCCCCTGCCGATCAGCTCTGTTCGCGTATCACGCGGAATATTGAACATCAGCATAGAGCCTGCCGCCGGATTGACGGACAGAACGATCATCGTATCCGAACGGCCCGAATCATGAGGACGCTGATCTACCCCCAGCACCAGCACGGTGAACGGCTTAGACTGGGAAATGGCTGCAGGATTGGGTGCATTAGGTCCGGTGTCTGCACCTGCTGAACGTCCTGCTCCGCCTGTCGCAACAGCAGAGATCACCCCTGGCTGGACAAGGCTGCGCGGATGATACATCGCATGGGCCGCCGTTTTAAAGGAATGATACATATAAGCGGTGTAAGCAGCAGCACCCACGAACAACAACGCAGCAGCACCCAATACTATTTTCATTTTCAGCCATCGTTTCATACGGAGCCTCCCCTTTACGGATTCAATACGGAGCGCTGATAATCTACATCCATATTGTTCAGCTGCGGCCTGCCGACCGAATAATACGCAAAGGCCGACCGCCTGATCTGCTCTTCGCTGTATACATTGCGTCCATCGATCATAATGGGGTGCTTCATCAGCTCATTCAGCTCACCCAGCCCCACCTCGCCAAACTCCTCCCACTCTGTCAATAGACACAGTGCGTCGCAGCCCTCTGCCGCTTCCTGTGCGCTATCCGCCCACGTTATTTCCGAGCTGTCCAGCAGTTTGCGGAAGTTAGCGGTAGCGATCGGGTCATAGGCACGAATTTGCGCTCCTGCCTCCAGCAGCGACTGCATAATATCCAGCGCCGGGGCATCTCTTACGTCATCTGTGTTCGGTTTAAATGCCAGCCCCCATATGCCAATCGTGGCTCCTTCCAGCTCGCCCAGCGCTTCTTCCAGCTTGCGAATCACATTAAAGCGCTGCCCCTGATTCACTTCCACCACGGATTTCAGCAGCTTGAATTCATAGTCCACATTGCCCGCAATTTGGATCAGCGCTTGTGTATCCTTGGGAAAACAAGAGCCGCCATAGCCAATACCTGCGGATAAAAAGGAGGAACCGATCCGCTGATCCAGCCCCATGCCGTGGGCCACGCGCGTGACATCCGCGCCCACCTTTTCGCAAATATTTGCAATCTCATTAATAAACGAAATTTTGGTCGCCAAAAAAGCATTTGACGCGTACTTGATCATTTCCGCCGAACGGATATCTGTGGTTAGGATGTTCGTCGTGAGCGGCTCGTGCAACGCAGTCAGCACTGAGGCCACATGCGGGTCGGAAGCTCCGATGACGATGCGATCCGGATGTAGCGTATCCAGTACTGCCGAGCCTTCACGTAAAAATTCAGGCACCGAAGCGACGCCAAAAGGATGGCTCGTGCGGCTTGCAATCAGGTTCTGAATCCGTTCGTTCGTGCCGACAGGCACCGTGCTTTTGGTAACAATCACCTTGTAGCCGTTCATGGCATCAGCCACCTCGCAGGCGGCTCCTTCAATATAGGACAGATTGGCTTCGCCGCTTGGCAGTGAAGGTGTACCCACCGCCAAAATAACAATCTCGGCCTCTTTTACCGCAGCGGTTGTATCTGTCGTAAAGCTCAGTCGGCCCTGCTCGACATTGTCTTTGATTAACGCCTTTAATCCCGGTTCATAAATCGGTACTCCTCCTGCGCGAAGCTGACGAATTTTGTCCTCATTCTGATCGATACAGACGACGGTATTCCCAAGTGCAGCAAAACAGATCCCCGACACCAGTCCAACATACCCGGCACCTATTACACATAGCTTCAAAGCGATTCCCCCTTTTACATGCTGTCTTATTGCATCGTGCTTTTACCCGGCTTCACTTCTCTATACCTCTCCCCGTGTGCCGATTATGATAGAGCGTGAGCCGTTTGTTTTGCCGATAGGATTTGAGAAAACGATAGATATACACTGGATTGTTATAGGCATACCTCTTCCACAACCGCTTCGGCTCACAGATCAGACGGTACAGCCACTCCAATCCCAGTCTTTGTATCGTTAACGGCGGTCTGCGAACCTTTCCGGTAATATAGTCAAAGGCCGCTCCTACCCCAATCATCACACCCCTGACGCGATCCTTGTTGCGATACATCCATATTTCCTGCTTCGGGCAGCCTAAGCTGACGAATATGATATGCGCACCTGACGCATTGATTTCATGAATGATCCGCTCCTCCTCATCTGGCTGAAGCTCCCGAAATGGCGGTGAAAAGCTGCCTGCGATGCGGATTCCAGGGTAATCCTGTCTCATCCTTTCCATTAAGCTATCCAGCGTATCCGGCGTACTGCCGTAAAAATATACGCTCACCTCCGTCTGTGGCGCACGCTCGCACAGCTTGAGCATCAGACTGGGGCCATCCACCCGATCCTGACGCTCAAATCCGTACAGCTTAAGCGCCCATACCAGTGGCATGCCATCCGGAGTACATAAATCTGCACGAGCGAGTGCTTCGTGGAACTCAGGCTGATTCCCCGCCGTGACAATCGAATGCGTGTTGCAGATACAGACATAGCTATTCTTTCGTCCGGCTGCCCATTGCTCCAGCGTGTGCACCGTCTCCTGAAACGTAAGCGCCGCAATCTCTGCGTCCGCGATCCTTCCAACTCTATACTGAGGCAGCTGCTTCATCATTACGCTCCTCCATAGCCTTGCTATATATCGCCATCAACTGCTTGGCATTGACTTCCTCCGTATAGCGTGCAGTGTATATTTCCGACACCTGCTGTCTCATAGCTGCATAATTTTCATAGGCTACTGCACGGCGAATTACGGTCTTTATATTTTCCAAATCATCATGCTGAAAATGGAAACCCGTCACCCCATCCTCTACCACTTCCTCCAACGCGCCGATCCGGCTGCACAGCACCGGAGTTCCGACGGAATAGGACTCTACAATCGTCATGGGAAAGCCCTCATACCAAATGGAAGGCACCATGACATACATGGCCCGACTCATGCAATCCAGCACCGTGTCTGCATCCTGCTGGCCGAGAAACCGGATATCCTCCTGCGGGTAAGCGGCGGTCAGTTCAGCCTTTTCCGGGCCGTCCCCAATGATGACCAGTCTCAGGCCCGCCCGATCCTCCAGCCCGGACCAGGCTTGCAGCAGATTGCGCACTCCTTTTTCCCGTGAAATCCGCCCTACAAACAACAGATAACGATCATTCGGGTCATACTTGGCTTCCGCTGTTTTAGGTTGAATAAAATTCGATTTTACTGAGATGCGATCCAGCGGAATGCCGCTTTCCGCAAATTTGTTCCGTGCAAACTCCGTTAGCGCAATGTAGCGGCTTACCTTGTGCTGCCATGTGCCGATCAACTCGTTGAACTTGATCATTGCCGCCACCGGAATCGTCTGCAGCTGTGAGCCTCGGTAGCAGCCATGGCGGATGGAGTGCAATAGTGTGCCGTGCAGGCATTTTTCACAAACCTCATTCCCCCGCATAAAGGTCGCAGCCGGACAAATCAGCCTGTAATTATGCAGCGTCTGGACGACCGGAATCCCCAGCCGTTCACAGGCATGGTAGACCGAAGGAGAAATGACCGGAAAAAAATTATGCACATGCACCACATCCGGCTTCACCTGCAAAAGCATCTTTTGGATTCTTTTGAATTCCGGCAGCGACCATGTCGCTTCCACCGCCAGCTTTGCCATGTTCGCCAGCCCTTTGCTCTGGATGCTGTCGTTATGCACATAATAATGCTCTGTCTCTATGCCTCTGGAGTGCAGCATAGCCGACTCTTGCTCGACAACCTTGTCTTCTCCCCCGCTTTGCTGATAAAAGTTGTGGATGATCAGCACCTTGCTTACAGGAGAATTCATCTGCCTACTAACCTGTTCACTCACGTAGCTGCCCCTCTTTCCTGCGTTGATTGCATGGGACGCCCCGAATCTACGGGCCTCATCGGTTGGTGGCTTAATATTTCATCTGCAATACGGTCCCACGACATGCGCTCAACGGTAAGGGACGCCTGCTCAGCCACACTTTGTCTCAGCTCAGTATGGTTCAGCAATGCAGATATTCGGCCAACCCATTCCTCTTCCGAAAAGCCTCTCAGCATCACACCGTTCACTCCATCCTCAATCAAGGTAACGGAGCCACCATTCACCGAAGAGATAATCGGGACACGAAACAGCATGCTTTCCAGCAGCACCATCCCGAAAATGTCATAGTGGGTCGGAAACAGCATGAGGTCAGCCACACCGTAAACCTGCCACAGATAACGCTGCTCGACCCTTGAAAAATGCAAAATGCTGTCCGTCAGCCCCAGCTCATGAGCATAGGCCCAATAGCGATCCGTATCCGCCTTCCGCCCATCCCCGACCATTAGCAAAAGGCAATCAGGGTGCTTCTGGAGTACTGCTTTGAACAGGCTCAGCATAAAACGAATATTTCTTCGTTCCTCCAGTACGCCGACGTATAGCAACACCGGGCGATCCCCGATTCGTCTCAGCTCATCCGCGACCTCGCGGTTTTCTTCATATTCGCCGCTTCCGTCGTTGTCGCTGTTCTCATGGTTGGCACTATTGGATGCTCTCTCTGCTTTGCAATGATCCAGTTTGCTATGATCCAGTTTGCTATGATCCAGTCTGCTGTGATCCAGTCTGCTGCGATCCAGTCCGACCCCAAGCGTAACCACGTTGTCAAAGCCCTTATTCTCCAGATAACGCTTGGCGAGATCGGATTTGGCGTAGGTACGGCGAACAGACTTTGCTACCTTCGGCAGCAGCAATACATCGTACAGCTTGCGGAGCAGCACGTGTGTATGATCCCGGTACGGGCCGTGATACAGCACCAGCTTATCGGGACATTTTCGTGAAAGCAGATAGGTCATCATCTGGTTGTATTCGGTTGAGATGATCAAATCATAAGCAGCCAAAAACGAATCCTTGAGGACATCCCGGTAGATGCTGTTGCTCAGGAACTTAAACCCGTGAAGCCAGATGATGCGCAGGGTGCAGCCTTCATGACGGTAGACTTGTTCCAAACGGGTTTCCTTATGATTGTTGTAGTAGACAATATCGCAATCGTAGCCTTTACGAACGAGCGCTTTGCCCAAGCCGACTTCCTGCAAATTGTACGAGGCTCCGTTCACCTGGCTGGCAAAGTTGCGAAGATACAATATTTTTTGAACCATCATCAGGACTCCTGCCATTACATATTGGGTGAGTTATGGGGGGCGAGGGTTCAGAGACCGCTGCGCGTTCCATTTGATCTTACGATCGCTGTTACCCCCGGATTTCATCTGATGATATAGACCCTTTAAAGGGTAAAATCCGGGGATAAAGGCGAACGCTATCGCTTCTCCAGATTCAAATGGACCGCTCCGCTGCTGACCGCCGTGTCCATAAAGTCACCCTATTTTTAAAAAGGGAACTTTGGCATGAAATGCCCCGCTCCGCTGGGTGACGCGGCGAATGCGCGCAGGTGTTGATCTGCGCTGAACGGCTTGTGAGCTTGGCACAGTTATGTCAAGCTCACAAGCCAGCATGGCTATAGCTATACTATCTTCGGGCTGACCAGGAGATCTTAACTATGGCTAGATTGTTGCCTGCCGGGAGTGCTATTCATCAAGCTTTGTCACCTTGACAGAGAACTGTGATGAGTGTGCATTACGCCAACATTACATGCCCGGCGAGAAATTCGCGGCGATAAGGCGAAGCTATCGCCTAATGCTCTTCCCTTCCCCCACCCTATGGGCAGGGAGGAAATTCTTTTTGGCGGCGGCGGGACGTAGCGGAGGGTAAGGATTTGAATCTGGAGAAGCGGCAGCGTTCGCCTTTGACGGGGGATTCCGCCCTCTTACAGGGCTTATTAATCCAAGGAATCCCACGTCAACAGCGATCGGAAGATCAAATCCGTCCCACAGCGGGCTTCCATCCACAATAGTCGATCCAAGATCAAATCCGTCCCGAAGCGGCCTCCCCCCTCCAAACCGAATGCTCACGCTGCCTTTCCTCCATCATCTGCATTTGGAAGTGCTCTGCCCCTTTAAGCTGGGCGGCTGCCATATCCGCCACCAAAGCCACGCTCGATTCCATCGGCACAAAGCGGTATTTGTAAGCCGTAAGCCGATGATCGGTTTCGTGAAATAAAATGTCCTGCGCGTAATTGCCCCAACGATCCTTGGGCATCAGATCAATCGTCATACCGGCATGTGCAGAGGGCAGCAGCATATTGGAGCCGTGAATGCCGATCACCAATCGGCTGGCTGCATACACCTTGCATACCCGCAGCTCACTTTCGCGGTCAAAACGTGCGACACGCTCGTCGGCAATCCATGCCGGGAAACGCCCGCTACGCCCCAGTCCGGCGACTGTAAACCGATGATCCGGAAAGGATTCCCGCAGCCTGCGGAACAACCGGATGATTTTGCTCCGCTGGTGATAAATCAGTGGTTTCAGCCCGCGTTTGAGCTGTGGAAATTTCTGCACCGCCCTTGCCATATGATGGCTGCCGCTCCACAAACGGTCTTCCCTCCATACGAAGGTAATGCGCGGCTCCGATTCACGCTCATCGTCATAGCGGGGGATACCTGTAAACTGCTTAATATCAAACTGATTGGGATGTGAATACGCCGGGCTGACATATACCTCTTCGAAGCGCATCAGTTCCTCAATCATCCGATGGTGCAGCACAGGATGAAAGTTTCGTGCCTTGCTGAACGGCACATCGACCGTCCAGATTTCCGCTACAAAAGCAGGCACCATCCACTCCAGCGGCTTTTGCACAATAACGATGATCCCCAGTTCCGGCGACTGCTCGTATTCGCGCTGCACATTGAGCAGCTTGAGCAATGCATGACCATACAAATAGTCCACCGTGTTGACGATGATCACGCGCTCGAAGGCCTTCATTTTATGCACAGTCATACCGATCGTTAAATCATAGGAAGGATTCATCAACGATTGCCGCAAAGGCTCTCCAAGCCATTTTCTCGACTTCGCATCCCCGGTCAGGATATAGTCAGGCATTTCCACTCGATAAGGTGAATAGGTGGCATGACCGACTCGCATATCCTCGATATACTCACGTCCACAGCCCTCACAGCAAGTGCTGACACATACGTGGATTCCCTGCCACAACACCTCTCCACCCCGTACCTTGCCTCCACAATGCGGGCACTGTCCCTCATGCCTAACAAACGGTTTAATGGGTATCATGATTGCTCTCTCCAACTTTCGGTACTGTAATATGAACACGCCAGAAGGTCAGAATCGACTTCATCATCCAACCCAGATTGGCTTTGACTTCTTTAAACAACACATCCAATAAAAATACAGATATCGTAAAAGACAGGATCGTTGCCACGAGCGATCCTCTCACACCGAGCAGCGGGATCAGCGCATAATTGAAAGCTATATTCGTGATGGCGCCCACGAGCGAGGTCAACAGCGTATATTTGAACAAATTCTCATTGGTAATAAACAGGCTTTTGGCAACACTGAAATTGGTGAAGAACAGACGAATCGCAAACAGGGACAGCAGTGAGCCTGCTTCGCTAAATTCCCTCCCGTAGAGCACAATCACCACCCATTGGGATAAAAAAAATAGCGGGACCGAGGTCACAAGAAAGCAGATAAACATCAGCTGATACACGTTAGACAACGTCTGTTTGTATTCGTCGTTTCCTTTCTGCTTGGAACGAGTCACCACCGGGGCATAGGCTGTTGTAATAACGACCGGAATAAAGCCCAGCACTTCGATAAGCCGGAGCGCAACGGAGTATTGCCCGACCGCAGCATTCCCCAACAGCTCACCGATAATGACCTGGTCGATCCGTGCCTGTACATATACAGCAGAGGATGACAAAATAAGCGGCCAGCTGTGATTCATGATCCGCCGGGCTATGGTTAGGCGGAACGTCCACATCTTCATACGCCGTCCTTCTTTGCGGAAGAAATACAGCAGCAGCAGGCTCCCCAGCAGGAATTCGCCATGAGCACACAGCGCCACCACCCAAATCGGAACACCTGTTAGCAACAAAATGATTTTGGCAGTGGAGCTGAGGACAAAGGCTGTATTCTTGGCAATGACCGTGTATTTGGACAACATCTGCGCCCGGAACCAGTAGTCGATGATATCAAACAGCTGAAACACCGAGGCCGTGGCCAGGATCAGATTGATCAACCGTACCGAACTGTCCTCAGGCCTGAGCAGCGAAATGAAGGAATAGGACAGTACGATGGCTACCAAAGTACCCGATAGCTTCAGGAGAACCGCCGTACCCAACAGCTCGTGCTCATCTTGAGGGTCTTTAACGAGATCGCGTACTAATATGGAATCAAAGCCAAGAGTTGTGAAGATCAGGAACATCCCGAAAAAGGATTCGGCATAATTCCATTTTCCAAGCTCCTCCGGTCCCAGCACTCTCGCCATGATGATGCTGACCGCCAGCCCGAACACCATGCGAATCATTTTGTCACCGAACAGCCAGGATGTATTGACCAGCAAACTTCTGCGCGGTTTGACGCGGTTTTTGACTAATGTCATAGGTTCTACTCCATCTTGAAAAATGACCTTGCGCGCGGCTTTACAGCATGTCAGCTATTCGATGCAGCTGCAATCATGTACAACGAAGAGACCTCCCGGCTAGGCGGGTGGCCCCTCCATGTCTTACACGACGATGGAAGCTTCGACTGCAGCCTGCCTTTTTACCCGCTCCAGATCTGTATCCACCATCATATGAATGAGCTGCTCGAAGCCTACTTCCAATCGCCAGCCCAGCTTTTCCTTGGCCTTGGCACAATCGCCGAGCAGTAGGTCTACCTCCGCCGGCCGGACAAATTGAGGATCAATAACAACATAATCCTCATAATTTAAACCTACATAGGAAAAGGCAATTTGCAGCAATTCGCGTACGGAATGCATCTCTCCCGTGGAAATGACGTAATCATCCGGTTGATCCTGCTGGAGCATCAGCCACATGGCCTTTACATAATCCCCTGCAAAACCCCAGTCCCGCAGTGAATCCAAATTCCCCATACGCAGCTCATGTTGCAATCCAAGCTTGATACGGGCTACAGCATCCGATACCTTGCGCGTTACAAATTCCAATCCCCGGCGGGGTGATTCATGATTGAACAAAATGCCGGAGCAAGCAAACATATCAAAGCTTTCGCGGTAGTTCACCGTAATCCAATGACCGTACACCTTAGCGACACCGTAAGGACTGCGCGGGTAAAACGGTGTTGTTTCCGTCTGCGGCGTCTCCACCACCTTACCGAACATCTCACTGCTCGACGCCTGATAAAACCGCGCCTCCGGCTTGGCAATCCGAACGGCCTCCAGCATATTGGTGACGGATAGCGCTGTAAGCTGTCCTGTAGCCAGGGGCTGTGGCCATGAAGCTGCTACGAAGGATTGAGCAGCCAGGTTGTAGACCTCGTCCGGGTCGGATTGACGGACGGCTTCAATCAGGGAAGCCAGATCGGTCATATCACCGGACAGCCAGTGGATGTCATTTTGGATATGGGCTACATTTTCAAAATTCGGCGTGCTGGTGCGTCTGCGTACCCCGTATACCTCATAATTCTTGGACAGCAGCAACTCAGCCAGATAAGATCCGTCTTGTCCGGTAATCCCTGTAATCAGCGCTTTTTTCATTCCAATTCCCCCACCGTTTTTTTATTGTTCAACCAGGTTCAGACCTTGAAATGCCTCATACACAGACCTTAATCCCTCTTCCAGCGAAATACGCGCCGACCAGCCCAAACCGGCAATTCGCGACACGTCTACCAGCTTGCGTGGCGTTCCGTCAGGAGCGGATGTATTAAAAGTAATTTCCCCCTCATAACCGACCACATCCTTCACCCGTTCAGCCAACTCACGGATGGAAATATCCTCACCCACCCCGATATTCACAATTTCATTTCCTTCATAGTTGTTCATCAGGAACAGGGAGGCTTCCGCCAAATCATCAGAATGAAGAAATTCTCGACGCGGCGTGCCGGAGCCCCATACTTCTACAGTTGGAGCTTGATTCAGCTTGGCTTCATGAAACTTGCGGATGAGCGCGGGCAGCACATGAGAGGTCTGGAGGTCAAAATTGTCCCCCGGGCCATATAAATTCGTCGGCATCACCGAAATAAAACGGGTTCCATACTGGCGATTGTAGGATTGACACATTTTAATTCCGGCAATTTTAGCAATCGCATAGGCTTCGTTGGTAGGCTCAAGCTCACCGGTAAGCAGATACTCTTCCCGCAAGGGCTGCGGAGCAAATTTGGGATAAATGCAGGTAGAGCCGAGGAACAACAGCTTGCTTACATTGGCCCGGTATGCCGCATCAATCACATTCGTTTGAATGAGCAGATTGTCGCGGATAAAATCAGCCGGATATTCGTTGTTCGCCAAAATCCCCCCAACCTTGGCCGCTGCCAAAAACACATAATCCACAGGCTCTGTTTCAAAAAAGTGATCTACGGCCTCCTTGTTGCGCAGATCCAGCTCACGACTGGTGCGAGTAATAATATGCTGGTAATCTGCTCCCTCAAGCGCTCGAACAATAGCGGAACCTACCAGCCCGTTGTGCCCGGCTACATATATATTGGAATGAAGATCCATGCCTATCCCCTACCCTTCCTTGTTAAAATGACTTTAATACGCATCGTTGGAGCCCAGCAGTACACGAAATGTTTTGAGCATGATGATCATATCTGTGCGTAAGCTGCGTCTGGATATGTACTCCAAATCCAGTTCTACCATCTCGTTAAAGCTCAGATGATTGCGACCGCTGACCTGCCATAGCCCGGTACAACCCGGTGTAACCGTCAGACGCAGCTTATCTCTCACTGTGTAATCATGGACTTCTCTTGGCAGCGGTGGTCTGGGACCTACCAGACTCATTTGCCCACGCAGCACATTGAATAGCTGCGGCAGCTCATCGATGCTCGTTTTGCGGAGAAATCGGCCCACACGGGTAATTCGCGGATCATTCCGCATTTTGAACATGGCACCCTCGATTTCGTTTTCCAGCAGCAGTGCAGACAATTGGTCCTCAGCATCTGATACCATGGAACGAAATTTGATCATGCGAAATGGACGCTCATGTTTGCCAATACGAATTTGGTAAAATAACGCGCTTCCTTTCGGGTCCTCCAGCTTAATCAGCAAAATCACGAGCAGAAATACCGGGCATAACACGATGATGCCGATGAAAGACAGGATAATGTCCATGCTGCGCTTCACGAACGGATACAGGCTCAATCCCTGGCGCCGTTCAAGCCTGTGAGCGACCGAGTATACATCCACTGACGCGCCCAAAACTTCTGCCTCGTTTGAGCGGGAAGAAGACACGTTTCATCACCTCACTCTCTTATCATTAAGTTTCACTTGTACATTGTTAAAGGAATTTTTAATATTTTTCGATCACCTTCTTTTTAGTTATGTCAGGCTGCGTTCCTCCATTCCACGCTGCGCGCGGGTATTCGATCGCTTCACATTGTTGAGCACTACGCCCAAAATGCGCGCCTTCACTCGTTCTAAGTGGGCTTTTGCTTTCTTAACGACATCCTTTTTGACCTTCCCTGCCTGTACGACCAAAATGACACCATCACACATAGAGCTAATAATGAGGCCATCCGGAAAAGACAGCAATGGCGGCGTATCCATCAGGATCACGTCATAATGTTCTTTTAACTCAACCAGCAGAGCCTTCATTTTGCGGGAGCTGAGCATTTCGGACGGATTGGGCGGGTTCGGTCCGGCTGTCATCGCATGCAGTTGGTCAATCCCGGTTTCCTGAACCACATCCTGCCACGCCTGTTGATTGGCAAGTACCCGAGTCAGTCCCGTATGATTGCGCAAGCCAAACATATGATGCAAGGAGGAGCGACGCAAATCCATATCCATAACCAGCACCTTTTTTCCCTCTTGCGCATAGGTTACAGCCAAATTGCTAATCGTGACCGTCCTGCCCTCTCCCGCCTGAGCAGACGCCACCATCATAACCTCAATCGGCTCGTCTATAGAGGAAAACTGGATGTTTGTGCGGAGCATACGATATTCCTCCGAAACGAAAGACTGGGCATGCAGGGATGTGACCAGCTGATTATTGATTAATCGCGGCATATTGTCCTTCACCTACCTGTTTAGGAGTTGTAGTGGAGCTGTCAGAGCGTTTATCTTCTTTTTTCATTTTCGTAATCAAAGACAGAGTCGGCAGGCCGAGTTCTTTTTCAATATCCTCCTCATTCTTAAAGGTGTCATCCAATACCTCCAGCAAAAATGCCAAGCCTATACCCAGCAACAAGGAGATGGCAAAGGCAATAAACATCTGTTCAGCGGGATTACTGTTCACAGGAATTGCCGGGTCAGTCAAACTGGCTTCACTTAGAATCGTGACATTGTCCATTTTCATGATAGAGGGAATTTGTCGTTTGAATACTTTGGCTACCGCATTGACGGTTTTCACAGCCTTTGTATACGATAAGTCGCGAACTGTCACATCCATGACCTGTGAATCACCGGCGGTGTTCACTCTTAATTTCTGAGCCAGAACTGTCGGAGTAACCTTAAGATCGGGGAAGCTGGCGACCACCTGATCCATAATCGCCGAGGAGATCATGATTTGCTTATAGGAGTTCGTTAAGGCTATATTCGTTTGTACGACACTGTAATCGACGACACCTGCACGATCCGGTCGCGGCGTCTGGTTGATAATAAGCTTTGCCGTCGCTTCATACACTTGCGGGGTAAAGTATACATTTTTTATGCCCACTACAGCACATACCAGCAGCACGATACTCCCAATCAACCACATTCTTTTTCGGATCACACGGATGTACTCTTTCAACTGCACAAGACCAGACCTCCCTGATTGACTTGTTTTCGATGTGATAACGCTTGTACTGATCCTCTGCACACCGGGGAAAAGAACGATGCATGAGCCTCTAATCTATAGTAAAATGTTATATAATAGCGCATAGCAGGTCTAGCCAGCGATTAAGCACAAATGCTTGATCATCGGTGGCCTGTTAAAGTATATAAACCATGACATCCGTGAATACTACAAAATAGTGATACAATATGTAACTTACATAACTAATTTATGATACAAATTGTATCTTGTCAAGTGTAAAATTGCTTTTCTCACTTTCTCAACCTTGTATTCAGGAGGAAAAAAAGATGAATTATGGAACCCGAATCGCTGAATTACGGGAACATAAGGGATTAAAACAAGAGGAACTAGCGCAATCCCTCGGAATTACGCGGGCGGCTCTTTCTCACTATGAAAAAAATAGACGCAAACCAGACTTTGAGATCCTGAACAAGCTTGCCGATATTTTCGGAGTAACCATTGATTACCTGGTGGGACGCACGAGCCATCCTACAGCGATATTGGATTCAGATGTGAAGGAGTTTGTGGATCAGCTGGAACTGTCCGATGAGGATATTCTGCAGCGTTTCAACCTGACGATTGACGGACGTACCTTGTCTGAGGAAGAAGCCAAGCGCTTTATCGCGTTTGTCCGTATGGAACGAATGATGAAATAAAGAAGACAGCCGGAAGGAATTACACGTGCTTGTCCTTCCGGCACTTGGTTTTGTCTAGGTCGCTCTCTATCCATTCTGGCATCGTAATGCCGCATTGGAGCAAGATGTCACGGATGTCTAGGCGGATGACAGATTTGCCTGCTCTCCGTGCGTTGTTCCGAAGAAGAGGGCTGTCCACCCTTGATTCTGTCTCCTTGTTCATTCAGCACTAACCTCACTTTTTTATTCTTAGTCACTGGAAAAAGATTCCCTACAACCCATGTATGTATTGTTATGAACAAACCTATTATATATGAATACATACCTGCAATGTTGTCGTCTTATGGCGAGAATTTTAAAGGATTTTCGTGTTTTTTTCTCCATTATACGTAATGTATTGCCAATTCAGTACGATTTATTAATAAAAAAAGAACCTGTCAGGTCCTATTTTTCCTGATAGGTTCTCTTTTGTTTTTTTGGCGATATCAGACGGGTATTCTTCAGCCAAGGTCCTATACTGCTCGCAGTAATCATTAAGCAACCTCGGCTGCTTGAGATATCTGGGTGCCTCCGGTCGCTCGGATCTTGTAGGCGTAGTGGCTTCCGGCTTTCACTGTACGATCCGTGTAGGTGCTTCCCGCTACTTGCGAGGCAATTACCTGATAAACCCCGTCTGTCCCATCTGCACGCAGTACATCATAGGAGGATACGCCTTCTGCCTGAAGCCAATCAATCTTTACCGCCCCATCCTGAACAGAGGCGGCTTTTACCCCTGTCGGGGCTGAGGCTGTGGACTGATCCGTACTCTTCAGTTCCAAAATATATTGTACCGATTCACCAGGACCCAGCTTTTCTTCAAAATCAAGGGCAGGTGAAGCCTTGAGTCCCGATATGGAACGCTGTGCCTGACTGTAGGTAGCGCCGGCTCCAAAACGCTCACCAGCGTACACACCGGCTTTCGGCATCGTTACCCGTACGCGAATGGTCTGTGCTGAATCCTCGAAATTCACCAGGTTCACCAGCAATTTGTCCGAGGTAGCGCCACTGCCTGCCAGCGGTTTAAGCTTGGACGTGTCCACTGCACGAACGTAGACCATCTTATCCTTGGTATCCTCTCGATTCAGCACCGTATAGGTCAGCGGTTTGCCGTGGGTGGCATATGCCAGACTCAAACGTCTCATGATCTTTACACGACTGTCCTGCCCTTCCCCGAACGGATAAATTTCTGTGCTTGCCGGGTTGTGGCTTTGCAGATCAAAGCCGGTTTTAAACAGCGTATAATCCTTATAAAACGCAGCATGCTGGATAAACATATCAGCAAACCCGATTTGCGAACGCATAATACGGTCAAAAGCGGCTGCTTGTGGCTGACTGGCCCCGTACTCAGGGTTGTCCCGATGCGTATCGTTCGTACCGAACTCCGTGTTCAGCATCTTCTTGGCCAGCCCGTTGCTCGAACCGCCAAAGGTTTTCAGATTTTGAACGAAACTGCCTCCGCTCTCTTCGTTATAGGATTCACCATAGGCGTGTCCATTGGTCAGGTCGGTGACGTCCTCCAACTGCTTACGCTGCGCCGGATCTCTTTCCCATCCATCCGGGTCACCACATTTGAGCGTGCCTCCAACTTGATTTTTGCAAGCCTTGGTGGAGTACGTAGGCCAATAGGCCCAGCCCGGCGCTACGGTTTTGAGATGCGGTGCCAATTGCTTGCCTTCCGTGTTAAACCACTTGGCCACAGCCAGATTGACTGCCTTCGAGCGATTAAACAACCCGGGTTCGTTATCTACTTCATAATATTGAAGGTATGAACCATATTTTTTTACATAATCGCGCAATTTTTGCTTGGCCGTCTCTGGCAGAGAACCATCCCTTTGCAGCTTGATATCGCCCGTATATAAGTACAGAGCAGACGATTGCATATTATACTGCTTCAACGTTTGATAGTAATCATCCGCGTCTGTACAAGCCTTGCCCACATTGCTGGCACAGGTGACCCTCATGACATTGCCGCTATAAGCAATTCCCAGCCATTTGAGAACGTATGGTAAATGCTTGACCGCACCCTGATCATAATAGAATTCTTTGTTGTTCACATTCGTTCCAGTCAATATATATTTACCGTGTATCGGTTCAGTTGCAGGTGAAGCTAACGTCTCCAAGCTCAAGTCATCCCAAGTCCACCACACATTTTTATCTTCTGCAGAGGAGCAGTATAGGCAGCGCGCTGTCTTTAGCTTGAGTACGTTAACACCGCTTTGCAATTGCTCTTTAGGGATATACAGCTCATAGTTGCTTTTGTAGTTATATGCACTGCCCGTACCGGAAACCCCGGCGATCTGAATAATACCGGACAGCTGATGATTTGAAAATACAGCCATTTGCGGAACAGCTTTGCCCGCATCCAATATCCGTACACGGAATATCATCCCATTGGGAGGAACCTGATCCAGCGTATACTGGAGCGACAATTCGGGATTCATGGACGCATTCAAGCCGGGAGGAATATCTCCACTGCCCAGCAATACCGGGGCCGATGTATTCTCTGCTACGGACATCACTGCCGCTGCTCCTTTGGCAGACGTCTCGGTAGAAGCAGCAGAGGCGGAAATATTGACACTTTTTCTATCGACCAGCCCTTTAAATTCCGCCGAAGAGTCATCCCTCTGACCCAGCTTCCATACCGGACTGGCTGCCGCTACTTTATCCGTCTGCAGTTCTACGCTCCTTGAAGGCGTGTAAATCAACCAAGCAATCAGCGCTATTATTGCGATCCCAAAAAGCCCTGATAATACTGCCGTATACCTGTGGGTCAACCATTTTTTCATCATATAATCCACTCTCTCTCCTCAAAATTTTTGACCGGGAAAGAGAATCTATTAAGGAAGAAACAAAGCGTTACCGGGAACAACCGCTTTCGCTTCATGCTGACTTTCCCACATCAGACGTGCCATCGCGTCGCCTTTTTCATCATAGTATTCAACTTTTAAATCTACCATTTTCCCCGCCTGCAAGGTGATACTGCCCTTACGCTCTGTCCAGCTTTGTTTGAACCAGCTATCAATAATCAGCTTGTCGTCTACCCATACGCGGATACCATCATCGGATATCGTTGTAAATGTATAGGTCTCACTATATTGAGGCCTTATTTTACCGGTCCAGCGAACCGAGAACTGATCAGCATTCACCTTGGCATCAGCTGCAGCAGCACGCCAGTTGTAGTCCAGCTTGCTATCTGTACGGACCAAAGCAGCACTACCATCCAGATTCATGTTGTTAAAATACTCGCCCCGCAGCCCGTTCGCATAAACCTCATCCGAAACAGAAGGAGGCGCCGGAGCCGGGGGAACGATCACTACTGGCGGAGCCGGGAAAGGATCGCTTTGCCCCCCATCCGGTATGGTCGGTACATCTGTCCCGGGTTGTTGAATGGCTGCCAATCCATTTTCCACATCATCTCGCGTCAAGCTCCTCGAATCATTCATATAATCCTGAATTTGATCCGTTGTGTTATTCTCCGAGAGCATCTTGCCCCAAGTCATGGAATACACCCATTTGGGCTGAGCCTGTAATACCTCGGAGCTTGGCATCTCACCGTGTTCCCCGATGGCAATCGGCTTATTCCCTGCCAATCCGAGCAGTTCTTCATAATGACTTTGTTTAAAATCATTGTTGTAAATGTCTACAGCCAAGATGTCCACCTTGTCATCTCCCGGATATTTAGGGGTATACGGAAAGGTGTACGAATTAGGAGCATTCGGGCTCCATACCCACAACAAATTGTTCAATTGATGTGTGTTTACAAAACGGTCATACATGATATTCCATAGCTGATTGAAATTGTTTTTGTTTCCCCACCAGAACCAGTCACCGTTCATTTCGTGATAAGGTCTCCATAAAACCGGAACACCCGCATCACGAAGCTGCTTTAACGATACAGCGACCTTATCCAGATCGGCAATGAGGAGGTTGTATTGCGTAGTGCCTGGCGTCACGTATTTATTGAACTCCGTCTGACTTACTTTCGCCTGCACATTGGCCCAAGTCAGTGGTCTACCTGGCAGTGCTTCATGAAAAGTCATCGTCACAATGCCACCGGATCTGTTCCAGCGGATAGCACTATCGACGACATTTTTACGTTGCTCTGCTTCCGTATCGGCAGATTGGCCGGAGATGGCTCCCATCTCATAGCCGTGCACACCCACATACGACTGACTGATTTTTTGGATCTTGTTACTTAGTTCATCTGGACTTTCCAAATAATCATGCTGACCGGTGATTATTTTTTTCCCCGAGATGCTGAGTAAATAGCTGTATAGTTCACGGGCCTGAGTAGAAGCGTCCGAATCAACAGGCTGTAATGCAGCGGCATTCGCCACGGACAGAGATTCACCAAAACCGACGGGCAACAAAGAAAAAAGTATAACTACGGGGAGTGCATGGCGTATCAGTCGATACAGAGGAATAAAATCGAATCTCACTTTTGCTCTTCCTTTCGGTAGCCAGGCTGCCATCCCTACGGAAGGCCCTTTAGCTTTGCGTACCTACCTTTCGACAGGGCTGCGTTTATCGTTGGAAGGAGTTTGGATTCCTTCTTACCCTAAGTATCGACTTTTTTTTACCAAAATTTAATAGGTCAAGTGCAAGAATTTACAGATTTTCGTGCATTTTCGACAGTTCGGGCTATAAATATTCATCAATTCGTCTTTTTTTCATTTTTACGAAGAAATTTATGAAATAAATTGGTGACGAGAAATTTCATTCCAATTCATGCAAAAACGTACAATATCCTCCTCGACCAGCTCAGACCCCGTTTGCACCTCAATCAAATCCACATCGGTCACGGCCAAAATGCTATGCTTCGTTCCTTCAGGAATACGCACGACATCACCAGCCTTCACTTTGTGCAGCTTTTCATTCAAAATAATTTCCGCTTCACCACTGATAATGGTCCAGATTTCACTGCGTTTGAAATGCAACTGGTAGCTGATATTTTTACCTTTGCGCACGCGGATTCGTTTGGTCAGCACCTCGTTGCCTTCATCGTACTTTACATAATCCACAACTCGATACTGCCCCCAACGACGCTCCTCGTACATCGGACGCTGATCATGAGCCTTAAGCACTTCCTTAATGCGTGGACTTTCCGCCTTATTGGTCACAAGAATACCGTCCGGGCTGGCGGCAACAATGAGATCATTTGTCCCGATAATCGCCACAGGAATGTCGAGCTCGTTAATGAGACTTGTGTTGACGCAATCCTCCGTTACTACCCCTCTGCCCACTTGCTGATGGGACATTTCCTCTGTGAGCGTATTCCAGGTGCCCAAGTCCTTCCAGAATCCATCATACGGAAGAACCACAATGTCCTTCTCCTTCTCGACTACTTCATAGTCAAAACTGATTTTTTCCAGAGATGCGTATTGCTTTTGCATTTCTTCATAGTTCAGCGGCAAACCCTTGGCTGCCAAGATATCAAGCAAATAGCTTAATTTGAATGCAAAAACCCCGCAGTTCCATAGAGCATTGCGTTCAATTAGACGCTCCGCCTGCTCACGGTCGGGTTTCTCTTGAAAGTGGCTCACTTCACGGTAGCCTGTGCTCCCTTGGGTGGCATCATTTTTTGGAATAATATAACCATATTTCTCAGATGGATAGGAAGGAACGACTCCAATTAATGCAAGCTTGCCTTCACTCTCCTGAAGTGTGTGCTCCAACTGGGCAACTGTAGCAAAGAAAGCATCCTCTACATAAGGATCTACAGGCAATATAGCAACAACTTCATTAGGCGAAACACCAGCAATGGAATATAGATAAGTTGCTGTCAGCGCAATGGCAGGGAAGGTATCTCTACGTTCCGGCTCAACAATGATACGTATATCCTGTCCGACCTGGCTCTGGATCATTTCGACCTGTGCTCTCCCTGTCGCAATGAACGAGGACTCAGATAATTGGTTGTCCCCCAACTGTCTCCATACCCGCTGCACCATAGATTCCGAAATCCCCTCCGGGCTCTCCAGTACCTTTAAAAATTGTTTGGAACGGGAATCATTAGACAAAGGCCATAATCTTTTACCGGAACCACCAGACAAAAGTACGAGCTTCATAACTCTCCACTTCCTCTCTATAATGTGTGGGTGATCGGATGGGCAAGGTTGAGTAGCCCGCTACGGGCTGCATTTGATCTTACGATCGCTGTTGGACCGGGATTCATTCGATTGTATAAAACCGTATAAAGGTTTGAATCCCGTTCCAAGCTTATGCTTCCGATGCGAACTTTCCTTTGGAAAGCTTTCAGGCGAACGCTTCGCTTCTCCAGATTCAAATCCATCCCTGCGCTACTCAAAAATGCATCATGCCGATCATACCGTTTATTGCAAAAAGGCACGACCGGACATTATTAAGTCCGGTCAGCCTGTAAAGACGTTCGGGCGCGGCGCAGCCGCATGGCGGCCTTGATCGGAAGGAGCGGCTTCAAGCGTGCCGCTTCTTCCGATACGCCCTTTCTACCTCCCCCATAAGGTGGGAGGTTAAAAATCGTGACTTTATGCGGTAAAAGCAGCGAAGCGGGCCATTTGAATCTGTAGAAGCGTCAGCGTTCGCCTTTGCAATGGGATTCTTACCTTGGAATGTTTTATACAATCCAGGAATCCCGCTGCAACAGCGATCGGAAGATCAAATGGAACGCGCAGCGCCCCCAACACCGCCAAAGTCACTTTTTAAGCTTCCACCTTATCCCGATTCCACCCGCTCATCCGCGGACGACCCACGGAGTAGTATTCCAGCCCGGAGCTTTGAATCTGATCCTCTGTGAATACATTACGGCCGTCAATCAGAACAGGCTTGCGCAAAACGGAAGACAGCTGTACGAGATCGACTTTTTTGAACTCTTCCCAATCTGTCAGCAAGCACACGGCATCGCTTCCTTCGGCGGCTTGTTGCGGGGAGGAGCACCATACAATATTCGGGTGATTCACACGCTCCTTGAATTTATCCATCGCAATCGGGTCATACAGCTTCACAATAGCGCCTGCCTGAATGAGCGTTTCTACAATTTCCAGCGCCGGTGCTTCACGAATGTCGTCTGTATTCGGTTTGAAGGCCAAGCCCCAAATACCGATCGGCACGCCATGCAGCTGCCCCAGCGATTCACGCAGCTTGGATACGATCATAAAGCGCTGGTCGGTGTTAACCTCGACTACCGATTTTAACAATTTAAATTCATAGTCTACATTACCCGCAATTTGGATGAGCGCATTCGTATCTTTCGGGAAGCAGGAGCCCCCGTACCCGATGCCTGCTTGCAGGAAAGAGGAACCAATCCGTTTGTCCATGCCCATACCGTCAGCCACGCAGGTTACGTCCGCGCCAACCTTTTCGCAAATATTGGCAATTTCATTAATGAATGAAATTTTGGTTGCCAGAAATGCGTTGGATGCATATTTGATCATTTCAGCACTGCGGATATCGGTCACATAGATTTTATCCGTGAACACCTGATGCAGGGTAACCATCGTTTCACGCAGCCCCGCATTGTCCAAACCAATAATGACGCGATCCGGGTGAAGCGTATCGTTGATGGCAGAGCCCTCTCTGAGAAATTCCGGAGCAGATACGATGTCGAATGAATAATTCGTATGCTGGGACACTACGTCTTTGATCTTTTCGTTTGTTCCGACAGGTACAGTACTCTTGGTCATAATAATCTTGTACCCGTTCATCGCTTTCCCGACATCGGCAGCCGCCTGCTCAATGTAAGACAGATTCGCCTCACCGTTAGCCAGAGAAGGTGTACCTACTGCCAAAATAACGATATCCGACCGACGTACCGCATCGGCCAAATTCGAGGTAAACTCCAAACGGCCAGCTTCCTTATTCAGCGAGATCAATTCCTCAATACCAGGTTCATAAATCGGAGATTCTGCGCGGTTCAGCATGTCGATTTTATATTGCTCCAGATCGACACAAATCACCTCATTACCTTTGTGTGCAAAACATACGCCCGAGACGAGCCCAACATATCCAGTACCGATTACAGCCAGCTTCATTCCGTTCATCCTCCTTTTAGAAAGTTCACATAGGCTTGCTCTACATACTTTTTCAATTGATCCTTGAACGTATTTTCATCAAATTTACGGGCATGGGTGATGATGTCATCCACATTCCATGCATGCTGCTCGACCCTGGCGACTGCTTCCAGCACATCGTCCACCTCATGCTTGCGGAAAAACACACCGTTCACATTAGGGACAATGGTATCCAGCGCGCCTCCGCCCTGAAAAGCGATGACAGGCCGTCCGGCTGCATTCGCCTCCAAAGGCGTAATACCAAAGTCCTCTTCTCCCGGAAAAACGAGCGCCCGGCATTCTGCCATCAGCTTGTTAACCTCTTGATCCTCAAGCCTGCCGAGAAACTCAATGTTCGGGGAAGCCATGGACTCCAGTCTTTTACGGTCCGGTCCTTCACCGACAATGCGCAGCTTGAGACCGTTGCGTTTGAATGCCTCGATCGCCAGATCGATGCGCTTGTAGGACACCAATCGGGATACGATCAGGTAATAATCACCGATGCTTGCAGCACGTTCGAAACGTGACGTATTAATAGGAGGGAAAATAACATCCGCCTCCCGTTGGTAATAGTGCAGAATTCTCCGCTTGACGACGGAAGAATTGGCGACAAACTGGTCTACGTTGCGAGAAGTTTTGGCATCCCATGTTTTCAACCGATTCATGTACAGCTTGAGCATGCTTTTGAGCAGGTTGGATTTGGACTGCCGGGCCATATATGTATCGTAATCCCAGGCAAACCGCATCGGTGTGTGACAGTAACAAATGTGAAACGTATGTTTAGGTACCTGGATGCTTTTCATAAATGCGCTGCTGGAGCTTAACACAATGTCGAAATCCCTAAAATCAAAATCACGGATAGCGATGGGATACAGCGGCAGCACTCCTTTGAAATTGGCCTTCACTCCCGGGAGGTTCTGCAGCCAGGTGGCTCTAATATCCGCATCCTTCAAGTTGCTTGACAGGCGTTCGTCGCTGAACACCGTTGTGAAGATCGGAGCCTCCGGATACATATCGTGGAATACCTCTACCACCCTTTCTGCCCCGCCCATTTGGATTAAGTAATCATGTGCTATCGCTATTTTCATCTGAATCATCCTTTAACGCGAATGTCGGTCAGACTCCTGCCAACAAACCCTTATAGTAATGAACTATATCCTTAACCGTGTTCTCGATGACAAAATGCTGCTTGACTCGTTCCATCCCTTTCTCACCCATGTGCTGACGCTCCTGCGGATGTTCCAGCATCCAGCGGATGGCCGTCTCCAGCTTGGCCGGGTCGCCCGGTTCAATGAGCAGTCCGGTTTCGCCCGGCACTACAGTTTCCTTCGGTCCACCCTCATTTGAGGCAATCACCGGCAGCCCTGCCGCCATGCCCTCAATAATGACCTGGCCGAATGGTTCCGGCGTAATAGAGGTGTGGATCAGCAAATCACAGCGCTGCATCAGGCCTTGAATGTCATCGACATGTCCCAGCAGATTGACGTTATCCAGCCCGTATTCGCGCATCGTGGATTCCAAGCGGCTCTTATATTCCTCTTCACCGAACAATGCGTCCCCGGCCAGCCAGAATTTCACCCGCTTATCCGGTAAAAAGGAGCGGGCTGCTTCCAGCAAAATATGCTGCCCCTTCCATTCCGCCAGTCTGCCGACCAGTACGACATTAAACGAGTCATCGGTCCGTGGATTTGCAGACGCATCACGAGCCGTGATGGCTTTGGCAAAAGCGGAGTAGACGACGAGCGTCTTTTTGTCCGGGGGCAGCTCCAGCGCACTCAGCGTGGATTTGGAATTGGCTATGACCCCATTGGGCAAGAAACGCGACATCAGCCGAATGCCTTTGGCTACGATTGGCTTCAGGTAAGGCGGACCAATGTGGTCACGGATGTGCCAGATCAGCGGAAGCTTTGCCGACTTGGCAGCTACTGCACCATACAGCGCGGACTTGAGCGAGTTGGTGTGAACACACACAACCTTTTCCTCGCGGAGCAAGGGCGCAAGTTTTCTGCCGTAAGCCAGCAATCGATAGGCTGCCGCAGGCGCACCCAGATTCACGGCGTTCCGCCCCCGATTACGAATCGAATCGTCCAGTGGAACGATACGCACGTCGATATCACGCTGCCTGAGCCGATCCGCCAAATCGCCCTCTTCCGCCAAAATGACAAGCGGGTCGATATGTTCCCCGATATTCGTCAGGATGTTATACAACGCGACCTCACCGCCGCTCCATCTTGCCGTATGGTCAATATAAGCCACTCTCATCATTTCGCCGCCGCCTTTCTGTCAAGAACCTGCCGGAACACATCTTCCACCTGCTCCGCTACATGTCCCCACGTATATTTGCTCAGAACGTGCTCCCGGCACTCCCTTGCGTTCGGAAGAAGCTCAGGATGATCCAGCGCACGCAGGAGTCCCTGAGCGATGGCCTCACTGTCTGTTCCCTGGAACAATAGCTCGGGTCGGAATCCTCTTAAAATCTCCTTGTTGCCGCCCACAGGAGTAGCCAACACCGGCAGCCCTGAAGCCATCGCCTCCACCGTGATCAGACCGAAACCCTCCAGTGCCTGTGTCGGCACAACGAATAGATTTGAAGCCTGATGATACAGCGGAAGCTCCTCATCCGACACATAACCGAGCAGCCGAACATGGTTCTGAAGGTTGTATTCCGCCACCTTGGAAGCCAGTTCCTCCATCAAGGGGCCCTTCCCCCCAATCAGCAGCAGATGATCAGGATGACGCTCGGTTACCCGTCGCCATGCTCGAAGTAGCTGCAGCAGTCCCATTCGGTTAACAAGACGACGGACGGTCAGCACAATCGTCGCATCTTGTGGCAAATTCAGCCGTTCCCGCACGGCTCCCCGATTCTCTGCCGGATGGAACCTTTCTACATTCGCCGCGCCGGGAATGATATGGATTTTGCTAAGCGGAACCTTATAGTGCTCATGCAAAATATCCCGAAAGGTCTCGCTCAGCACTATAAATTTGTCCGCCAAACCATAGGCCTTCATCTCAATGGATCTAGCCATTGTCGTTTTCAGCAGATGCTTGAGGCCCTGCCCTTCGATCTTCATTTCCTCTGTCCACGGGCCGTGAAAGGTAGTAACGACGGGAATCCCGCGTTTTTTCGCCTCCAGCGCCGGTCCGACACCATAGGGGGCAAAATGGGAATACAGCACATCCACCGGTTGCTTGTCGAACAGCTCTGCTGCATATTTTTGCATGAGATCTCTACGCTTCCAAATGGATTGCTGCTTGCTCCCAATCGAATGAATTCGGATACGCTCGGGCGCCTGCGGCTGCTCGTCAGTACAGATCAAAGCATCCAGCGTATTGCGCTCTGCCGTCAGCTGCTCACAGATGGATTTGAAATATGTGTTTAGCCCCCCTGGCTGCAGGGACGGCCAGCTAAGACCCGTTGCCGCAATCCGAAAACCGTTATTGTACGACATAGCTGGTTTCTCCTTTCTGATCGGTCTGTCCATCATCCACAATCTTTAACTTTTTTCGCCGCTTGGTCAGCTCATAATGCTTGAAGCAGACGAGAAACTCATACATCACCCAGAAGACCGCTACGGCAAAGCCTGCCACCCCCTTGCGGTATAAGCCCTGAACAAAATACTTCTGGACAAAGCGGGCAGGGGGCCGCAGCAGCAGTCTGGTAATCCGAAAGGATTTGCCTTTGTTAAATGCCGTCTCTGCTTCAAGATCCGTATATTTGTTAAAACGTGTCATATGATCGCTGATGCTGCGGAAGCCGTAATGCCATAGCACCCCGTCCAGATTGACAATCTGGGAAGAAGCTACATCCGGCATTTCATGAACAAGACTGTTCGTAATGCCATAAATACGCCGATTGTACAGACGAACGAGGTATTCGCCTTTGTTCATCCATTTGCCGAGAAAATCGCCAATCCGAAACACGGAATATGCTTTGGCCGGATCATGGAGTGTTTCCTTCACCTTCAGTAAATCTCCAAGCAGCTCTGCATCCACCACCTCGTCCGTATCAATCAGGAAAATCCAATCAAATTCCGCTTTATCGACACCAAACATGCGCTGCTTTGCATAGCCCGGCCACGGGTTGGAAAACACCCGACAGCCCAATGATTCAGCTACCTGAATCGTATTGTCCTTGCTCCCTCCGTCAATGACGACGATATCGTCCGCAAAGGGCTTGCAGGATTCAATGGCAGCCGAGATGCGGATGCCGTCATCCTGAGCGATAATAACTACGGATATCCGATTGTCCGCGGGAACGCTAGACATGTGGTTCATTAGCGGGTGCCTCCTTCTTTATCTAACCGTTAACTGGCTTTTTCCGGATGTAGTGTGCCATTGTTGATCGGAGCCATTGGAAATCTTGTTTGGAAATAACCAGTCTTGGAATTTTCATTTTCAGAACGAATTTAACATTGCATAAAATGAAAACGAACCGTAGAATCCCCGAGGACAGCATCGCTATCCCTGCACCCGTCAAACCGTATTTTGGAACAAGTATGGACAACAATGGAATAACGAGCGCCAATCCGACACCCTGTAAAATGGTCACCAGCTTGGGCTTGCCCAGCGCCATAAATTGTTGTGCCAATACCATGGTCCCTCCACTGATAGCAACCTCAAGCACCAGAAACCGGAATACCGTAAGTGCTTGCTTAAACTCTGGACCATATAACAATGTAAATACCAACGGAGCAATCAGCGTCAGCATTACCGCGGCCAAAACGGTTACCGTCGAAGTCACGCGAAATACCCGAAACGTGATTGCCACCGCGTCCTCCTTATTCAGCCCGGAGGCTTTGGGGAAGAGCACGACAATAATCGAGGTTGAAAATACATTCACCATTCGGGCCAGGCTGACTGCTACCGCATATAAACCAAGATCAGCCGGTCTGAGCAGGCCTGCAATCAGAATCTGATCAATATAGGTAGAAACCTGCCCCATCAGATCGTTGCCGTATGATCCCATACCGTAGGTAAAGAGATTTTTGAATTGTGTCCAGCTGTTCTTTATCTTTGGTTTGTACAGCCGAATCATTCGAATCGTCACACCGATATAAATCGGCAAGCCTGGCAGCAAATAGGCCAGTGCTGAGGTGTACGGGCTTATATGACCCGTAAGAATCAGGATCACCAGACCAAGCAGCGTACTCAGCGGTACGAGATAACGAAACAAATTGTACTGCTTGTATTCCGATCGAACTTGAAGCAATGCATTATTGATTTGTGAAATCGCAATGAGCGGACACATCATCATGGAGCATTGCGCAAACAGTATGACCGATGAGGAAAAGGAGCGCAGCCAATAAGGAATCAGAAATACTCCGACGAGTGTCGCCAGGCCACCGAATATCGTAGCCAGCAGCAAGGCGAGTCCATACAGCTTGCCCGTTTCCTCCGGTTTTTTTTTCGCATTGTAGATCAAGGCAGACGGTACACCGAAGCTCATGCAGAAGGCGAGAAACTGGGACCAGTTCACCATGGCGGTCTGTTCCCCGCGTCCGGTAGGACCCAGGAATCGGGCCGTCAGCACGCCAGTCAGCATATTCACGACGAGAATCAGCATGCTGAATATCATCGTTTTTACTGCTGCCGAGCTATTATCCTTGCTTTTGGCAAAGCGAATCACCGTAGACCATAGTGTCCGGACAGGTGCGGATAATGTTTGTAAGTTTTGCACAGCCTTTACCTTCTTTCCGCGATGACATCTTTCGCCCACAGTCCTATTCCGATCATCATCCAGATCAGATAGCCGCGCATACCAGGAAAACCGTTATCTGATATCAGACTGGCTACAGCTCCAGCCCACGTAGCCAGCGCCAGTCTGATGTAAGGCTGAGTGGAATCTCGCTCGGCAATACGGACAAGGAGGCGCTTGATGATAACGAACAGGCCACCGAAGAAAAAGAATGCTCCGAAAATACCGAAGGTGAGGAAAATGGCAATATAGCCATTATCCATAATTCCAAGTTCGCCAAGATCGCCGCCGTTATCCAGCTTGGTTCCAATTCCTACACTCCCGATCCCCTGCCCGACCGGATTGCCCACAACCGCCGGAATCATCGTATTCAGCAAATCCAGGCGCTCATTATACGAATGATCCTGTTGAATATCCGTCAATGTCTGCATGCGGGCCACCAGTCCCTCTGCTCCCGGGAGTTTGGGAACAATCATATAGAGAAGAAGACCGACAATAGCCAGTTGAAACAAGGTCTTCCATTTCCCCTTGGAGGATGAACTGAGAATGTAGGCCAGCAACATGACGAATGCAATCAGCCAGGCCGAGCGTACCAGCGTGATCAGGAGACACACAACCGTCAGCAGGATGCCAATCCATCCCAAAGTGCCGCGCCACCGTTTTTCCATCAGCATTGGTACAAGGGCCATCGCCAGGAAAATAGCGCAGGGACCGGGCGAGTTCATGGAAGAGAAAACTCTAATTTGAAGCGGCTCCGGTAAGCCAATGGAATTCATTTCTACATGATTCATCCAGAAGGCATCCCAGGGAGGGACCGTCAAATACTGAATAATGCCGTAAATCGCTACAAGCACAGCAATATTGGCATATGAATACAGCAGTCGGTCCAACTCCTTCGCCTTCATGGGCTTAATCGCAAGATAAGGCAGCAGGAGCAAAGGGATGACATAGTTGGCTAAATCATAAGCAAAAACAATGCCATTTTTGAACAACCCGACGACACTTCCGTAGCCCAATTCTATGCCAAAGAACACAGCAATCCGGGTCAGAGGTTTTTCCGCCTCATGAATGCCTCGCAGCACGGGAATAATCAACATGCTGCTCACCAGCAGTGGTGCCAAGCTCAACAAGGAAACCGAGTGATACGTCCCTTCCAGCCAGTCTGCAATACGACGGATTTCCGGGCCCACTGCCCACACCAGCAATGTGTAGGGAATCAGCAGCCGCGATTGAAAAATCGCCAGCAGGAAGGCCGGAAAAACGAGCGCTAGCAATATGGCTCCCTGTTGGCTCGTGGTGGGATTCAGCTTGGCGCTGACAAATCCAATGGCGAGTGGCAGCATGCAAGCCAGCAACCCCACGCCGATCATGCCGATTCCACGCCGATTTCCCAACCAAATGGAAATCTGCTGATCTGCCAACCGACTCATATTTCTCACCCCTGACCTCCCTTCATCCGCTCCTGCTTGAACATTTCCTTAAACAGCAGCACAAGAAACTGTGAATCCTCAATCAAATATCTTTTCCACAAGCGTTTGGGCTCCTGAGACAACCGCCAAAACCATTCAAATCCCGTCTTCTGCATCAGCTTCGGTGCCCTCTTCACATTTCCAGACAGAAAATCAAAGGTTGCCCCCACCCCAATCGAAATCGGAGCGCGGTAAGTCTCATAATATCTGTAAATCCATTTTTCCTGTTTGGGTGCGCCTACGCCAACAAAAACAATGTCTGGGCGAGCCTCTTGAAGCAAGCGGACAATGTGTCTGTTCTCTTCCTCATTTTTCTCAAAGCCATAGGAAGGAGAGTAGCAGCCCACCACATTCATATTCGGATACGATTCCTGGAGGTTGCGCATGGCCTTCTCCGGTATACCGTCAGCCGCACCCAGAAAAAACAGTCGATAGCCTCGATCCTCAAATGCCTCTCCCAGCCGGGTGAACAAATCTGATCCCGACACCTTTTGCTTGAGAGGCTTTTTCAGCAACTTGGACGCCCATATGATAGGCATTCCATCGGCCACTACAGCTCCTGCGTCCGAATATACCTTGCGGAATTCATCATCCTTGCGAAGCTTGATTACATGATCGACATTACAGGTCAAAATGTAGGAATGACGCTGATGTACAATAGAAGTATCTATAAATTCGAGTAAATCGTTAAAATCGTAATTATCAAAGTTGACATCGAACATGTTCACTCTGCTCATCGTATCACTTCTCTTTGCAAAAATCGGTTTGGGTGGACGTCTGGTATAACGTGTTCAAATACCAGCAAAACGGAATAATCATCTGAACCGTCGACAACGTGTTATCTGAAAACGAATAGATCAGAAAGCCCGCAATTAAGCTTGCAAAATAAGGTTTGATCGATTTGGCAAGCGACCGGTAAATGAGAACGAACACGACCAGCAATGAAAGCATTAATAGCCCGCAGCCGATATATCCCGTGTCAAAATAAAAGCGTATATACTCGTTATGCGGTACAACAAAGCCATTGAATAGCGTCCCGTCGTTCGCGACCGTTACTGCACCCAGCCCTCTGCCTGACCACGGGTAATCATGTACTTTGTTCAAAAAATATTCCCATGCCTCCGAGCGCCCCGACAGGTCAATGCCTGTATCGGTCTCCCGCTCGAAGGAGCGTTTTTTTAAATTGTTCCATTGCAGGGCCACCGCCCCCAGAGCAACCAAAAACGATCCGGCCAGCGGTAGCAAATAATTGACTCTACCTTTGAGGTACTGACGGGCAATATCAAACAGATACACAGCAAACATCAACAGCAATGCCAGAATCGGTCCACGTGTACCGGTGGCGATCAAGATTAGAAAATTCAATGCCAGTACAGTGTAATAAAAGGCAGCTTGCTTCGGCTTGCGCTTGATCTCAATCAGAGAGACGGCAATTCCGAGAAAGGAGAGCATCGCCAGATGCGGCGGTATGTTCGCTCCTTGTATTCTCACCGCGCCCGTAAATTCCACATCGGTAAACGAATGCAGCCCTACGGTCTGCAGGCCCAATCCAATGACCACACTGATGATCGGCAGTAGACTGATCAGCCGGATATGCTTATCCGCCACATCCTTTTTCCACTGAATCAATAGAAAAATGAAGGGGAGTGACAATCCGACGAATGCCTTCACTGCAATCGAGGTCGTTAGCAAAGGCAGCCATGCTGAAAATCCAAATGTAATCCCCAGCATGATTACCAACGCCCAGACCGGATAGCTGAACTTGAGACGAATGCCATATACGAGCATGCAAGGCACCAGCAGAGCCAAAATGCCCAATTTATACAATGACAAAATCTCAATACCAAACACACCGCCCTGATACAGGGAATCTACCGATACTGCTGTACTTAGCAAAACCGCATAGCTGATGCGCTCCGGGTGGTGGATCGAAACGACCAGTAGAAGCAGCAAGCATACCGCAGCAATACTGACTACAGGCTGATAAGTAGCCGCAACTCCTACAGCAAGAGCGCCCAGCAGAAAAATAAAAACATGCTGTATGGTGTTTATTCTGGAAGTCCAAGGATAATTACTCATGTTCAATCTTTCACCCCGCAGCTGACTCGCTTTTCCGGTTGCGCAATGTATCCAGCGTCCCACGAATACTTTCAAACCTGCATCGGTTCAACAGCTTCCTGCCCTCAGTACGTGCCAGCAGGGAATCCACCGTGATGTATAATACTTTGGCCGCCGTCTTTGCCATCAGCATGACGTTGCCGAGCAAGCCAGCGGCCTGTGCAGCGTTAGACATGCCCTGACAGTAGTAGCGGTTCATGATCCATTCCTTCGTTAATCGTGTAGCCGGAACAAAATGCTTCACAGCCATGTGAGGATGGTACATGATCGTCCCACCATTTTTACGAATTTGCTCAAATACCCACGACTCTTCACCAGACAAAAGGATATCTCCTTTTCTGCCCAAGTGAAGCGGGAACATGACGGCAGCAAAGGCCGTTTTGCGCATAGCCATGTTGGCTCCAAACGGATTCAGTCCCACCGGATATTCGCGGACCGCTGACCCCAGATCAATAATCGTGTAAGGAAGCTCAAGCGGTCCTGTTAGCCACCCCGGTCGTTCCACCTCAAACATAGGCTCAATTTTTCCACCCATTGCCGTCAGCTCGGGATTGTTCCCGAAGGCCGCCATAATCGTTTGCAGCCATGTAACACACGGGATCGCATCATCATCCAGAAAAGCAATGACGTCTGCTCTCGATAACGTAATGCCTGCATTACGAGCAGCAGACAACCCTTGTTCGCGCTCATAATGATATCGGAGGTGAATATCCTGACCATGTGCAACACTAAATCTTTTGATCGTTGCCGCTGTATGATCGGTGGATCGGTTATCGACCACAATGATCTCGGCCAGCGCAAGGTCCTCCAGCTCCAACAGGGACATTAACGTTTTCTCCAGCAGGTCCGCCCGGTTATAGGTGCAAATAACGACGGACACTGCGGGACATCGCTTGAATGCATCCATCAGTAAGCATCCTTGGAGAACAGCATTTTAACGCCTGTTTTCATGATGATTTTAAGATCGAGCCACGTATTGCGAGCATGAATATACTTCAAATCCATTTGCACCATTTCATCGAAGCCAACGCTGTTACGTGCGCTCACCTGCCAGTAGCCGGTACAGCCCGGTGTTACAATCAGGCGTTGCTTGTCATAATCGGAGTATTGCTCAACCTCGCTGGGCAGTGGGGGGCGAGGACCCACTAAAGTCATGTCCCCGACCAATACGTTCCACAGCTGCGGAATCTCATCAATACTCGTCTTGCGCAAAAAGCTGCCGATCTTCGTAATCCGAGGGTCGTTTTTAATTTTGAACATGGCGCCGCTCACTTCATTCAGCTCCATCAAATCGTTTTTCAGCTCCTCGGCATTGGACACCATTGAACGGAATTTATACATGTTGAATAACTTCTCATTCTTGCCCACCCGAATTTGCTTGAAAAACACGCTTCCCTTTGGATCTTCGAGCTTAATCAGCACACCCACCACCACAAAAAGCGGAAGCAAGACGATCAAACCCACGAAAGACAGCAGCATATCAAGGAGACGCTTTGTGACCAGGTAAGACGTTTTATCCTGAATTTGTGTATTTCCGTATGGCATGTAAAACGCTTTACCTGACATGACAGCCTCGCCGTCCTCCGGTAAATTTTCCATGCTCATGCTGACGTACCCCCTCTCAACCTGCTGTAGTTGCTTTTTCGGTCTTTTTTAACCATTCATTCATGGCCTCCATAACCGGATACTTCAGATCATCGCTGGCGAGTGCAAATTCAAGTGTGGTTAGAATATATCCGAGGCGCTCACCTACGTCATAACGTGTACCTTCAAAATCATAAGCGTACACGCGCTCGCTCTGATTCAGCTTTTGGATTGCATCCGTCAACTGAATTTCACCGCCAGCTCCTTTTTCCTGAAGATCGAGATATTTGAAAATTTTCGGCGAGAACACATAGCGACCCATAATAGCCAAGTCGGATGGAGCTGTGCCTGGAGCCGGTTTTTCTATAAAATTGTTCACTCGGTACAAACGTCCGTCCTGCTGGTCCGGTTCAATGATGCCATAGCGGTTCGTGAATTCCATCGGAACCCGCTGCACGCCGATCACGGAATTTTGTGTTTCCTCATACTGATCCATCAGCTGACGCAGGCAAGGCTTCTGACCTGTTACGATATCATCGCCCAGCAATACACCGAACGGCTCGTCCCCGATAAAACGTCTTGCGCACCATACCGCATGCCCCAGACCTTTAGGTTCTTTCTGGCGAATGTAGTGAATTTCCACTCCCGAAGAGCGCTGTACTTCCTCCAGAAGCTTCAGCTTGCCGTCCTCCAGCAGCTTCGATTCCAGCTCAAAAGCGTTGTCAAAGTGATCCTCAATCGCACGCTTGCCTTTACCTGTAACGATAATAATGTCCTCAATACCAGAAGCAATGGCTTCCTCAACGATATATTGAATCGTGGGCTTATTGATGATCGGAAGCATTTCCTTCGGCATCGCTTTTGTCGCAGGGAGGAAGCGTGTACCCAACCCTGCTGCTGGAATAATGGCTTTTTTCACTCTCTTCATCATCGCACTCATTCTCCTTGCTTCATCGAATTTTGGTGTTGCTACTTCACCTGATTCATCACAATTCCAACCAGTGTTGCACTGGCCTGCTCCATGAGTTGCTTTGTTTTGCGTAGATCATCACGTTTGGTTCGGCCGTGTTTAGCGACGAGAATCACACCATCCGTCAAGCCTGCAACCAGGCGCGCATCCGTGTAGTTCAACGCCGGAGCCGAATCGAGCAGGATAATGTCGTATTCACGTTTTAGCTCTTCCAGCAGCTCTGTCATGCGTTCGCTGCCCAGCAGATCTGCTGCGTTATACAGGGTGTCTCCACCGGGAACAATTGATAGCTCCAGCCCACCATGTCTAACGATCGATTTGGAAGAAGCGCCGCCGCGCAAATAAGCCGATAAACCTCCGGTATTCTCCATTCCGAATATCTCGTGCAACGCCGGTTTGTGCAGATTGCAATCCACCAAAGCCACTTTCTTGCCTTCTTGTGCAAAAGTGACCCCGATATTGGCAAGCAGGGTTGTTTTGCCCGCTCCGCTTTCCGGCGAGGTCAGCAGTAGAACCGTTCCGCGGTCCTTGTGTCCAATCACCTGCTGCCGGATGTATGTACGGAGGGAACGAAATGATTCGGAGATATACGATGAAGGATTGCTTTCTGTAATCAACATGTCATTCAATCGCAGCATATTTACGCTCCCCTACTCGTTCTTTAGAATTTCCGGTGGCCCCGTCGGTGTCCTTCTTGCGGATGACCGGTATAGATGCAATCACCGGAAGGCCGATATCTGCATCTGCCTCTTTTTCCGACCGCAGCGTACCGTTAATGCTTTCCAGGAACACAATCGTGCCCAGCGCAATCATCAGCGATACGAGGAGACTAATCGCAATATTCATGAGCGGATTTCCATTAATCGGGTCAGGATTGGCCTGTGGGTCCGCTTCATTCAAAATTTTCACATTATTCAATTCCATCAATCCAGGAACCGTCTGCACGAATTTCTGGGCTACCGCGTTGACAACAGCTGCGGCTTGTGGATAGCTACCTGCCTCAAACGTCAAGCCGATAACCTGACTTTTATCCGAGGATTTAATCTGGAGCTTTTCTGCCAGCTTTTCCTGCGTCAAACCGAACTCAGGATGAGTCGTTACGACAGCCTCCATAATTTTAGGTGAAGTGAGAATTTGCTTGTAGCTTTCCACCAAATTAAGACTTGTGTTGACGTCATTCAGATTGTTGCTTCCCTGCTTGCCGGAAATATGATTAACCAGCAGTTGGCTTGAAGCAGAATAGACTGGCTTCACGACAATATTGCTCACAATGTAAGTCGTCACGCATGAGAGGATGACAAAAATCGCAATCAGCCACAATCTTTTTTTGATCAGGACCAGATAATCCAAAATGGTTTTCTCCACAAAAATCCTCCCTCCTATACCATTTCTCTTCTTATTCTAAGTATGACTTTATTGTAACAATTGGCCCTGTGAACGGCATGGGACCGAATGGCACTTTCTCCCTCACTAGAGGGGAAGGGGATTGTATACTTTTGGCTACGGCATGGTATACTTTTGTACCATACTTTGTCGATTACAGAAAAATAAATCGAAAAAAAGCCCCAAAACCACCGGATTCGGTGATTTTGGGGCTTTTCCAACATTCGCACACGGAAGTGCAGCGCAGCTTATGGTGTCAGCGCATCATCATATTGGTTGGCTCATACTTCGCCAGACCAATGGCATTGGCATACAACGCTGCCTGCGTACGATCTGCCAGCCGCAGCTTGGCCAGAATCTGACTGACATGTTTTTTTACAGTAAACTCACTGATAAATAACCGGGATGCAATTTCGCGGTTGCAGGCGCCCTGTCCCAGTTCGACCAACACTTCCTTTTCCTTCGGTGTCAGGTCGTCCGTCAGATTGCCAGCATCCTCGCGCAGCTTGTTTTCGAGAATAGCCGGATCATAATATTTGCGTCCTTTGTTGACCAGGTGAATCGCGTAAATTAGTTCCTCTGGCAAAGCCTCCTTAAGCACATAGCCGTCCACGGAAGCTTCCTCCGCTTTCAGAAAATCTTCACGTGTTGCAGAAGAGGTCAGCAAAATAAATTTGCTTCTGAACCCGCGCCCGCGCGCGACCTTGATAATATCCAGACCTGATTCGTCCGCTAGCTTCAAATCTAGCAGCACCAAGTCCGGATCGGTTTCCTCGATCACTACAAGTGCTTCCTGTTGATTCTGGGCCTCTCCCGCAAACTGGACATTGGGCTGCATGGATATAACTGCAGCAAGTCCTTTCCGTACCAAAGGATGATCATCGACAATGACAATTTTCATGATTCGGCCTCCTGTCTACAGTTCAGGATTTGCACAATCCCTATGTATCCGATTGTTACCGCAGATTTTGTATTGCAGGATGTTCACACATCTTATTTAAGGATTTTTGCAAAACCCTATTCATAAGCATTTACCGGAATGGACAATCGGATTTGTGTTCCCTCTCCGATTCGACTAGAAATATCAAATTCGCCTCCCATCGATTGAGCTAAATATTCCATATTCATCATGCCCAGGCCCCCGCCTGCACTGACCACCTCACCTCCTGCTACCATTCTCGCCGTCTCAAACCCTACTCCGTCGTCATGAATAGACAGTCTAATCACTTGGGGCGTCAATTTTAACTTCACATCAATTCGTTTGGCCAATCCATGCCGGATTGCGTTCCCCGCTGCTTCGGAAATGATGCGGAACAAAGCCTTTTGATACAAGTACGGAAGAGAATAATGATCACCATGAATATCAAAGTCAATTTGTACATGGTTCAGCTTGGAGAGCGTATGCAGATGGCTTTTCACCGTCCCTAACCAAGTTGAGCCTCCGCTTTTTTTCGAGCTTAGGCTATGAATTGCCCCTTTCAGCTCCCTGACCGCTTGGTTGGCCGATTGCTGAATTAGCTCGATTTGCTCCTCCACCTGCTCCTTAGGCTGATGACACCAGGTTTGCCGGAGAGAATGCGTTGCGTACACAATACCAAACAGACTTTGTGACACATTATCATGCATCTCATTCGCAATCCGATTTTGCTCGTTCCTTACAATCAGCTGATTTTCAACACGTTCCAACTCGTAGCGCTCCAGAAACACCGCACTCAGCTCGGCCAAGAAAATCAGTTGCTGCACAAGCCAGCGTCTTCCTGTCAGACTTTGATCCGGACCCAGTTGAAGACCAATCGTCGCCACAAAACGGGTCGTCATCGGTACTGTGATCATCAGAAAATCCCCCCATTCCGGCAGGTGTTTGAAAAATGGCTCGCGCTCTTCCCTGAATTCCTCCCGATAATTCCCCAGCACCTCGAACAGCTGCTCCTCTTCCTCTACCGTCCAGCCTGTCTGACTGCTTTCCGGCGCATCCTCCTCCTGACTATCCAGCCAGAAAAATGCACGGCTCTGCTTCGTCAGCTTAACGGTATAGTCCGAGATCACCTGCCCCAGATTCAACGCTTCATTGTGACTGGTCGTCTCCATGATGTGGTAAATCGACTTGATATGATCCATCGTCTCGTTGGCTTGTTCCTTTGCCACCTTCAGTTCGTCTTTCATGACTCCGATAACCTGCATTGCCATGGTGGTTACGATCAGTACCAAAAACAAATTGATGTTCTGCAGTACAAGATCCCATAAAAAATATTGACCTGGTGTAAAAAAGATATAACAAAATGTGAGTACCAAGCCGATATAAGAAAGGAGGAGGGTCCAACTATACCTCATAGATAGGTGGGCACAAGCCACCAGCATAGGGGTAATGACATACCATTTGAACGGACTATCCATCCCTCCCGTCGGGAACAGCAACAAAATGATCCCTGCGGTTTCTAACGCAATACTGCATTTCAATACCATATCATGAAGTCTGTACTTTCGGTAAATCCAAGTAAATACTGTAACTGATAAAAATAGAAACACAATCAATAATAGCTTCTGCCACACGATTAATCTGGATTGTTCGAACAGAAAAACAAGTGACGTTAAAGATAGTGATACATAACGGTACAAAAAAATCATTTTGTCTTCTGCTGACTTCTTCAACTTCATCCTGTCACCCTATTCTGTGTTTTGAAGGGACGATGGGCGTATTGGGTTTGTTTGTGCACTATAAAAAAATCATAACCAATCCAAAAATAAATAACAAGACATAAACTCTAACGTAAACGGTTACATTCAAAAAAATTTGGTACTTTTTATAATATATCTACCGTTTCAGGAAAACATTTTCGGGGTAATGTCAGAGTTTATGACGTTTGTCAAGGACATAAATTACATTTTAACCAAACTAAAAAAGGGACTTGCTGGTACCCCCCTGATTATAACAGCGGTATTCAGCAAGTCCTTTTTTAATAAACTGGATGGGTCTGCATTAGCCCCCGGCGCGTGCCAATTCACGCATATTGGCTTCAAACGCTGCCAGCAGAGCTTCATCCCCACTCAGACCAGTGGCCTCTTCTTTTTGGATCTGTTCCATCATACGCTTGTAGTCCTTTGGAATTACCCGAACAAACTGCTGAACCGCAATCTGCCAGTCCTCCAAAATACGTTGTCCTGCTTCACTGCCCGTATAAGTGACATGGCGCTGAATCAAGCCGCGCAGCTCCGCTGCTTCCGCAGGGTCTTCCACGCCTTCCAGCAACACCATTTCCAGATTACAACGGTTCAGGAACGTTCCCTCAGGATCATAGACATATGCAATCCCTCCAGACATCCCGGCTCCAAAATTCCGTCCGGTTCCGCCCAGTACAACTACACGTCCACCCGTCATATATTCGCAGCCATGATCGCCGACACCCTCGACAACAATACGTGCCCCGGAATTCCGTACGGCAAAGCGCTCTCCAGCAATTCCGCTAATATAAGCTTCCCCGCTGGTCGCTCCATACAAGGCTGTATTTCCAATAATAATGTTCTCTTCTGCTTTAAAGGTCGCTTTGTGAGATTTTCTCACAATGACCTTACCGCCAGATAGCCCTTTACCGACGTAGTCATTACTGTCGCCCTCTACACTTAGCGTAATGCCTTTCGGAATAAATGCTCCGAAGCTCTGACCTGCCGAGCCAACGAAGTTAAAGCGAATAGTATCTTCAGGCAGACCTGCTGCGCCATACTTGCGGGTGACCTCGCTGCCCAGAATCGTACCTACGGCCCGATTCACGTTCGTTATAGGCAGGGTCCCCTCTACAGGTGTTCCGTTCGCCAGCGCCTCCGCAGCCATGGGTACGAGCTTCTGCATATCAAGCGTTTCTTCCAGGCCGTGATTTTGGCGTTGTACACGGTAACGCACGCTGCCGTCTTCCAGCTCAGGAACATGCAGCAGCAAGCTCAGGTCTACACCCTTCTTCTTCCAGTGCGAATCGGCGTTCACGGTATCCAAGCAATCTGTGCGTCCGATCATTTCCTGAATCGTGCGGAAGCCCAGCTCCGCCATAATTTCACGGACATCTTCTGCGATAAAGCGCATAAAATTCACCACATGGGCAGGATCACCCATATAATTTTTGCGCAGCTCCGGATTCTGCGTAGCCACACCAACCGGACATGTATCCATTTGGCATACCCGCATCATAATACAGCCCAATGCCACGAGTGGCGCTGTAGAAAAGCCATATTCTTCTGCACCCAGCAGGGCAGCTACGACCAAATCGCGGCCAGACAGCATCTTGCCGTCTGTCTCCAGCACCACGCGGTCGCGCAGGTTATTCAGCATCAGCGTCTGATGCGTTTCGGCCAGCCCCAGCTCCCAAGGCATACCCGCATGACGGATGGAGCCTTGCGGAGAAGCACCTGTACCGCCGTCATAGCCGCTGACCAGAATAATGTCAGCACGGCCTTTCGCTACCCCCGTAGCAATCGTGCCTACGCCTGCCTCTGACACCAGCTTCACGTTAATGTCAGCACGCGGGTTGGCGTTTTTGAGATCGTAGATCAGCTCTGCCAAATCCTCGATAGAATAAATATCGTGATGCGGCGGTGGCGAAATCAAGCCTACACCTGGCGTAGAACCACGTACCTCGGCGACCCAAGGATACACCTTGCGTCCCGGCAACTGTCCGCCCTCGCCCGGCTTTGCGCCTTGCGCCATTTTGATCTGAATTTCGTCGGCATTCACCAGGTAATTCGACGTTACACCGAATCGGCCAGATGCTACCTGCTTGATCGAACTGCGACGAGAATCGCCATTAGCATCCGGTATGAAACGTGCAGGGTTCTCCCCGCCTTCACCCGTGTTGCTCTTGCCGCCGATACGGTTCATTGCAATCGCCATATCCTCATGGGCTTCCTGGCTAATGGAGCCAAAAGACATAGCTCCTGTTTTAAAGCGACGCATAATCGAAGCAGCAGATTCCACTTCCTCCAGCGGCACAGACTCACCGGCAGGCTTTAGTTGGAGCATGGAGCGGATCGTCAAATACTGTTTGGATTCGCCTTGCACCAGCTTGGCGTATTTCTTGTAAAGCTCGTAGTCTCCCGAACGAACGGACTGCTGGAGCAAATGGACCGTTTGCGGGTTAAACAAATGCTCTTCCCCGTCGTTACGCCATTGGTATTCGCCGCCCGAATCCAGCACCTTGTCGTTGCCATCCTTGTCGGTAAAAGCACGGTTATGGTGGGCCAGCGCTTCCATCGTCACTTCCTCCAGACCAATACCGCCAATGCGGGAAGGCGTCCAGGTAAAGTAACGGTCAACAAAATCCTGCTTCAGACCTACGGCCTCGAAAATTTGGGCTCCACGGTAGGATTGAATCGTGGAAATACCCATTTTGGACAATATTTTTACGACACCCTTGGTAGCCGCCTTAATATAATTTTTAACTGCTTTTTCGTGCGAAATGCCGCGCAGCAAGCCCTGTTGAATCATGATATCCAGCGTTTCAAAGGCCAGATACGGGTTAACCGCGCTCACGCCGTAGCCAAGCAGCACCGCATAATGGTGAACATCTCTTGGCTCTCCGGACTCCAGCAAAATGCTTACACGTGTGCGTGTGCCCTGTTTGATCAGATGGTGATGCAGGCTGGAAACAGCCAGCAACGCCGGAATGGCCGCATTGTCTGCATCCACTCCACGGTCAGACAGAATGAGGATGTTATGCCCCTTGTCAATGACACGGTCAGCCGCTTCAAACAATCCTTCCAGTGCCTTACGCAAGCCTTCTGCGCCTTCCTTTGCTTCAAAGAAGATCGGAATCGTCATCGACTTGAAGCCCGGACGGTGTACATGGCGAATTTTGGCAAATTCTTCATTGGACAGCACCGGTGAGTCCAAACGAATCTGACGACAGCTTTCCGGCTCTGGATGCAGCAGGTTGCGCTCCGGTCCAATCGTAGTTGCCGTCGACGTTACAATCTCTTCACGAATGGCATCAATCGGCGGATTGGTAACTTGCGCGAACATTTGTTTAAAATAGTTGTACAAACGTTGCGGACGATCAGACAGCACCGCAAGTGGAGCATCGTACCCCATCGATCCAATCGGCTCCGCACCTGTGAGCGCCATCGGCTCCAGCAGCTTGCGCAGTTCTTCAAACGTATATCCAAATGCGAGCTGCAGCTGGTTAACATTTTCGTGCTTCGGCTCCGGCTGTTCCAATGCCTCCGGCAGTTCCTCCAGATCAACCAAATGCTCATCCAGCCATTGCTGATAAGGCTCCTCGGAAGCGATACGTTCTTTCAGCTCTTCGTCAGAAATGATGCGCCCTTCCTGGGTATCCACCAGCAGCATCCGGCCCGGACGGAGACGATCCTTGTACAGCACATTTTCAGGAGCGATATCCAGCACACCCGCCTCTGAAGACAGTGCGATCAGATCATCTTTGGTCACATAGTAACGTGCAGGGCGCAGGCCGTTACGGTCCAGAATCGCCCCGATTTGGATACCGTCCGTAAACGCCATCGCTGCCGGGCCGTCCCACGGCTCCATCATGGTACTGTGATATTCATAAAATGCCCGTTTTTTCGGGTCCATCGTCTCATGTTTGTTCCAAGGCTCCGGCACCATCATCATAGCTACATGAGGCAAGGAACGTCCGCTCAGATACAAAAACTCCAGCGTATTATCAAACATGGCTGTATCTGAACCATCCGGGTTAATGACTGGTTTTACCTTCGCGATATCCTCACCGAATGCTTCACTTTCAAACTGTGCCTGACGCGCATGCATCCAGTTCACGTTGCCGCGCATGGTGTTAATTTCACCGTTGTGAATCATAAAACGGTAAGGATGCGCACGATCCCAGCTCGGGAACGTATTCGTACTGAAACGGGAATGGATCAGCGCAATCGCCGACGTCACCCGCTCTTCCTTCAAATCCAAATAAAATTTGCCCACCTGCTCGGTTGTCAGCATTCCCTTATATACAACCTTGCGGCATGACAAGCTCGGAATATAGAACGATTCGCCGTGCTGCTCCTCTTGGCTATAACGAATAGCAAGCTCTGCACGTTTGCGAATGATATACAGCTTCCGTTCAAAGTCCAGCTCTTCCTTCAAATCGCTACTGCGGCCGATGAACACCTGACGCACGCCCGGTTTAGCCGCTTTTGCCGATTTGCCCAGCATTTCGTCATAAGTCGGAACATCGCGGAAGCCCAAACAATTTTGGCCTTCGTCCACGATGATCTCTCTCAGCTTCTGCTCATGTGCCTCACGGACTTTTGGATCATTGGATACAAAAAGCATGCCTACGCCGTAATGTCCGGCCTTTGGCAGCTTGAAGCCCAAGCGCTCCGCTTCCTCTTGAAAAAACAGATGGGGCACCTGAATCATAATCCCCGCTCCGTCACCGGAGTTTGGTTCACTTCCCTGACCGCCCCGATGCTCCATATTGACGAGCATGGTCAAAGCCTGACTTACAATATCGTGTGATGGTTTTCCCTTGATGTGGGCAACAAAGCCCATGCCGCAGGCGTCTTTTTCGAATTGGGGATCATATAGTCCCTGTTTGGGTGGTAAACCTGTCTGTCTCATGGAACGCAACCTTTCTGTTATAAAGTCATGCTGGCCTGAAATACAGGCGGCCGAATAGAAGACAGTGGCAACAAGAGGTAAATCAAAGAACAAACTACGAGGAATGGGGGACAAAACATAGGACGTATTCAGGCGGTACGGTCCGCCGAATGCGCATGTTTTTCAATAATTATGCAATGGCTTGACTTGAAAAATACGTCGATTCCACTGATGAATCTAATTAGTTCTATCATTTTATCATCGACCTATCATGTTAGCAATTCAAAGTTTTTATAATTGCGATAATAAATCTTTTACATTACAGCATCAACGTATCAATGTAAAAAGATATCATTTTTATGTATAAATATGCACTTTCAAAAACAGCCTCTCCCATTCCCACAAGGAACAGAAAAGGCTGACAAAGCATATCTAATAGAGGTGCTGACGATCAGGCGTATGTCCGTAATTCAGGCCATACGAATTAAAATTCGAGACTTTCGCCGGGTTTTAAGGCTTTCCCTTCAATTCCTTCTTTGTGCAGACGGTCACAGAAGGCGTCTCCGTCCTGTTCAATACCCGGGAAGGTATTATAATGTATCGGTATTACGCGGCTTGCACGCAACCATTTTGCTGCCAGCAGCGCATCCTCTGGTCCCATCGTATAACCATCTCCAATGGGCAGTACCGCAGCATCGATGGAGTTGGTTTCTCCAATGAGACGCATATCGCCAAACAGGCCGGTATCCCCTGCATGAAAAAATGTTTTGCCTCCCATGGTCAATAAAATCCCTGCCGGCTCTCCCATGTATATCGTTTGTCCATCCACCGTCAAAGACGAACTGTGGAACGCAAGCGTGAATTTTACATGGAAGCCGTCAAATTGATGACCACCGCCAAGGTTCATACCATGAGCTTTGGCACCCAGGGATGAACAATAGTCAGCCAGCTCAGCCACTGCAATCACAGGACAGTCATTGCGCTTGGCAATTTCAACAGCATCTCCAAAATGATCGGCATGGCCGTGTGTCAATAGCACCGCATCCACCTGAATATCCTCAGCTTGTACGGTTGCTTTGGGATTACCTGTCAAAAAAGGATCAATAATAATTCGTTTTCCCTCTGCTTCCACCAGCACAACTGAATGTCCGTAATATGTGATTTTCATATCGTCTGCGCCTCCATTGTCACTTTCATTATTTAGGTTACTTTCCTTTATCCATTATACCATTTTTTGCATGCCTACTTCACCTGTATGCAAAATGCTCATTTATAAAAAGTATGATGACCGATTGTTTTCACCTTGGTCCGCGAATGATGAACCGTAAGATCCTGGGCCAACGTAAGCGACAGGAAAAAACAGGTATTATCAGGAACGGCTTTATGACCGTTCAAAGCAGCGTTAACCGCACGGATGCTATCCTGGTTCGGTTGGACACGACGAAGACGCCCGTTCGCGACCGGACTAAATTGCGCTTTTTGATAAATTACAGCCTGAATCGTATCGGGAAATGAGGCTGACCGCAGCCGGTTTAAGACAACGTTGGCAACTGCCACTTTGCCTTCGTACGGTTCGCCTTCTGCTTCTGCCATCACTATTTTTTGCAGCAGGAGCAGTTCTTTAGCGGAGACAGGATAACTCCAGGTAGACAACGCCTTGTCATCCTGAGTGAGCATTTTTGTCTTCGTAAAGTAGATGGTTGTAGGAGGGGTTAGGATTGCGGACTTGCTGTGCTGGACATCAGGTTTTTTCGTGCCTGTGGTGACGTTATTCCGAGCTTGTTCCGCCTGCTTCATCTGGGAAGCGGGTAAAGGAGTCGGCATGATTTCTTTCCAGCTTGGCTGCCCATGAGCCGCGACAAAGATGGGGCTTGTCCTGTTTGACCCGTTATGGGTCCCCATCCTGTCGCCATGTGAAGGAGCCGAAGAGTTCCCTGACCAGCTCAGAGATTGCATAGATGCATTTTTATGATTATTCTGTGTTTGCTGAACCTCAGCGTAGAGTCCTATCCCCAATATACAAACAAGCAGCACACTCAAAAGAGGTGCAAACCAACGATATTCTTTAACAATTTCCATAATGTTCCTCCCGTTAACTTTAAGCACATTCCTCTGATATGTAACCCAAAATGCGCTTTTTGAATAACGCTGAAACACTATATCACTAAATTCGCTGATAGATCAAGGGTTTCACCTTAATAATGGGAACATTTGAATTATTTGGTACATCGGTTTTTGCCCCATTCGAGTTGCATATAAAACAAATTTTTCCACTTCCCACGGCTCGGCAATTCGATCATTTGGCTGCCAAACTGAGGTCGGAACGGGCTGCTGCCCTGTGTATGAACGCGCTACGGTAATATGGGGTCGATAAGGTCGTTCCTCAGGTTTAAAACCGAGCGGTTCGGTAGCCCGAACTATGGACTGATACAACTGATCCAGTGACTCCCGCTGCCCGGTAACTCCCCTCCACAATACACGTGGAAATTGCTCGCGGCCAAAAAAGCCTGCTCCTCCAATCCCGAGCGTGAACGGGGCATGCTCGGCTGCAGCTTGATATAACGCCTGCTCTAGTTGTGGAATATCCGAAGTCGCCACATCGCCCAAGAACTGAAGTGTTACATGGTAGTCTCTGAAATCACTCCATTTTCGGAAGGACAGATGGTCCAAATCCTGCTCTGCCCATTGGCGCAGCTTCTGCTTATGCTCATCTGGAATGGCAATAGCCGTAAAAAGTCTTTGCGACTGTGTGGTTGATGATATAGGTTCATTTGATAATTTATCCTTCTCCATCCACTCCGACTCCTTTCCTATATACATCCCAACAAGTTACTGTTTGGGATGCCCTACATTTGGATAAAGCCATTTGTTATTATTTATAGTGACGTTGTTATTTATAGTGACACGGAAAGCTCGTTTCTCCCCCTCTTTATGCAATTTTTCTGACAATCTGTTATCCTTGAAAAGATGGTTCGCCAGAAGATATTGGAAGCTTCAAGCTCAATCAAAAGTCGAGGAGGCTATGAATCATGGGAAACATCTTAAGTTTACACCAGCTAACTGAAGAACAAGAAAAGCAAGTTCGTGCAGCAGCTCCGGGCTGCGAGCTGATCATTGGCAAAGCCCAGGAATTAGGGGCTGAACAGATCCGGCAGGCCGAGGTTATTTTAGGCTGGTCCAAACATATTGCCGAAGAGGCGCTGCATCCGAACAGCAAACTGAAATGGATACAAACCTGGTCGGCGGGAATTGACAAGCTGCCGCTCACCGAGTTGGAAAAGCGCAATATTTTGCTTACGAACACAAGTGGCGTACATGCGATTCCGATAACGGAGCAGATTTTCGGCATGCTGCTATCGCATACACGTTATTTGCAGCAAGCAGCTCTCTTGCAGCGTCAGAAAACATGGCAGCCACCGGAAGGTCAACTGACGGAATTACGTGGTAAAACGTTGCTGATAACTGGTGTTGGCGAAATTGGCCGTGAAACGGCTCGGCTTGCACAAGCCTTTGGCATGCGGGTGATCGGAGTCCGGCGATCCGGCAAAGAAGCTCCCCATGTAGAGCACATGTACACCAACGAACAATTACACGATGCGTTGGGAGCTGCGGATATCGTGGTGAACATTTTGCCATTCACGGAGGAAACCCGTCACTTCTTTGACGAAAAAGCATTTGCAGCCATGCGTAAAGGTGCTTTCTTCATTAATGTAGGCCGTGGCGGCACCGTTCATACAGATGCGCTTGTACGCTCTCTGGAGCAACAGCATATTGCCTTTGCCGGGCTGGACGTATTCGAGGAAGAGCCGCTGCCCGCGTCACATCCACTATGGAGTCTGGACCATGTCCTGATCACACCGCATATTGCAGGTGACACGGATCATTATGCTGAACGGGCGGTAGATATTTTTGTTACCAACTTGAAAGCCTATACAGCAAAGCAGGAGCTGCCACTGAATTTGGTAAGCTATAGCGCCCAATATTAACAAAACTAACTACTCACAGACCCATATTTCCCGGCTCAACCCTGTCTTGCGTATGCAGCATTGCTCCTTAAGGGTCCAACCTGACTCGGATAGCAATCTTTCCATCGGCTCCGTGCTCACAATCACCGCCCGTGCGGCCAGACGTCTTAAGCTGCGCAGCATCTTTTTTTGTTCATCAGCAGGGAGCACGGAGCACAGGTTATAGGGCATATCCAATATAGCCGCATCGTACGTGCCCTCCACCATATTCATATCCCCGAGTTTCACCAACTCCTCCTCATATCCAAAATGACGTAAATTGACGCGTGCTCCGCGTACCGCCAACGGATTGATATCATAACCGCAAATATGTTTCCCCATGCTTAGTGCTTCAATCATCACATTGCCCATGCCGCAGCACGGGTCCAGTAGCTTCAGTTCATCTCCATCTGCCTCGTGCACTGCTGCATGACGAACTGCCAAATTGACAAGCGCCCTGGCTACTAGCACCGGCAATCCCGTAGAATAATACTGCGGTTTCTGACGGCGCTCCAGCCAGGAACGATCGCTATGCACGCATTGGCCCAGTAGCCACCGTTGTCCTGCCCTGATCACACCCAAAGTGATATCCGGTTCCTTCATTTGCGCCTGTCCATGAATACGTGCGCCAATCCGACGTTCTATCCTGCGTCGCTCGTCATAGTCCGCCTTATTGTCGCCTTCCTTGAGACACAGTACTTTGAAGGTCTTTCCGTCTTCAAGCTGCAGTGTGGAAGCTGCTTCGCATAGCTCTTCCAGCGTACCTGCATCCACGGCTATATCCAGCCGAAGGTGAATAAACGGGCTGGTCCCCGGTTCCAGCCGCCGCTCGGACAACAGCATGGAGTCATGCACAGGTGGCTGGTCGAATAGGCATTTTAATTCCAAAAGGCATAGCTCTCGCTCTGTTTCATGGCACGCATAGGTGTATATGTACCTTTGCTTCGTTTCGTTCGTGTTCATTTCATGTTTGTTCATGTAAGATCTCTTTTCATTTAGAATGACAGCTATATAAGTCGAACTTGAAAGTTACCTATCGTGCCACTGCGCATCCGGATGGTGCTTCCCATCGCCACCGCCCCCGGATTTCCGAAATAAAGCCTATGATCAAGGTAGAAATCCGGGGACAAAAGCGACCGCTTCGCTTGTACAGCACCATTCCGTCTACTCCGTTTTACTTGTACATTTTTAGTTCAACTTATATAGCCTGTACAGCTTCCGCTATAAGACGATAGGAGTCAAGCCGTTGTTCATAATCGGGAATCGGTGTGACCAACAGGAACTCATCATTATCGTATTCAACCTGCAGGCTATGCAAGCGTTCGACAATATCTGATGGCGTTCCCACCAGCCAACGGGCTCGCATCGCCGGATCGCCTAATGTAATTTGTGCAGCCCATTGCTGCGCCTGTTCATTCGTCGAGGCACATACCGCCCCTATAGCAACCATCGTACGCGGCTTGTCCATACGTTTGGACGGCTGAAATCCGGAACGGTAAAGGTTCAACATTTCCTGTGCATTGTGCTCACTCATAAATTGACCGAACACATAGCCCGTTGAATACCGGGCGGCATATTCGGCGCTTTTGCGGTTAGTGCCCAGCATCCACAGGGCTGGCGGCTGTTCAGGCATTGGTCGAGCAAATACGGGCACCTGCTCATACTCGTAGGTGCCTTCCAGCAAAGCCAGCAGAGCTTCCATCGTCTGTGGCAGTTCGGCCACATGCTGAAGAAAGTTGCCGCTCAATGCCATCGAAGCATGGGGACCTCCACCGGGCGCTCTTCCAAGACCCAGCTCAACCCTGCCCGGATATAGAGCAGCCAGCAGGTGAAACCATTCAGCTACCTTGACCGGACTATAATGCGGGAGCAAAATAGCCCCCGCACCCAGTTGGATTGTCTTCGTCAACGCCCCGATATGAGACAGCAGTACTTCCGGGCTGGAGGAAGCCAGCCCCTCCATATCATGGTGCTCCGAGGTCCAATAGCGTGTATATCCCCAGGCTTCTGCCCGTCTCGCCAGCTCACCAGCTCGTTGAACCGCCTGCTCCGGACGGTTGCCGGGCAGCAACGGCACCATATCGAGCACACCGAGATTCAACGATTTTATAGATAAAGACCGAGATTGCATAGATATTCCTCCCTCCCTTCTATCAATTACAAACCAGTTCCTTCTACTATATAGGGTTAAAATTCAAGGTCAGTCCAGATCATAAATGGAACCCACCTTCAGCCCATATAACTCATTATAGATTTTTTCAGCAAACGCATCGGTCATGCCAGCAATATAGTCGATGACCATATGCTCCCATGTCCAGATCGGTTTGGCCTTGGCCTGGTCACGCTCGTAGCGCTGGAGCCAGTCAGTTGGAATAATGGACTTCGACGTCTCAGGGTCCAGAAAAGCCAGCCATAGCCGTCTAAGCATCCATTCACTTCGTTTTTGCAGCCGCTGTACGCGCAGATCGCGAATCATCGTAACCCAGGCAAAGCTTTTCAACACACTCACCGTGCGGAGCATATCCAAATCCTCGTTTCCATCCCGTACGAAGGTCACCTTTTTCCAATTCCCGTCATCGATTACACCCAGGCTGCTGACAAACAGGCTGACCCAATATGCCTTTACCTCTCGGCGTGTGCGGGAATAATCGTGTTCACATATCGGCATCTTGCCATTCCATACCTTCAAAAATTCGCTCAGCACAGCTGCCACCTTCTGCTCAATCTGAGCCAGCTGCCAGCCTTGCCAGAAGCTATCATCTAATGTAGTGATTTTTTCCGTAATCAGACGTATCAAATACGGATCATATAAAAAATGCTCGTGCACTTCAATCTTGCCTGCCTTAATCCCGTCCTCCAGATCATGTGCGGAATAAGCAATATCGTCACACAGGTCCATCAGCTGAGCTTCTAGCGTTTTTTTACCGTCCGGGATTCCCCAATCCTGGCGAATGGAGCGAATGTATTCCCACTCATGCAGGTACATCCCTTTTTTATTCAAAATACCCGGATACGGGTACTTGTTAATTCCCAATAATACAGCGTCCGACAAATTCAGACCGTCCACATTCTCGCGCTTCTCCAAAAACATAATCAGGCGAAAATTGTGTGCGTTCCCTTCAAAATGCTCATAGATTTGCCGCTCGCGTGCATAGGCCAGCAGCCCCTGCTTGGACTCCGGCGTAAAGCCTTCTGCGGCGGCTATCTTTTCCACCTTCTGCTCAATGAGCTGATCTAAAATCCCGTCCAGCACCTCTTCGCCCTTATGCCCGAATGGTGGATGCCCAAAATCATGTGCAATCGACGCGCATTCCACCACCTCGGGGTCAATAATCAGCCCGGCGTTATCCGCCTGCTCCAGCTCTACCTCAGGATGGCGGCGCAGCAAGCTGCGTGCTGCTTCACGCGCAATTTGTGCTACCTCCAGAGAATGCGTCAGCCGTGTGCGGTAATAGTCGCCCGTGCCTGCGCCAAATACCTGGGATTTGCCTTGCAGCCGACGGAAGGTCGGTGAATGGATTAATCGGGAGTAATCCCGTTCATAAGCTGCCCGCGAAGCGTCGCTTCGTGTTTGTTCGGCAAATTGCCGATGCTCTCTTTTGTTTTGCCATGTCATAAAGCCCACTCCCTACGTACTCAATTGGAGTGATTATACATTTTTTTCACGTCACAGGAAAGCTTACATGACTTTCAACTGTAAAAGTTACTTTTAGTGCCACTGCGCAGTCGGATGGTGCTTCCCATCGCCACCGCCCCCGGACTTCTAGAATAATGCCTATATTAGGGTAGAAATCCGGGGAGGTGATGCTTCCGAAGCGAGCTTTCCTACGGAAAGCTTTTAAAGCGACCGCTTCGCTTGTACAACACCATTCCGCCTGCTCCGTTTTCTATATACTTTTTTAGTTCTACTCCAACACGAGAAATATCATACAAAAAAGGTGTTCCCCCGCCATTAGATTCAGGGAACACCTCTTAACTTCTATATTAAATAGGAATATATAAGTAAAACTTAAAAAATGCGCAGTTGGCGCTAAAAGTACCTCGCCCCTTTTGCCCTAACGCTTCGCTCTCGGGTCGAGCACATCCCGCAGCCCGTCACCCATCAGGTTAAAGCCCAATACGGTCAGCATGATGGATATGCCTGGAAAAATAACCGTCCACGGTGCGTTCTGGATATATTGGCGCGAATCTGACAGCATTTTGCCCCACTCCGGTTCAGGGGGTTGTGCACCCAAGCCGAGAAATCCAAGCGCCGCCGCTTCAATGATCGCTGTCCCTATCCCCAATGTTGCCTGTACAATAATGGGCGTCAGGCTATTAGGCAAAATATAACGCAGTATAATTCGTGCATTGTTCGCCCCAAGCGCTCTGGCAGACGTAATATATTCCTCCGTTTTGACACTGAGCACCTTGGAGCGAACCAATCGCCCATAGGTTGGCACGTTAACAATCGCAATAGCGTACAGCGCATTTTCCAGTGAAGGCCCTAAAATGGCTACAATGGCAATGGCCAGCAAAATCCCCGGAAACGCCAGTAAAATGTCGAATAGCCGCGAAATGACCATATCCGCCCATTTCCCATAAAACCCCGCGATCAGGCCTAAAGCTGTCCCGACGATCATTGAACCAATAACGGACAGAAAGCCGACCCACAACGAAATTCGGGCGCCATACAGCGTGCGGCTCAGCAAATCTCGACCGAGATCGTCCGTACCGAACCAATGCTCCGCCGAAGGAGGCTGCAAGCGGCTGACCAGGTTTTGCTCTTTATAATCAAAAGGAGCAATCCAAGGCGCAATCAACGCAATGATGACAAAAAAGACAATAACACTCAGACCGACTAATGCCATCTTATTATGCTGAAATGCCCTCCATGCATCCCTCCAAGGGCCGGACACGACAGGCGAATGTGTCAATATCGTGCGTGTCGTCGATATGTTGTTGGGTTCCATTGAAAATTGTGACATCGGACAAGCTCCCCCTTGAGCAATTGACGACTTGATTACTGATAATGGATACGTCGGTCAAGAACCGCGTACAGCAAATCGACAATCAGATTGATGATGACGAACAGGAACGCAATGATCAAAATTCCGCTTTGAATCACCGGATAGTCACGCGAACTGATCGCTTCAAAGATGTACCGTCCGATGCCGGGCCATGCAAAAATGGTTTCCGTCAGCACCGCTCCGCCCAGCAGCGAGCCGGTTTGAAGACCAACGACGGTAAGCACGGGAATGGCGGCATTTTTAAGCGCATGCTTGTACACCACTTGAAAAGATGCCAGCCCTTTCGCCCGAGCCGTGCGGATATAGTCCGCATCCATAACCTCCAGCATGCTGGAACGGGTTATACGCGCAATGACCGCCATCGGAATGGTTCCCAGTGCGATGCTCGGCAGAATCAAATGCTTGATAACGGTCCACACCTGATCCATACGGCCCCCTATGATCGCATCAATAATCGCCAGATGCGTCACGGCCTCTACCGGATCGCGAGAATTCATGCGTCCAATGGAAGGAAGCCAATGCAGCTTATTTGCAAATATCCATTGCTCCATCAAGCCCAGCCAAAAAATCGGCATCGACACCCCGACAAGCGCTATGACCATGCTGACATAGTCGAACCAAGAATTTCGCTTCCAGGCACTCACGATGCCTGCGTTCATCCCGACCACAACAGCGAAAAACATACTTGCCACCGTCAGCTCCAGCGTAGCCGCCAGATAAGGAACCATTTCCCGGGCAATCGGCTGTCTGGTGCGGATGGAATCGCCCAGATCTCCATGTGCCAGCTCGCCCAGATAGGTTCCATATTGCTGTAACCACGGCTTATCCAGTCCCAACTGCTCGCGTAGCGCCTGTTTGGACTGTTCTGTGGCCTTGTCTCCCAGTATGGTTTCCGCAGGATCGCCCGGAATAGCATGAATAATCGAAAACACGATGAGTGTCATGCCCAGCAACACAGGAATCAATACGGCCAGTCTTTTCAAAAAATATGCATTCATATCCAATTCACCGCCTGCTTGCGTTTAAGCTATTCAAAATAAACATTACCCAAAGACTCACTGCCTGTTGGAGAAGGTACATAGCCTTTGAGGGTTGTTTTTCCTGCCATCACAGGTGTTGTGTGTACCAAAGGAATCCAGGGAGCATCTTTTTTAATGATTTCCTGTGCTTGCTTATACAGCTCAGCACGTTTGTCCTGATCGACTTCCGTTTGAGCTTTTACCAAAATTTTGTGTAGCTCCTCATTTACATAAAAGCTGCGGTTATTGCCTGGAATCGTATCCTTGTCCAGCAGTGTGTACAAGAAGTTATCCGGGTCGCCATTGTCCCCGTTCCATCCCAGCATATACAAATCGTCCTTCTCTCCCCCTTTAAGATCATCCAGATACGTAGCCCATTCCGGGGATTGAATGTTTACTTTGACACCAATTTTTTCAAAATCCGCCTGAATGGCCTCTGCCACCTTTTTGCCGTCAGGCATATAGGGACGAGATACAGGCATGGCATAGAAGGTTAACGGCTCAGGAAGTCCGTTAGGAAAACCCGCTTCCGCCAGCAAGGCTTTGGCCTTGTTCAGATCATAGGCATAATCCTGAATACTATCGTTATATCCCCATAACGTAGGCGGCATCGGATTGACCGCAGGCTTGGCCTGTCCGGCAAACAATGCATCAATGATGGCCTGCTTGTTCACCGCGTGGTTCAGCGCCTGCCGTACCTTGGGATTATTGAATGTCTTTTTCTTCAAGTTAAAACCAATGTACGCCACGTTAAAGGATGGACGTTCAATTTTCACTAACTCACTGTTACCTTCCAGTTGCTTCACATCATCCGGATTCATATCGTCCATCAGATCAATTTCCCCGTTTTGCAAAGCATTAAAGCGCGCGGTATTGTCGGGTATAGAGCGAACAATGACCTTAGCCAGCTTCGGCTGCCCCTCTTTCCAATAGGTTGGATTTTTCTCCAGCGTGATGGAGTCATTCCGTTTCCATTCCTTAAATACGAACGGCCCTGTACCGACCGGATTGCTTTTGAAATCAGCTTTTTTCTCCTGAACGGCCTTAGGGCTGGCGATTCCAAACGTAGCCATGGCCAAATTTTGCAGAAAAGGAGCCTGCGGCTTACTCAGCGTAAATTGAACGGTGTTGGCATCTAGGGCTTTGACCGATTTGATCACCCGGCTTTCCTCGGAACCAAACATGGAATCATAGTAATCAAAGGAGTCTCCCTCATATTTATACGGACTTTTCGGATCAGCCCAGCGCTCAAAATTAAAAACAACCGCTTCCGCATTAAAGTCGGTTCCATCATGGAATTTCACGCCCTGACGTAGCTTGAATGTATAGATCAAGCCGTCTGGTGATACTTCCCAGCTTTCTGCCAATCCCGGCTGTATAATCGTGGTGCCGTCTTTATACTCCAACAGGGTATCAAATACCTGGTGTGTGATTTTAAGTGACTCGCCATCGGTCACAATAGCAGGGTCCAGCGCCACGGAATCTCCACCGCGCCCATAAATTAGCGTATCCTGCACACCTTCTCCCGCTCCGCCTGACGGTTGTCCTGCCTCTGGTTTCGCTCCTTCACCTGATCCTCCACAACCGGAAAGCACCAGAACAAATCCCAGCGCAAGCACCAGCAGTACGGTCCAGATATTGTGCTTTGCGTACTTTTTGCTCATGCAGCAAACCCCTTTCACACCTTATATATTGTTAATTCTTTGATACTGGATGGAAGCCAATCCTATGGGCTGGCATGACAAGCTTGTCCTCAAGCTGTAGTCCCAAGTTCCGAGTTCATCAAAAGGTGTAATAGCAGGGCAGGTATGTAGGTTCTATGGACAGGCTTTTTTTGGGAAAATACGGGTATAAAAACTTTCTTAATCTAGTGGTTGAGTGCTTTAGAGTATAATCAGTAGATATAATTAAAACGAAGTGGAGTATGTTAGATCGTGGTGAAAGTGTGACATATACTCACAAGCAGTGAATATTATGTTCAAACAAAGCTGATTAATGGATACTTTACTATAAAATCTGGAAGCAGACAAGGGTGCTTTTCATACATTTTGATATATTTTTATGCATCATGTTAATTAATATTACAAATAAACTTACACAAGTATATTAAAATAAATGCTCCTGCTTGTAATCCTCATTTTCCAGCAGAAGCATGACTTTATTTCAAAAATGTATCCAGCACCAAATCTACTGCAACGGCTTCAGCTCCTTTTGAACTCCTTTAAAGATGGAAAAATAATTGCCAGGCACTATGTGGGTGAACATATTCCGCTTACAATATAAGTACCATCCTTTATATCCCAATTCCTAAGGTATGTACTGAAATAAACAAACATACAAGTGCTCTGATAACTTCCCAGCAATCCACTCCACCCAGTTCATGAAATTCAGACAGCAAGAGTAGTACACTGATCGGAAATGTTCAAGAAGGAAAATATAGCAAAATTTATGGATATGTATGTTCAATTTAGCCAAGAGGACATCGAATTGCTTTTTTGAATAAGGGCAGGCGGTTGCCTTGAACCGCCTGTCTATTTATGTTTCAGGCGTATAGCTTGGCTCACATGAAAATAATTTCTTCTGGGCATAAGATTTGCAAAAGATCATTTGCTTGTTTTAAATACACCCAGACGGTTCAGCACGACCAATAAACGATAAAAATCGTAGCTACTTGGCAGCTTCGCATCCACAATCGGGCTTGCCGGATTAAATGCCACGGCGGCGGCTATAGCTTCCTTCGCCCAGGTCGGCACAGGCATAGCCTGACGGGCCTCCAGTTCAGCTACTCGCTGGTCTACTTTTTTAATATATGCACTCTGTTCATTCAATGTCTGTTTGAGCACATCCTTGCTATTTTCAAGCGCGGCGACCTGCTGCTGCAAGGCTATAAATGTTGCTTTTTCCTCTGCTGTCATCGGCTCATCCTCCTCTTCTCCTGCAAATGCCTGACGTAGCTCGGCCTCTGTACCAGCGTATACATTCAGGTCAACAGGTCCTTGAATTCCATCAACCCGTCCGCTATCGCTGTATTGCCAAAAATCCCAGCTTTTCCATGCCGTGGTATCACCAGGCACACGCGTGCTATAGCGTGCGATCCACAGCTTATAGCTACCCAGCGGAGCTTTGAAATGGGCAGCAAAAGCGTTGCCCGTATATACCATCGGCTTGCGGCCGCTTACCTGTTCAAACTCCGTTAAAAATGCGAGTGCAACCTCGTGAATCGCGGCTGAGCTAAGCCCACCCGGATTGTTTTCATAATCCATTACCGCTGGAAAATCCAGCGTTTTTGCGCCGCCCACCTGATCCAGCACCTCAGCAAAATGCCTTGCTTCCGCTTTTGCTGCGTTGACACTGGTCGCATCTACAAAATGGTAAGCTCCCAGCAGAATCCCGGCTGCTCTCGCACCTTTTGCATTCGTGATAAATGTCGGATCGACGTAGCGCTGTCCTTGGCTCGCTTTAATAAAGGCAAACGATTTGCCATCAGCACGTACACGTTTCCAATCAATCGTTCCCTGGTATCGGGACACATCAATGCCTTCGGCAGCGTTAGAACTGCGATTTTGCATAAGGCGTCCCCTCCTTATCTATTTTTGATCATGTATCCCAACTATGTCTTGGTTATCCATATGCTTGGACCACTGAAACGGTCCGGGCTTTTCCATCTTTGCGCTGAAAATAGGGCAAACGTGGATTCCGCTCCTACTACCCTTATGCTGAGTTACGGATGACACTTTTATGAAGCTTTATTCCCTTTGCCAGAAGGGTCTGCCGGCTTTTTCTTTTCCCCGCTCGACTTGGATTCAAAAATGGCTACCGCATTCCGCAAAATATCCGGCATCGGCACCCCCATTCTGCCTACATTTTCAATAATGGACAGCAGCTCATTCGCCAAATAAAAGAAAACGACGGCATCCCGGAAATAATGTGCATCCCCCAGAATACCGTCGATCAGATGAGCCACCGTAATCATCAAAAACACCGTAACCTTGCGAAAAACACCATAATAGCCCTGGCGGCTTTTCAATTGCCCATTAATCCAGGCCGCCGCCCAGCCTGTAAAAAAGTCGATAATGACCATCCATAGCAACAGCGTCAGCATCGTCGTCCACCCTCCGAAAAAATAACCGATCAGGGTCCCCGTGGAAAACCCCAGCCAAATCTGATCGATTTTTTCATGCATATTTGTTCCCCCTTTTGAATCAAGGTGTAAAATGAATGCCCTTGGATTGTCCAAAGGCATAAAGCACATAAATCAAAAATTTGTATGAGTTTTCCTAATTTATTCGAAAGCATACCATTGATAAGCTTGTGTTTTAACATTATTGGACATATAAACGGTTGCACTAATATTAAAATTAAACCCACCTGCTATACCTGAATAAGAAACAGAAGCATCTGCACCTCTATAAGTACGAATACCTGCGAGATTGCTAATATAGCCATTATAATCACTAGTACTACTGGAAATTGCTATATTAACCAATACGATACTTGGCGTAAACGACAATCCTGAGATTGCTAACGATATTGTAGGATTAGTAGAAGTAACAGATACCTGACCATTAAAATTTCCACTTGCGGATTTTTTAGAAGATAATCCACTTATTGCTGCCGCTAACTGATCTCCTGTCATCCCAGAGTTGGCGTTGCCGCCCTTGCCAGTGATAGCGTTAGCGACCTTTAATTTAAGATCACTGGCTTGTGTAAAAGCCTGGTCGGCCCGGCTGTAAGCCTCATTTGCTCGATCATTAGCCGCCTTTACCGCACTGGGCGTAGCTGCCTGATCTGTAGCTGTGCTCCCTGTAGAAGTATTAAGCTGCACAATCCCTCTCGCCTGTGTTGAGGCAGAAGGCAAATCCGATGCCGGGTGACTATGCTGCTTTGGTGCTGCATATTGCTCTGTATACTTCTTGGCGTTAGCTTCTGCTGCACTCCATGCCGCTTGCTTGGCTGCTGTAACGTGTAGATCTGTATTGCTGGCGTGACTTTCCAATGCTTCCTTGGAAGCAACACCGTTTCCAGCCGGATCCTTTTTGATGCTTTCAATCTGCTCGGCCAGTCCCTGGTCATTCGTGTACAGAGTATCAATTGGTACATTTAGAACGTCCGCATGTCCCTGATCAGTAGTAACAAATCTGCGTGGCTGTTGTATACTCATACTTTTCATCCTCCTTAATAAATGTCATCAATCTCGAAAACAAACTCCATATCACTGTCCTTGACCTTGTTGCTCATTGTCCGAACGGCAGTCAGCTTACCCGCTGTATCTACTAAAGCAAGCTCATTAATGGTCTCACCCGCTAATTCGGTTTCCGCAAGTGAACAGATATAGCGGATTGTCGCAGGGGCAATGAATTCATAGCTGGTAATATCCTTCTGGACGAGCTCCTTTTTCAACGTCTGCTCCGTTCCGTCCAAAGGCAGTGGCTCCCCCGCTTGATCTACACCTCCGCTGCCAAACGCCATTTTTATCACTTTTGTCAGCGTTCCTCCCTCAGCTCGGGCACGCGCCATTTGTTCTCTTGCGTAAGCAGTCGTAATTGTCAGAACTTGTTCTGCCATGCTTACCATCCTTTCTATTTTCAAATTAAAATTTATTCTTGGATAATTAGTTCGCAGGGCAGCCATGCCCGTTTTCAAGCTATTTCCAGTGTTGAATGAGCTGCATGAGCTTTTTAAATGGAAACAATTGTCTCACTTGAGCTTAGCATCTGGCTTCCATCCAGCTTCATACTCCCATCCAACTTCCAATAATGGTCTCGAATCTTCATACTGCCTTCCTGATAATTATTCACATGATGCATGACAACAAGCTTCATAAGGTTCGAATTCCGTAAGCGTTCCCCAGTCCACCCGGACAATGAAGCAACTCCATTCAGTAGCTCAATACCATCAAAATACCACGGCCTCCCGCCAAAAAAACGAACTCTCGAGCGTAATCGAATACGAGGAACTATTTCATTCTTATGAAGAAATGCAAGTCTAGTCTTGTTATTCATATAAAAAGCAAGGTGAGCAGGCTTAATATCCTCTATGATCTTTTTAAAATCAACCATATTATCAGGGATACGGTTTTCAAAGCTTATACCGAACTTGTACTCGGTCGGTTCAAAATCTACTTGTCCATCGACACCAAATGAGTTCATGATTTTCCGTATTAAATCTCCTGAAAATTTGCCGCTCCCACGGAGTTTAGATTCCACAACGGATCGTCGTTGCTCCAATGGCTTTTCCAAATAAATCGGGATGCCTAGCTCCATCTCCCAACGTTCCAGCGCCCAAGTGGCAGTGCGAACATAAAACTGGGCTAACGTATCATCGAGCGCGAGATATAGAGCATCCAACTCGCTACCCTTAACATCCATATCGACGTGCATGACACGGGATGCTTCGTAATAGGCTGGAAGATAAGAAAATAGCTCCCGGCCTCGTACGCTGCTCATTTGATTTTTTATATCACTGCCCATTGATGCTCACATCCCCAGCTCTGCCGCCTGTCCGAAATTGAATCCTTTTAAAAGTATTCATTCTTTCATACATGCTTGTTCCTCCTTTGGGTACAGGCTTTTTTGCTCTGTTCTCTTGCGGAAAATAGAGCTATACCATTTAACCGTCTCTCGCTGTGTATTGGAAACCTCCATAGATGACAAATCTTCCACGTTTTCCGACACCAGATCAGAACGATGGGATAAAATCATTTTCATCACCTGTTCACGTTGCTTTTCATCTAAAGCGTAGCTTCCAATGATGGTCGCTATATCTCCCTCTCCCTGGTCATAACGGGTGATGCAAGCACGAGCACAAATACGCAATTGAGTCTCTGTTAGAGTTGCCATAGTGATGACTTCACCTCTTTTGTATAAATTTTGTTGCTGTATATAGTAATCAGTACACGTTATTTACCTGTATTGCCAAGCAAGAGCTGGGTCAGTGTCACTTCGAGATCGGCAATGCGCTTCTGTAACTGGTCTGCTTCACTTGGTTGTTGCTCTGCTTTTTGTGTAAGTTCCTGAACCGCTTCATCACTTAACCCTTCACCCCAGAATGTTGTTGGGTCTCTTCGTTCTGGAGTTGTAAATGTTGGAGCACAATATACAGGTTCGTCCCCGCGTTCGTTTTCCAGCTTACTTTGCCATTCATCATACAGCTTCTGAAATGCAGCTTTAGTTTCCTGGCCGAGTTGTTCAAACGCCTTCTGGGCTTCTCTCAGCCCTATGTCATATTCTACTTCATAAGTCAACCAGCCCTGGATGTCAAAACGAGGATGATACAAACCTGTTGGTACCGGAGTACCCACGGTATAACCAGCAAGAATGTTTTTTGAATTCGCTCCATCTACAGCACTTAAGCTATCGGCAGTAAGCACATTGGTGTCAAGCTGCTGATCTGTATCAGATAGTGTGAGCGAAGAATGAATATAAAAAGGGACGACGCCCGAAAAGGCATCGTCCACCAACTCGTCCTCCAGATAGAGGCCGTCTGAATTTACTTTAGGTACTAATTTCATATGTTTTCCTCCTTATTGTTCAGCTATGAACGATACCCCATCCAGCCACACAGCCGTGTATATGGTGTTTTGAACCTGCACAGTGCCGTCTACGTTTATTATGACAGTGGAATTGTTCGACTCAACTCCTCCGCCTGCGCTAGACCTCACCCTTATCTCTGTTCTGGTGGAGGGCCTGTATCCTTTAGGAAGGGTAAAAGCTATTGTAGCAGGGGTTGTAACTCCTCCTGTGATAGCGTCTCGGAAAAACACTATACCATTGCTCGTTTTAAGGACTCCGAACCTTGAGGAAGACCATCCATTCAGCAATGTTGGTGTAATCCAGGCTGGGTTATCCTTATCGGCCTTCTTGTTTTCCAGCACCGACACCCGCGCCGTATTCTGCTGTACGCTATCTACCAAATCAAGCAGCAGCGTCTTTTCGTTGATTGCGTATGAACCTAAGATTGGGACTACAGGTGACTGAGCTAGAGTTAAAAATGAAATCGTATAGGTTATTGTTTTATCGTAATTAGTGGCTGGAGTCTCAGCGTAAGCCCAATCATAGGCAGTAGTAAGTCTCCATTTCGAATCTTTTCGACCATTAGCATAGACGCCTAGAATTTTTCTTGATGGGGTACTCAAATAGCTGGTTACATGCGCTTTAGCCCCAATAAAGGCCGTATTATTATATTCAAAGACTGACGCTCGTTCCCGCAGCACAATCCCCGAACCGATTTCTACCTGATTGTCTCCATCAGTAAGCATTAGCTGTCCTTCGCTAACAATAGGTTCGACTGTAGGGACTACGAGTTGGTATACGAGTCGGTACGGTTCCCAATATACAGCCCTACCATCTTTACTCAACCCTGGGTCTATTTGCGTTGTCGGTAATACCGAAGTTGTTGATCCATGATCGTTGATCTTTCTCCAACTCTTAGGTCCTTGATTGTTAAAAATCTCTGCAGACGTACCGTTCCAATAATACATGTTCCAGCCCATATAATACGCCTTAATCTCGTCTACTGTAGGTGTGTAACCGTCTCCCCATCCACTATCGGTGTTGGAAATGGATAGGTAGACGTTCCCGTTTGCGTTCATTGAAAATCGATCTCCGCTACTAACCGCTGTCCCTTTGCGATTAGTCAATATCTTGCCGTCAAACTTATAGGCATATGAGTTTTCGGTAGCCTCAGGTGCAATTGATAGACGAACCTCCTTATACCCCGTAAAACCAGAACTGAATAACCAAGGCTGGTTTCCATCAAGCGCCATGCCTAGCCACTTCTTCGACTTGAAGTATTGACCATCACGTTCGAACACTGTATCAGCATTAGTCCCTGTAGCTGGATCAGCATATAAGTCTGTTTGTAAAGCAAGGATGGAATCCTCACGCAGCTTGAATGGTTTAGCGGTACTGCCGATATTGAGCATAGGTCTTTTAAAATTGCGTACAGTCCCAGCAGTCCATGTCCATTGGTTTACATCAAATTCATCAGTATAGGAGGTAACCCCTGATATGTTTACACCCATGCGCACCGCTGAGGGGCTCAGCTTAATAGTCCTGGACTCCCCAGGCTTTACGAACATTCCCTGTAGTCGCACCGCGTTTTTATCGAATGTTGATATCCGCATAAACCCAGTACTATCTACTGAATTTGTCAAAGTATATTCCTGGTTCGGAATAGCGTCAAGGTAGTAAACCATGTAGGCGTCCGTCCCAATATCTCCCGAAACAAGTGTCCCACTTGTAGTGTATGCATCAGAAGTGAATACTGTATGCCCTGTTTTTGTCCATTCATAAAAGTTCGGCAACAGATTTTCACCATACCGAATAACATACGGATTACGTACAGGCGCTACGCTATCTACGTATGGATAATTCGCAGCAACCTGATCGGCGGTCATACTGGCGAGTGCTGCGTATTCGTCGCTGCTGACTTCGTAAAGGCGGAAGCTATCAACGTTAAAGGCGTTTCCACTTGTGCCCGAGCCTACAGCAGCGACGACGTGAGATGTCGACGTAGCTGTGAACCGTAGGAATGATGTGCCAAATACAGTACCAGTTACATCGTTACCGTTAGCAACACCGTTAACAGATACGTAGGCGCGTGATGTAGATCCATTTTTTAAATCAGCCAAAAGTACATACATTTTCCCAGAAACTGTGTTTACCGCCCTGTTTATATTCCCCGATGCAGCGTTTAGTGAGACTTTAATTGAGTTTGCGCCACTTGTTCTGGTGGCAGTGTCAATCTCTAGTGTACCTGTCACATTCCAGCCTGTCGTAGCTTCACAGTTCCCATCACGCCCCAACAAATTCACCAACGTACGCCCGCTCAGCCCTGTCAGCGAAAATGGCGCAGCCTTTTCCGCATGAACAATCTGCACCCCGGGTTCCAGCGTTACCGTCTTACGCTCTGTCGTATCCAGACGCTTCTTGATCGCATTCACACCATCATTCACATCACCTGCAAAATCATCTACAGAGCGCCAGTTTTGATCCAGATACTTCTCCAGATCAAAATACGTTGTTTTGGGCGACGTGCGGTCAATTTGATTTAAACCAAGATTCGGTGTTTTTTCACTTGTCATGTTATGCGCCACCTCCTAGGTATCTATCTTGTGTTGTATGTTCATTTTCATAGAGGGTCATAGACTCGACTTCGGCAATGGTCAGGTAGCGTAATTTGTACTCCACCGCCATATGAGCGGGTTTGATCTCCTCAATGGCTGCTTTAAGATCATCCACATTAGGCGGAATCCCGATGGTATCTATAAATTTGACCGTAAATCCCCATTCGGCAGGGTGAAAAGTAACATCTACCGTTCCCCCGTCATACGCCTCAGCTACATTTTTGACAAGCTGACCGGAAAAAGTCCCGGCCCCTCGCAACTTCGACTCCACCACCGCACGTCGCTGATCCAACGGCTTGCCAAGATCGGTTTCGATGCCCAGCTCCATTTCCCAGCGTTCCAGCCCCCACGTAGCGGTGCGTACGAAAAACTGCCCCACCGTTGCATCCATTGCGAGATACAAGGCGTCCAATTCGCTGCCTTTCGCATCCATATCGGAACGCATCACACGTGAGGTTTCATAATAAGACGGTAAAAAGGAAAACAGCTCGCGTCCCCGCAAGCTGTCGATTTGAATATCCTCTCCCATAGCTCGAGCGGAAAAGGAAGCGCTGGTACTACGGTTCACTTCATTATTACTCACTGACACTCACCGTCCCCAGCACGGCCACCTGACCTGTTCCAATCTCAATATTCTGATTGCTCTGTCCATTGATTTTCAACTCAGAGAAATCAATAATGATCGGAATGTCCAGCAAAACAGCGGAAACCCGGGTATATCGAACCAACGGGTCTTCCTTGTAAAAAGCAAGCTGCTTCAAATAAGTCCGTACTCCGCTTTCGATCAGTTTTTTGATTTCATCCAGCGTGGATGGCTTCTCCTTGGTACGCTGTACCTTGACTGAAATGTTGATCGCTACTTCATTCGCTGGCATGATCGTTACTACAGGGCCCGCTGGTGCCAGGCCTTCGCCTTGTCCATCCTGGGTTGGATCAATATATTTTTGCACCGCAGCGACGATATCCGGGCTGGCAGCCCGTTTGTCCGTGTCCAGCACATATAAACCCACTGTTCCTGGCCCTTTCCACAGTGGAACAACCTCTACACCGCCGACTCCGGCAATTTCATTCGCCCACTGCGTATACTGCGCCTTGTTACCGCTTGTACCCTGGTTTCGCACCTTGGCATAAAAGCGCTCCAACAACAGCTGATCACTCTCAATGTCTGTACCGCTTTTCGTCTCCTCCGTGTTGATCACGGAGGAAATCCCGCTAATCGGGGTCGCCATTACCTGGATGACACCCGCAGGCACGTTACCGCTGCGTCCGGGATTAATCGCCCGAATGGGCGCAGTTCCTGCCCCCTGTTCATCCAGCGTTACCGATGCTGTGGTCGCATACTCAATAGAAGCTTCCCCGGATACATCATCTGCCGGCGTCGCTACCAACGTTCCTGCCGGGACGGTTGTTCCCGCTGTGCCTGTAAATGTGACTGTACCTGAGGCGGCAACCGCTTCTCGCCGTGTCACCCCATGCTCTGCTGTTCGCAAATCCAGCTCCGGCGAGCGAAAATCCGGGTTGTCGCTGGCTGCCGTGCTGGCAAATCCACGGCGCAGCAGCTCCTGCGCCCAGATCGCCGCTTCGGACAGCATAAATGCGACCGGAGCCTGCGCATCCCAAATAAAAGAGCCCTCGGACTTATCAATGTCCGAAGGCACTTTTTCCAGCATCCGATTTAAAATTTCCTCTTCCGTCTGGTCTACCAAATATTCCGGCAAGTCTGCCATTAGATCACCACACTTTCCACAATTTCCGTTTCATCCCGCACGTTCGTAATCTGGCAGCTAAAATGGCATGCCTCACCTTCCCAGCGAAATGTGAACTGATCCACACTGGCCGTTCGGGCATCTGCCAGCAACGCTTCTGTGACCATGCGTTTAATTTCGCTTTCCTGCACACCGTGCCCATAGCTGTTGCCAATCAGCTCCTCCAGCTCGCTGCCATAGTCAGGGGAATAGATCACATGACGGTAGCGAGGAGTGCGAATGGCTTTTTCACACCACTGTACCCAGGCTTCTTTTTCACCTGTGGTTACAATTTTACGACTGGGGCTCATGACAAACTCCCCGGCTTCAAAATCAAACCGCCAGCTTCGCCCAAATACTGCACGGTTATCCTCCAGCACATCCGGGTCGGTCATATCTGTATCTGTCCAGATCATATCATCTGTTTCTGGAAATAGATTAGCCACGTCCATTCACCACCTTGCACACGACAACTACATCGTTACCGCTATTCACCCGAACCGCAAGCACACGATCTCCGGGTTTTAGTCCTTCGTTCAGGCTCAGATTCACATCCTCCAGCTCGTCCTCCCCGATGTAAAAGGAAGTTTTTGGCTCTTTGCCCTCCCAATTCTCCGATTCGAGCGTGGCCGAGGTGCCTTTATACATATGACGGGGGACAGACAGCAATCCCGGCAGCTCAGCGACCAGATAATCCTGAAGCTCATGTTTAAAATCGTCCAGTTTGAGTCCGGTGGAAGTAATCGTGCCCAATACCGCGCCTACTCCGCTAAGCGCTTGCCGGGTGTGCCCTGCCATAGACGACTGCATTACACTAACAAATGCACTATAAGGGTCTTTACTCAAGAAAATACCTCCTTTTTACCATATCGAAGGAAGCAAGCTCTAAAGTCATGTTGCCTGGATTCCCCAAATCCCGGCTGACTGACGTAACGATTAGCTTCAATCCTCGTAACATCACAGCCTCACCGGCACGAATAGTGTTAATATCCGGTAAATTTACAGTAAAAGTTTCCTGTATTCCAGTTAGATGGCTTTTAGCAAGCTTACTGGCTCCACCAGCAGCTTTCACTTGATCATCCTCTACCAGTTTTTGCAAAGTACCTAGTGCTTTAGTATCCCCTTCTGCTACAGCCAGTACCTTAGACGCCACCTCTTGTCCGCTTCCTACATTCTCATTAGCTGTCATCACTTTGACTTTAGTAACGGCTCCCTCAAGTGTCCTTAACTGAGTAAGATCAATAAAACGGTCTAACACGTAGGGGGAAGGATTGCTGCCGATTTTAAATAACTCCAGCCCAGCGCCTGTCATACGTAACTGATACAAGTCTCCGCCCAATTTTGCTGTCTCTTTCAAATCAGCAAGCATCATGGAATATAGGGTTTGGGCACGATAAATACCTTTTCCTAACTGCACTTTCGTATCAGGTAGTGAAGCGATCTGAAACTCCCAATCCTTTGCATATTTATGCAACCGTTGTGTAGCTGTCTGTCCTTTGGGAAATAAATATTCGTCCTCAGATTTATCCAAATAAATCGTACGATCATATACTACCAACGAGAAACGTTTTGTACCGCTGTTAGAGCTCTCTACTTCCCACACAACAGCAGGATGGAGAAGCGGCACCTTTACACTTTTTCCAAATGGAACTCCACTTACACGAATCGACATTCCCGGAGTAATTGAGGGCATATCATTTGAAGCAGCTACACGTATGCTGGCCTGATATGCAATTTGATTAAGAGCATCTTTTAAAGTTATTTTCTCGACCAGGGGAGTAAGATCATATTTATCTTGAAGTATTACTTGGTAGCTCATGGCATCACCAGCTTTTGACCCACTCTAATCATATTCGGATTATTGCCTATGACCTTTGTATTCATTTGATATATACTTTTCCATTTGGAACTGTCCCCCAATTCTAGCTTTGCAATTTTGGAAAGCGAATCTCCCGTCTTGACAGTGTACGTTTTAGATTTGGTCTTTAAATTCGTGCGTGGAAGGCTGCTAGAGTTTACTTTTTGAGGAGAACTCTCTTTTCGCAAAGCTATTTTAGGTTCACGCCATGTACGTAAAGTAATTTCAAAATATATATCCCCTGCCTCGCCTCCACGAAAGGTCGTATTATGGGCAATGATAAAAACAGGAACATTAATTAGCGTATTCGTAATAATAAATTGATACGGTCTCTCTGCTTTTAGCATTGCATTTAACCTATTCATCGCTTCATTAGGGTCCGGAATATTTTTATATCGACAATAAGATGCATCATATATCTTTGGAAAAAAAGAAGAAAAGGTGATTTCTTTCACCTTTTCTCCTTGTGGAAAATCAAATTCTCCATGTGTAAGCATCGTAACTGTTTCATAACCCTTTTGTCGAGATATGTTCACCTCTTCAGGATTAACCGGGAAATGAAATACGCTCCTATCATTAATGAGAAAAAAGTCTATACTCATGGCCCCCCTCCTTTCTACTGTGATAGATTTGCTTTAGGCTAATACAGCTTTACCTTTTTTTAGGGAGCTACTGTCCCCTCCTCCCTTTCTATTAATAATTGCCTGTCGCACCTCATTTACAATCCGGTGTCCTACTTGAAGTGCCATCGCGTCAAAATCAATAGAATCTTCCTTAACGGTTACCTGTACTGCCCCTGGAGGCAACGTTACACTGATTTGGTTATTCGTTTCTGTCTTGAAATCCTTGAGAAAGCCTGATAAGCTACTCATTTGTTCATCCGTTATTTGTACAAGCTGCGGAGCAGGCTTTCCTCCGTTCACCGTAGTAATCTGTGGACCGCCTGGCCCCATGCCTTGAAGTGCTTTGGAACGGCTTTGGGCATCCTGAATAAAAGATGGTAACGGTAGTCCCGGATCAACCGAAGGAAATCTTGATAGAGCTAACGGCGCCCCAGGTGTAGTGGAAGCGGGATTATAAGATTGCAAGGCTTCATTTACAGAAACAGCAGGTTGTGATTTTTCAGGTTCATTTGAATAACCAAACATATCGGAGAAGCCATTTTTCAAACTATCTGCTTGACTGGAAAACCAATTGCTTACATCAGACACTTTATCACTCATCCATTCCGTTGCTTGGGAAGCTTTTTCTCCAACCCAATCCGTTGCAGCGGTGGCTTTCTCGCTAATCCAGTCCTTTGCACCAATAGCTTTTTCTCCAACCCAATCCATTGCAACAGTGGCTTTCTCACCAATCCAGTCCTTTGCACCAATAGCTTTTTCTCCAACCCAATCCATTGCAGCAGTGGTTTTCTCACCAATCCAGTCCTTTGCACCAATAGCTTTTTCTCCAACCCAATCCATTGCAGCAGTGGCTTTCTCACCAATCCAATTACTCATTTCAGAGAGCTTTTGAGCTAACCATTCACCTGCTAAACTATCTACTACAGCGCCTACAACTGCACCAATAAGAGCACCAATTGCAGTACCTATACCTGGAGCAATCGCTGTACCAATAGCTGCCCCAGCAGTAGTAAAACCATTTCCTAAAAGCGCAGATGTAATGGCAGCAGGACGTTCTTCCGGCGAAGTAGTAGCAATGTCTGCAATATCTAAAATCAAGCTAATCGGGCCAAGTAGCTTCTTCCCCCCCTTCATAGCTCCTTTGCCTATCTTTTTAAGTGTATTCCCCGGATTTTCGCCAAGTATTTTTTTTCCAAAATCAAAAATTCTTCCAAGTGTTCCCTTATTTCCATTTGGTCGTCCCCCTGGAACTCCCGGCTTATTAGAGCCAGGTTTTGGGTTAAAAATACGTTTTACCTTTTCCCACAGCTTAGGAAGTCCTCGTTTTTTGCCAGGATTTTTTTTGTTGTTCTTATTTTTATTTTTGTTTTTACCATCAGGTCCATCTTGCTCAGCAATGCTTCTCTTACTGTTTCCTTTTTTCCCACAGCAACAATCACAGATCACCTTAATTTTTGGAGAAACTCGAATAGGACCTGTTTTTACGTTGATCTTAGGCGCAAATTTTGGAGCTGCAACTCTAATATTCAATCTTGGTGGTTTAACTTTGATATCATAATTAAAGTTAAAGTCAAATTTAGGATCCTTTATCTCTATATTTGCAGTAACACTGATAGACTTGTTCACTATATTTGAAACATTTAAATTGTTTCCCCCGTTGCCGCCCTTAGCTTTCTTCTTATTTGTTCCGTCTTGATCAATACCTGTTTTAGCACGTGCAACAATATAGGCATCCTTAAGACTTTTTAGCTTTCTGATAAGCGCTTCAAGCACCGGAGTCGCCTTATCAATCAGAAAGACTTTTGGCATAATGCGCAGGCGGCTAAGACGAATAGCTAGACTGTAAATATTACCCAGATGCCTATGCATATACTTGAGTTCCGTATTTAGCTTAATCAAGCTCTGATAACGGGCACGTCCTAATCGATCAGAAAGCCGCTGTATCTGCTCAATATAGCGACTTGTTGCTTTTAGTTCCCGGTTTGTAATGATCAGATCCTCTACATCTGTAACAATATTAACTCTGTAGTTACTTGATCCTGCCATCTACTCACCTCCTTACGTATCTATCATTGCTGTATTTGTTTAGATAATGCATCCAGTTCCTCTTCCGCAAATGCGATCAACATGGATCTTTCTCCTCTATTTAAGGCCCAGAACTCTCCGGGACGGAGATGATGCCGTATCCACAGATGATACAGCACCGTCGTCATTCCGCCGGAGCGAATCAGTTTTTTAGATCATCAATTTCCACACCGAACCCGGACAGTTCCAGAACCTTGTCACCTACCGCATCCAGTTCCCCTGCCAGAAGCATACGACGCACAGCCTGTTCCCCACCGGACAATTTAAGACGGCTAGTAATTCGTGGGTCACCCCATCCATTAATTTGAAGACCTTTTACTTCTAAACTAGCCGTAGCTTCAGAGATGAGCAATGCATTAAATGTTTCTGTATCTACTTTTTCATCCACACGTCCTTTAATGGTTTTACGAATTGTACACCGTTCACGGATGCTATCTACTTTGCTGGATGTCAAACCACGAAGTGTGAGAAGCATACTCAAGCGTTGAATACGAACAGTTTCCTCGGGTAATTTGTCGGCCGCTTCAAAAAGACTATCCAAAATTTGTTCTTCTGACATATTTTCAGGCAAGCTCATGTTATATCCCCCTAATAATTTTTTTGAATATTAGGCCCGGAATTACTCCGGACCCATCAGAACAATAGATTATTCAGCAACGATAGGATCAAGCAGTTCATAGCCTTCGAAGGTGAAGGTCGTTTCTTCTGGCACTTCCTCTCCTGCGGTCCAGTTAGCTAATTGAATCTTATCTGGCATGCACCGGATCAAACGAACACGTTCATGTCCAAAAGATTCTGGGTCATCCAGTTTGGAAATGATATCGAATTTGGCAAAGCCGCGGCGAATCATATCAGAGGTTACTTTATAACCACTCATCGTCCCGGTACCTTTTTTAGCTCCATTTTTATGCACTTTCCATGTATTTCCTACCAAATTCAGTTCTCTTTTATCAATTTCTACGCTAGCTTCCAGCTTATTAATATGTGTCTGCCATACCCCATCAATATATGCCTGACCATACGTACCTAAAATGACTCTTGAAGCATCCAACATTTCTTTTTCCTCCTCAAAATAATCCATAATGTAGTTTGGGATTTACCAAATCCTCATGATAAAAAAACAAATTCAGTCTTGCTGAATTGCCGCACAATGCTTATGCACGTAAAATGGCTATTTATTGCACGTAAAATGTGCCGAACAGCTGCTCCATCACGTCTGTCAGCTTCACGTTCCATTGCAGGAACACTTGATCCGGTTCCGGTTTAATCACTGGAGCATCGCCGTAGTATGCCGGATCGAGAATGACATCATAGCCATCTGCTTCGATGACGTTGCTCAAAGACAGCTGTGCCAGATATTCCTTGATTGCACCGATGAGAGCCAGACGGCCTTCCACCGTGTTGTTGATTTTGCCGATATAAGTCTCCTCGGCTGCACGCTGCAAGTCAGCGTTAATCGCATCCATGACGCGGATGGAGCGAATTTTCTTCCACGCATTGTTTTGACCAGCAGCCGGGTTCACCAAGCTGTTGATCCCGCGCAGCGCTTTGACCTGACGACCGTCGAAGAACAACAGGAAGACCCCGTTACGGACAGCCTGCTCCTGCTCGGAACGTGTCCAGCGGCGGGTCACGTCCTCAAAAGGCGTAACCGCATACGTCGCGGATTGATTCAGACGCTGGCCTGCGATCAGTCCGGCTACATAGGCAGCCGTTTGAGCGGAGCTGTAGTCCGTACCTGCCAGACGTACGCCCGTACCGACGTTCACGACGCCTTCATGGTTTAGCGCAAGAGAACGCTGTGAGGCCACGCTGACAGCCGTTTTGGACACATCATCCGCCGCGGAACCGCCGAATACAGCGATTACGCCTTTGCCTTCGCCCCGGACACGCTTGATCCAGGCGGCAAAGCTTTGCAGCAATGCCATATCGGCTGCATAATCCAGCGCCAGCACATTAAATTCCTGTCCTTCAAGCGCTTCCTGCATGGCGATGTAATCAGCATTCACCAGCTTGCTATTGCCGCTGTTGCCGCCAGTAAGGTGTACGCCGCTGACGTCCGCCGGAATGCCGCCATTGCCGACAACCTCGGCCTTCACCCATACGTTTTCGCTGTTTTTGTTGATGGCTTCGGCAATCGAAGCAGCCGTCCCGTCACTGCCTTTGTACGTACCCAGCAGCTTGGTTCCTTCATAAAGGCGCACTTCACGCGCCTGCTCGTCACCCAAAGTCGGCTGTACAGTTACAGCAAAACCATTACCGCGGCTGCCTGTGTACAACGCCTGCAAACGCAGCACGTCCGTTGGTGTCGCGCCGCCGCTTTTTAGCGTTACAGATGCTGCAGCAGCCGTATCATCCGCCAAACGGTAAGCGAGCAGTTTTTTCGGACCGCCCAGCAAAGCCAGATACAGTGTGGAATAGGCTGTCGCACCGTCCTCACTGTCGCCGGAGAAGATTTGGTTAATGGCTGTTTCGCTGCCAATCTCTACAAACTCACGTACAGGACCCCAATTCGCCTTGACGGGTACAATGACCGTACCGCGTGATCCACCTTGAATCGCTGAAGCTGCTGCTGCCTGAAAGTTCATATACAAACCCGGTAATACCGGTTTATTCGTGTTTTCCCATGTTCCGCCTGCCATAATTAGTCCACCTTCGCTTTCATAAATTGTTCGATTTTAGTGTGTGCTTCTGCTACCGTGAACAGCTTGTCCTGTGCGCCAAAAAAGGCGCCTGCCAGCACCTCTTCCTTCACGGAAAACAATGGTTCCGCGTGTTCCTTAAGCTCCTCCAGCGTATAGCGGGGGCCGCCTGCTTCCTGCCCTGCATGTAGCGGGGACTTTTCATTTTTTTCCAAGGTCACTCAGACCACCTCATTTCAAAACAGGATGAATTTCCACTCTGCGAATCAACGCCGCTTCCTCAGCCGGACGCATACGTCGCTGTACCAGCGTCAGCCGGAGCTGACCGTCTAAAATCGCATCCGCCTGCAAATCGGCCGAAGCTTCGTCCGTAGACATATAACGCCCCTTGTCCTGATCCAGTGGAAGCTGGATTTGAGTCGCAAAGCCCTCGACCAGCGCGGAGGCTGCACGGTTCTCTTCAGCGCTGTCTGGAGCAATGATATGTCCGATGAACCGTTTGCGGAGCTCATACATGGAGGCTCCCGCCATCCGGGTCTCGCAGCCGCTCAGCCGCCATAAAACCGCGTGCCGTCCCGGCTGTGCAGGCCATGCATTGGCGTATACCAACCACGTCTCGCCCAGTTGCTTTTGCGTCCAGCGGGTCAGGGCTGCCAGCCATTCATCCGGCTGTGCGGCACCATTTGTCGGAATGGCTGAGCTCCCTTCCGTTTCAGGCACATACACGCCAAAGCGCAGCGTTCTATAGGCCTTGCCTGTGACGGTGTCCAGCTTTTCCGCATCTCGCACGCCCAAATAGTGCGGGGTAAAAGCCGACGTGTCCTCACCTTGGCCTGTCACCGGTTCCCGGTGCAGCCCGGCAATCAGGGCATTCGCCCATACATCGGCCTGCGCCAGCCCGGCTTGTCCTGCGTACAGCTTGATGCGGACAACCTGCCGGTAGCCGGCCCAGGAAGACTTCCAGATTTCCTCGCCCAGCGCCATAACGGCATACGGCTCCTCCGCCGTCTGCGACGGTGGCTGAACATCGTATACACGTCCTTGCAGCGCCGGAACAATTTCAATGAGCTTTTGCTTAAAGGCTTGTCTCATCCTGCAGCATGCCGCCTTTGCGCAACCTGCACTCGCATGCTGTGACTGCCTAGCCATGCTTTTTTCCACTTTCGTGTTCTCATCCGGCGTAGCCTCATACTCATGCATTGCAGCATCCCTTGCTTAGGCAACACGACTCCTCCTTTCTGTACAACGAATTCCCGGGAATCAACAGAGACGATCACCGCATAAAAAAACCGGCCCTATTGGCCGGCTAACGTTTGACTGTGTGTGTCTTCGGTATGTTCTCTTGTCTTGATTCCCGATGATATAATCTTACACCCTAATAACGAATACGTTGCCGGGGAAATGGACGATAAAAGCAGAAGCTAGGGATGAAGTTAGGCGGTATTTTGAGAACATGCGTTCCTATCATTAGAACAGTATTAAGCCTCCATGCTGACAAGTCTCAAAAAAATATCCGACCTTAAATTGTTCCATGCTTTCAAATTATTGGGTATATAAAAATCGGATCTAAAAATCCCGAAGAAGTTCTCCACAACCGCATTGTCGTAGCAGTTTCCTTTACGGGACATACTTTTAGTTATCCTGTTTTCTTTTAATGTTGCTTGGTATTGCCAACGCCTTGTAATGGACGCCCCTTCATTCGCTACGCTTCCTTGTCCTTCTTTCCCTTGAAGTTAGTTTTTTGACCTGTTTCAGTCTAACCCTCTAAATTGGCCTAGTTATTCGTCTCAGAATTGGCCCTTTAAGTAAGTCCAATTGATTTTTATAATTTGTATGCATTTTGAAAGCTAACAATCAAAGGAGTGTAGCTTGATGTTCCATGGATTATCTGCTTTTCCAATGACCCCATTGAATGAGGCAGGCATTAACGAAAAAGAATACGTAAAACTGATCCAACGATTGGTCGCAGCTGGCGTAGACGCCATCGGTGCACTGGGTTCGACAGGGAACTACGCCTATCTTAGCCGGGAAGAGCGTCTTGGCGTTTTACAGCTTGCCGTCGGTTCCGCCGAGGGCATTCCCGTGATGACAAGCATAAGTGCGATTCGCACGCTTGACGTGCTTCGATTAGCGGAAGACGCGCAAAAAGCAGGAGCAAGCGCAGTGCTGTTGGCTCCTGTTTCTTACCAAGCGTTAACGAATGAAGAGGTATATTTGTTGTATCAACAAGTGACAAGCTCGCTCTCTGTTCCGCTTTGCGTGTATGATAATCCGGGGACTACGCATTTCCATTTTAGTGATGAGCTGCACGGCCGAATTGCTGAACTCCCCCATGTTCGTTCGATCAAGATTCCTGGAGTACCTTCAGAACCTGAAGCAGCCAAGGTACGCATTAGTAAACTGCGAGCGCTCATTCCTTCCCATGTAACGATCGGCGTAAGCGGGGACCCGTTTGCAGCCACTGGCTTGAATGCAGGCTGTGAAGCGTGGTACTCCGTTCTGGGTGGCTTGTTTCCAAAGACATGCCTGAGAATGACCCGATTGGCCCTAGACGGTTGTGCTGACGAAGCAGAACAGCTCTCAGCGCGGCTTGAACCGATTTGATCGTTATTTCGCCAATATGGCAGCCTTCGCGTTGTTTCGGCAGCAGCCGAAATCAGTGGCTTGATTTCAAGTCCCAGTCTCCCTCTACCCTTACAACCACTGAATCTATCAGCCAGGGAACATCTGAAGTCCATACTTGCAGACATTCAAACTATTGAAGGAGCATGATTACCCTTCAAACTAGTAAAACGTTCTCAGACTGAGATAGCAAAAAAACTTTGCAGTCGGCACCTCTTCTGTATGGTAGTGGAAGCATGTCAGTTTCCCTCTACCAAATAAAGCGGTGCTTTTCTATATGCTAGTCATTTATGTTTTTGCTTAACCATTGATTTAGCCGATTTTGGCTCTGTGAAAGTTGTGTAGTTTGGAGGGACAACCAGATGTGGTTTGCATATGCAATATGGGCTGCTTTTTTCTTTGGCCTACGAGGCATCCTTTACCAGTGGACGTCTCAACGATCCATTGATCGGAATCTAATGTTTATTGGTGTGTATATCTCTAGTACAATTCTAGTTGGCAATTTGGCCTTTTGGCGATCATTTTTTATAGTTTTACGGACTTATCATCCCAACAAGCTTTATTGTATGGTGTTTCTATACTACCGGTTCTGACAATGATGTTTACAACAAGCACTTTATTATTCTTTGGGGCTTTCTTAGTAATTAAAAATAGACAAAGACCATCTTCAGCTAGTGTAAATATTCATAAACCAAAAGAAATCGCAAAAAAGAACCCATGGACAATTTCAAAAACCTTATTCCTGGGAACAGGAGTTGGTCTTGTAAATGTTCTGGCCATGATGCTCAAACTTGCTGCATTTAATAATGGAATTACCGGGATTGTTTCTACAATTATCGCTTTGAGTGTTGTTGTTGTACTGCTATATGCTCGTTTCTATTTAAGAGAATCCATGAGTCGAATGGAAATTTGCGGTGTTATCATAGCGCTGATTGGATTAATAATTATAAAATGGATATGAAAATTAAAGCACCTTTCAAGCTTAAAAAAACTGCACCTCCGGTTGTTAGTTATGCCTAACAGTTGGGGTGCAGTTCATTAAAAAGGCGGCCATGATATAGTTCACGTCCATGAATGATAAATATCTACAGCGTACCTCTTGATGGCTTCATCGTAATCGGGATACTTATACTCGAAGCTTTTTGCCACAGCCTTGGAGTATTTTCTAAATAACTCATAACAAGCAAATAAAGACTGCCACATTTCCGGATAGCCATTTTCAGAATAGGTGGATAGCAAAAAGGATTTCTTTTCTCGCCAATCCTTTTACCACATAGGTTGAAACCATCCAGAACTCCCCGAATATCAGGAAGTCAGAGCCTTTTAGAGGAGCTGTACGATTTAGACTAACCTAGTTTTCGATCCGCGCCTTTCTGCAAGCCTGCCAGATTCACAACGCCTTGGTCTGCTAGCGCAAGCGCCATTTTGTAAAAAGCACGTGTGCGAAGCTTCGTATACGTATCCTTGCTGACCGGCGGGTCCAGTACATAATTGTATACCTTGTAATCAAACACATCGTCATCCTTTAAATAACGCTCACGGATGAGCAGCTGTTCGCGTTCATTCAAGCGACTGACTACAGCATCTACCATTTCGCAATAGGCCAGGCGGGCGGCAGGAGCATCTACATTATATACGGCTGTCCGGGCTGTCGGATCGCTGGTCACATTCGTTGGACCGTTCGGTCGATCCGTATAGCCAGCCGTGATAAAGCTTTCCCGGTCCATAAAAGTTATCGTTTTATAGATCCGGTACTTCTCAAATACGCCCTCCAATGCAGTCTGCGTTTTGCGACGATCCAATTCGGGTAGGTTATTTTTCATGTACAGCAGCACTCCTTATCTTATGCCTTTTGACAATGATGTAATTTTTAGCGATCACAACTTCTTTGTTTATATTTTGTTCGTACTTTGTTCGCATCTTGAGTATAACATAGCATTATTTAGAATTTCTATCCATCGTCAAAAAAAGCGGTATGCTCCCAAAAACAGGATGCTCGCTTTATTTTTCTATACCTTTTGGCATATTACGTGCTTTTGCTAATTACCTAATGGTATAATGGAACCAATCTATGATTCTATTGCAGAAGGGAGCCTCCTTTGTGGAACAGCCAGCATTCGGAACCTACTTAAAGCAGCAGCGTGAACAAAAGCAATGGAGCATTAACCAATTGGCAGATGCCGCAGGCATTAGTAATTCACAAATTTCCCGCATTGAAAACGGGCTGCGCGGAGTCCCCAAGCCCTCTACTCTCCGCAAAATAGCGGACGCACTCGGCGTATCCTATACCGAAATGATGAAAGTCGCCGGTTATTGGGAGAACGACGATTCAATAGAGCAGCATTCACACGAACCTTATCGTTCTACTGTGCCGGATTGGGCAACCTCCAAGGACCGCCGGGATTTCAAAAAAATGCTGGAGGAAGACGACGAATTAATGTTCGACGGCATTCCGCTGAATGAGACTGACCGTCAACGGATCAAGGATGTGTTAACAGGTCTGTTCTGGGAAGCCAAGCAAATGAACAAGCACAAGAAGTCCCAAGAGCCCCGGGCGGGCAAAGATCAAGGATAGCAGGTGATCGTATGAAAGAACTCATTCACAAACTCGTCCGAAAATACCGTACCAACTGCCCCTTTGATATTGCAAAAGCGCTCGGTATCCATATCCGTTATTGCGATCTGGGTTCCACAACCAAAGGGCTGTATTACCACAAGCTGCGCAGAAAATTTATTGTCATCCACGATGGCCTTACACCGGAATGGAGACGGTTTGTTTGTGCGCACGAATTGGGGCATGACCGACTGCATAAAGGCATCAGCCGCTTTTTTATAGAGGAGCATTCCTACTTTTCTCCAGGAAAATTTGAACAGCAGGCCAATCGTTTTGCCGTGCTTTTGCTGAGTGAGGGAAAACCTCCACTGGCTGACGAAACGCTGGAGCACTATTTGCCCCGGATTGGGCTGCCCAAAGAGACTGCTCTTTTTTTTGATCACAAGACAGAACATTAGTTCCTATTTCGATGGCTTAGATTTTTGCATTATTTGATTCTCGATCCTCAAATCTAGTTACTGTTTATTGCTTCCTCCTCAATATAGGTGATTTGACGACGGCTTTAACAACCGATATATCAAAAAATCTTAGTACTTTGATATAAAATAGAAGTTATTTTTACAATCATCTGATAAAATGTGGACGTAAGCGGTTGCTCTAATTCATTCATTTTATGGGAGGTTGAAGGAACAACATGAATTCATGGAAAAAAATCTCGTCACTCTTGACGACCGCCGCGCTTCTGTTCGGATGTCTTGGTACAGCAGCAGCGGACCCGGCAGCCAATGCAGGAACAGCGAATGCGGCTACTGCTCCAACCAGCGGCAAGCACATCACCATCCTACATACGAATGATACCCATGCCCACGTGGTCGCAAACGACAAGGAAATGGGCTTCGCCAAGCTGGCGGGCATCATCGACCAGTATCGCGCTTCCAATCCCAATACATTGCTGCTGGATGACGGGGATACCATTCATGGAACGACCTTCGCTACGTTGGTCAATGGTGAGAGTATCGTGAAAGTGATCAACAAGCTGCGCTATGATGCAATGGTTCCGGGCAATCATGAGTTTAATTATGGCTGGAAGCATCTGGTTGAGCTAAGCAAGGAGATTCAGTTCCCTGTGCTGAGCGCCAACATTAAGCAAACGGACGGAACGCGTTTGTTCAAACCGTATGTTATAAAGGAAGTAGATGGCGTTAAAATCGGTATTATCGGTCTGACTACGCCTGAAACAGCCTATAAGACCAATCCCAAAAATGTAGAGGGGATTCAATTCACCGATCCTGCGGCTGAAGCCAAGGCAGCTGTAGACGAAATTCGCAGCAAAGTGGATGTCGTCGTGGTTCTTGGTCATTTGGGACAGGATGCTTCCAGCAAGGACACCAGCCTCAAGGTTGTTAAAGAAGTGCCCGGCATTGATATTTTCATCGATGGACACAGCCATACTGTACTCGAAAAAGGGCTGGTCGGTGACAACGGTACGTTGATCGCCAGCGCAGGTGAATACACCAAGTATCTGGGTGTTGTGGATCTATGGGTCGATGGCGGTAAGGTTATCCAAAAGCAAGCCAAGCTGATTGACTCGGCTCAGGCTGCCGACGTTCAGCCCAACGCTGAAATTGCTACATTGATCGCTTCCATTCAGAAGGATCAGGAACCTATTCTTAAACAGGTTGTAACACAAACGAGCGTGGATCTGGAAGGAGCACGCGAAAAGGTACGTGCGGGTGAAACCAATCTTGGCGACCTGCTCACCGATGCCATGCGTGACGTTTCGGGTGCAGACGTGGCTTTAACCAACGGCGGCGGCATCCGGGCTTCCATCAAGGCAGGAACAGTAACCAAGGGAGATATCATCACCGTGCTGCCTTTCGGAAACCAGATTGTTACCCTGAAAGTGAAAGGCTCTGACATTCAGGCAGCGCTTGAAAACGGCATAGCCGCCTATCCGGAGCCAAGCGGAGGTTTCCCGCAAGTATCAGGCATCACGTTTAAAATAGACACATCCGCAGCCAAAGGAAGCCGCGTTCATTCCATTCTCATCGGCGGCAAGGCGCTTGATCCTGAGGCGACGTACACATTGGCCACCAATGACTTTACTGCTGTAGGCGGTGACCAATATACGATGTTTGCTAAATATCCGCAGGCAGGTATGTTCGGATCGCTGGACGAGGCGTTAATCCGCTATATGCAAAAGATTGGCTCCGCCAGCCTGCAAGCACAAGCAGACGGCCGCATCCAAGAGGCTAAGGCAGACGGGAATGCCTCCGTCCCGGCCACACAGCCTGCACCAACTGCAACACCAGCACCTGTGCAGGAAAAACCACAAGCTGTCTCTACTCCGGCTGCCAAACCAGTACCAGCGAAACCAGCACCAGTGAAATCGGTGCCTGCAAAAACTCCAGCAGCCAAGCCGCAGCAAGCATCAGCTTCTGCCCAAGCTGCAAATAGCCATGTGTATGTTGTGAAATCCGGGGACACGTTATATGACATTTCCCGCAAACACGGTACCACCTGGCAACAGCTTCAAAAGCTGAACAAGTTGAAAAATCCTCACCGCATTTATCCGGGGCAAAAGTTGAACCTCCCGGCCTAATTCAATAGTTTGTCAGAAGATTTGAAGTATGCGATAGTCCAGGCTCATTTGGACATCGCATATTTTTTTTAAAAGCGAACCTTTTAACCGCTGACAAGTTGTGGACCGAGAGGTATGATGGAGAAGAGCCATTCGAGCAGAGAACATTCATCCCGGTATCTATCGGGACCAGCCAGGTGCGTGGAAGGAGTCCATATATGCAATACATTATTTATGATCTTGAATTTACTGTTAGCCGCAACGCCAGATATTCCTCTGAAATCATTGATATCGGTGCTGTCAAGGTCGTGCAGGGAGACGATGGTCTATACGTTGCAGATACGTTTCACAGTTTTGTAAGACCCTCAAATCGACCTGTACTGTCTACGGATACCGTTCAGTTCACGGGCATTACTCAACGAGATATTGATGCCGCCCCACTCTTTCCCGAAGCTGTGGAGCAATTTGTTGCCTGGCTCGGTACGGATTCACCCTATTATTTGTGTGCATGGGGACCGGATGACCGTCAAAAGCTGGTATCCCATTGTCGTACCCATCATGTAGATCTTGGATGGATTCATAATACGAATGATATACAGAAGCAAATCTCCCGTCTGTTTGGCTCCAGCGGCAAATATCGCCAGTTGAGTCTGTCTCAGGCGCTGGAATTGTGCCACATTGACTTTGACGGTCAGCAGCACCGCGCACTGGACGATGCCATAAACACCGCTCAGGTTTTTATGCACCTTTTTGATCGCATTACATTAGTAGATAACGCTGCTGACGATGAGGAAAGCCGAGGCTCAAAGCTCGTATACTCCTCACCGGAGGAAGAACAGGAGCATTACAGTCCATTTGGCAATCTCGCCAACCTGTTTAAGGACCATTAAGCGGATAGCTCCCCGGCCCGTTCCGGGGGATCTCCCCCTGTTATTCTTAATTTCCTGCCTTTTTATCGAAATAAAATGTTCCCCAGGTCCGCAGCATTTCCTGCATTCGCTTGCGGTACCGCAAAGGCTCCAGAATCTCGGCCTCTGCTCCATACGAGGTGAGCCAATCCAGAAATTCACGGTCATGATTGACCGTCACCTCAAACAACAAGCTGCCATCCGGCAAATCCTTGAGCAAAGGCTTGATGAACAATTCCTCTTCCTTGACCCGATATACAGATTCGGCAGAAAATCGCACCACAAAGCGAATGTTTTGATTTCCTTTGGTAACCGACCAGGTCCCTTTAAAAAACGTTTCCATTTCTGTTGTATTTTTTTGAAACGTATACGGCAAAATTCTCATATTCCGAAAGCGGCTGATCCGAAAGGTTCTCATGGCGGATTGCTTGTGACAAAAACCAAGCATATAAAACCGCCGATCCTGCGGCACCAAACAATAAGGATCTACCTGAACTAATGACACATCTTCATTTTGAGGCGAGCTGTATTCCGCTTCAATGGTCTGCTGCGTAAGACTTGCCAAAACAATCAGCCTGAGCAGATAGGGCTGGTTTTCCCGATCAAGTGTCGAGCCGAGCCGGACGATATTTTTCATTTCCTGCGCGAAGCTCGTCTGGTCTATCTTTTTTTTCTGACTAGAGGCCATCACCTTCTCATAAGCACTTTCAAAAGCCGGCGGCAAAAGAGGCTTCACCGTTTCCATAATATCTCCCAGCTTGGCAAAAGCGTCTGCCTCTTCTTCCGTCCAATTCAGAGGATACAAAGCAAAATTGCTTATAAAAATGTACCCTTTGCCATGCCCCATATTCGTAATTGGAATATGCATAGCACTCAGCGCTTCCATATCTCGGTAGATGGTACGTTCTGATGTTTCACAACGTTCCGCAAGCTCTCTTGCCAATATCCCCGGATTGGCCTGAACAATAGTAATAATCCGCATTAAACGTATTAAACGATCAGTCAAGGAAGTCTCTCCTTTACAAAAAGATAGTAAATTAGACTCACTACGTTACACAAACAAACTAGCATAACTTACCTATTCCAAAGTATTAGTTTCGTTAAACGAAACATTTTCTGCCGATATAGATTGATCAAATAAGTCTTTAGCACTATAGGAAGCAAATGATACAAAAGTCTCATCCCATTTATTACGTATGGCTAGAAGTAATTCAGCTTCCTTCATGTAATCCATATCATCGGTTCTTGATGCACGTATTAGTAATTCGTCTGCTTGTCTGTTAAGAATAAACGCACCTCGCTCATGCTCACCTTTCTCGTACATACGCAATGCCTTTTTTACAGTCATAGACGTCTCATTCAGCTTTATGTATTTTTCCACCATCGGATGGGGTGGAACGCTCAGCAGACCCAGATGATGCGTGTAATTGATGTATATCTGGTCCGTCCGGATCAGCGTTCGCTTTTCCTGAGATGGCTTGCGCCAGCTCCACTCCATCATTCCAATGGTATGTCTTCCAGATGAGTGAGCTGGTATAGAGAACGTCAAAACAGCCTGTCTATATTTCCCCCGCCGCACATCTCCGCAGTGAATCAACATGCATTCTCCGTCTTCTGAGCGTTTGAAACCGAGTCTCACTCCTTCGACTTTTAGTAGACTTACCCCGTTTTCCGGAATGAACCGGAGTTGGAGGTCACATCCCACTGTTTTCGGTACTAGGTTCCCTTTTCTTTTACGGATAGCTCCATAGCCCCATTCTATCAGCAGATTTACTTGTTCGGCCCCACTCGCAGATATAGACTCTTTGTCCCATGTGTATGCTACATTAACCATTGTCTTTACCACTGGTAATTTCCCCCTAAAAGAACATGTAACTCTAAATTAACAGTGTTATCTGACACTATATTGTCAGGGAACGTACGTTTGCTTGTGAAAATTATACATGGTAATCTTTATGAAAGGGGACCTGCTTCGAAAAATAACAATTTAACCCATTCAAATTGCATAAAAACGCAAAAATAGCCCGACTTATGCCGGACTACATTATAGGCTGGTTCCATATTACAAACTTACGAAGTTGGAGTTTCTGTTAATGAAACGTTCGTTTTTGTGCAAATGTTGGATATAGGTGCAAAAGTAGTGCTATCCACTATGAGTTCTTTCGATAATGGTTTTCCATTGACCGTGATTTTTAAAATTTTATAATCTTGCTCTCTCTTGTTCATTTTCATTTCTCCTTCTATGTCTTTCTTCCTATATTTTCAGTTCAGATATTCGTTTTTAAGCGCAGATCAGTTATTGAAGGTTTCGGATACACTCGGCGGGAAAAATGCTGGAATGCGGATGCTTCCTTGATATACCCGTTTTGAGGTACACTTAAACTTATATATCGACTTTTTTCGAGAACATTTGATGTATTCAGAAGGGGGAACATCTCTTGGTACGACAAACTTGTCGCATTGCTTTCTACCGCCGTGTTGTCTACGCTGTTATAGCACTTCTGTTTATTTTTGGGGCAACTCGTGTGCCCGGGACATATGCTGCCTATTGGGACGATGTTTATCAAGGCTTTGAGCAATTTTCCCGGCTGCCCGGCGATGTATATCAGCTCAAGGAAGGCTACCGACAGACTCAGGAAGAACTGCAAAAGGCCCGCAGCAGTATAGAAGCCTATCAAGAGCAAAACGCCCAACTGCTGGAGCAAAATCGCAAGCTGACCGACACGGTTGCTGAGCTGAAAAATCTTCAAACCCAGCGCGATCAAGCATCACACCGAAACAAGGTGCTTTTGATCACGGCTGTAATCCTGCTGGCTGGTTATTTTATAGGTATCCGCCTGCTGCGTTACGGGATGCGTCGACGTTCGGGAAGATACTAGATGCTAACTGCCTGAAAGGAAGAAACGTCTGAATGGACATACAAGCAGGACAATACCATGATGAAAGTGTCGGCTCGGTTGTAACGCTCAATCTAGCGGAAGGGGAAAAGCTGCATGTTCTGCATCCGCAGCAAATTATCGCTTACCGTGGTCCCAGCTCAGGTCGCAGTGACAAGCTGATGAATATCAAAGGCATGTACCGCAAGCACAAGCTGATTCAGGCCGATTTTACAGGGGCTTGTCGTCTGATTGCCGCACTTCCACCCGGCTTTAGCCTCAAAATGATTGAGCTTGAAGGAGGCGATGAACTGCTATACGATTTTCGCAACCTGTTCTGGTACAGCTCTGGAATCCATATGCGTACCAAGCTGCTGAGCATGAAGAACATGCTGTTCAGCCGCGATGTTATTAAAATGAAATTTGACGGGGTGGGTCAAATTGGTCTTTTGACTCAGGGTTTGGTATGCCAGGAGCAGCTTCACCCGACAGAGCCGATATACGTCGATGCAAGCAGCGTCATCGCCTATCCCGAAAACGCCAAGCTGGAACTGACCGTGTACGGCAACAATCTGGCCAGCCAGCATATGAACTATCATTTTAAAATGACTGGACAGGGTACCGTGCTTTTTCACGCCGGGGAGCATCATCGACGTCTCCAGCAGGATATGAACGACGATGGCGTGATCAAACGATTTTTAAGGGAAGTTATTCCCTTTGGCGGAGTGTTTATCAAATAGACCTGTCATGCTATAATGGCAATGCTGTCTGAATAGCAGCCGGTCTACGTGGCCGACATTATAATGAAGAAAATCCATGCATCATGCATGGGAGAGGTTCGCGAACTCCCTCTATAAAAAACTAACGATGCTTTGTCCTCCGTATGAAAAATGAACTCGCGGGGCAAGGCCTGTTTTTTGTTGAAGTCAGTTCAAGAACTCTCCTTCTTCCAAGTGACAAGACGCTGTGTCTTACACCATTCCAAGAAGATCGAGAGGTTTTTTTATGTTTGCAAACGAAAAAGCGGTCGTCGTATTCAGCGGCGGTCAAGACAGCACCACCTGTTTATTTTGGGCGAAAAAGCATTTTGCCGAAGTAGAAACCGTGACCTTCGACTACGGTCAACGTCACAAGCAGGAAATCGAAGTAGCCGCCGGAATTGCCCGCAAGCTGGGTGTTCCGCAAACGGTGCTCGATATGAGCCTGCTCAATCAACTAGCCCCTAATGCCCTCACACGCACCGACATTGACATTACGCAAGAGGAAGGCGAACTGCCTAGTACATTCGTAGACGGTCGCAACCTGCTGTTCCTGAGCTTCGCGGCAGTGCTCGCCAAGCAAAAAGGAGCGCGCCACATCATTACTGGCGTTTGCGAGACGGATTTCAGCGGTTATCCTGATTGCCGGGATTCTTTTATCAAATCGCTGAACGTCACACTCAACCTTTCGATGGACTATCCCTTTGTGATTCATACCCCGCTCATGTGGCTGAATAAGGCTGAAACCTGGAAAATGGCCGATGAGCTGGAAGCTTTTGAATTTGTAAGAACCCGTACACTAACGTGCTATAACGGCGTCATTGGCGATGGCTGTGGTGAATGCCCTGCCTGCAAGCTTCGCCGCGCCGGGCTGGAGCAGTATCTTGCGGTTCGCGGACACGGAGCTTCGTCCCAAGGAGCTGAAGGCCATGCGTGAGCCGGGGACCTTTCATATTGTCAACAAGCTCCAGCAGTTCGGGACAGACATTCAACACGCTCAGCTGCGCTATCACCGCAAACGCGTACTGGTCAGCAAACAATTTACGTTTGATGCAGCACACCATTTGCACTGCTATGAAGGCAAATGCAAAAATCTGCACGGACATACCTATATCGTCGTTTTTGGTATAAGCGGCATACCGGACGAGACGGGTCTAACGATGGATTTTGGAGACATTAAAACGATCTGGAAAGAACGAATCGAGCCTTATCTGGATCATCGTTACCTGAATGAGACGTTGCCCCCGATGAATACCACTGCGGAAAATATGGTCGTCTGGATCTTTGAGCAAATGGAGTCCGCCCTGTCCTCGGATGCATACCGCTCCCGCGTGGAAGGTGGGCGTACCGAATTTGTGCGGCTGTTTGAGACACCTACCAGCTACGCCGAATTCAGACGGGAGTGGATGCTGGATGAATAATAATACCGTGACAGCTCACCAAGCAACAACGTCCTCTCGTGTGCTCCAAACAGCTCCCATCCCCGTACTGGAGGTGTTTGGTCCCACCGTTCAGGGCGAGGGCATGGTCATTGGGCGCAAAACGATGTTTGTTCGTACCGCAGGCTGCGATTACCATTGCTCGTGGTGCGATTCCGCCTTTACCTGGGACGGCAGCGCCAAGGATCAAATCCGTCGTCTGAGTGCCGCAGACATCTGGCAGGAGCTGAAGGCCATCGGCGGTGAATGCTTTTCGCATGTGACCCTTTCCGGAGGCAATCCCGTCCTGCTGCCACAGCTTGGGGAGCTGGTCGCCCTGCTGCGCAGTCAAGGCATTGCCACCGCTGTCGAAACGCAAGGCTCCCGCTGGCAGGATTGGCTGTACGATATCGATGAGGTGACCTTATCCCCCAAGCCGCCCAGCTCCGGCATGACGACCAACTGGGATGTGCTGGATGATATCGTCGCCCGTCTGTCGAATCGGAAGAGGACTGATTGCAAGACGGTCGGAGAGTCCAGGTCTGCAACACACGTCTCAACCGCAGCATGCACAGAAGAAGCCGTTAATGAATCAGCGAGATTCTACCATGGAGCATGCAGCTTGAAGGTCGTCATATTCGATGATACAGATCTAGCATATGCACGCACCGTTCACCAGCGCTATCCGCATGTACCACTGTTCCTCCAGACCGGTAACCCAGATGTGAGCACCGAGAACACGGAACAGATTGCCGAATCCCTATTGCATCGTTATGAATGGCTTATCGACCGTGTCATGGACGATTCCCGACTAAATGACGTAAGAGTACTCCCGCAGCTCCACACCCTTGTATGGGGCAACAAACGCGGCGTATAGCACTTAAATGTAATATATTCCATATGGACCTATAGGTGATACACAGACACGCCAAATTCGTCGAAAGTTACAAATCAAGAGAAACCCTCGTCCGTAAGGACGGGGCTTCTCAACAAGAACTCGCTCCTATATAAAGGGGCGAACACTATTCACTTCTACTCACTCACATATAAACGAGTAGGGACTTTAGGGTGGGGACGGCGGTCGGCAGCGGAGCGGAGGATTTGAAGCTGGAGAAGCGTTAGCGTTCGCCTTTGAAATGGGATTCTAACCTATATCTTTCACCTTATCAGAAAGAATCCCATTTCAACAGCGATCGGAAGCTCAAATCCTTCGCGGAGCGACCTCCCCATTCACCATAACTCCCATCTCGTTTACCCAACTAATCTTAAGGAGCCTAACCCAACATGACCGGAAGAAAACCTGAAGAAATGACCGACGTTACTCTGCTTGGCAATCAAGGCACACAATACACCTTTGCCTATGATCCCGCCATTCTCGAAAGCTTTGATAATAAACACCCGTACCGCGATTATTTTGTAAAATTCAATTGTCCGGAGTTTACCAGCCTGTGTCCGATTACAGGACAGCCTGATTTTGCAACTATCTACATCAGCTACATTCCCGATATTAAAATGGTAGAAAGTAAATCCCTCAAGCTGTACCTGTTCAGCTTCCGCAACCACGGCGATTTCCACGAGGACTGCGTCAACATCATCATGAATGACCTGATCAAGCTGATGGACCCGCGTTATATCGAAGTGTGGGGCAAGTTCACGCCGCGCGGCGGCATCTCCATTGATCCCTATACCAACTACGGCAAACCGGGAACCAAGTATGAGCAAATGGCCGAGCATCGCATGATGAATCATGATATGTACCCGGAAACCGTAGATAACCGCTAGGTGATCCTCCCTGTGCACTTGCATACCAATAATGGAGGGCTGTCCAGTAGGTCATAAAATGACTCTGAGACAGCCCCAATGTCTTCAGTCTATTGAAATAATCTATATAGATACTACACTTGTGCCGTTTACACACTCAGATCAAATTTTGATTTTTTGTATTCATAAGGCGTTTTACCCATAACTTCCTTAAAAGCTTTTCTAAAAGATTTCTCGTTGGGAAACCCGGCCTCGTAAGAAATTTCTGTAAGTGACTTATTGGTTGTTTCCAATAAATCGATTGCCTTTTCCAAACAAAGAATTTGCTTGTACTCCGTAAACGTCTGACCTGTATATTCATGAAACATTCTCGACAAATAGGCCTCCGAATAACCGCAGATTCGAGCTGTTTTCGACAAGCTAATATTTTCAGTATAATGCTCTTTAATAAAATCCATGATTGTCTTTATCTTTCGCTGCTTTTCACTAAATACCTCCGGTGGTATGCCTGTTGCCTGGCTAAAATGATTAACGAGCAAATATTTAAGCTCAATAATTCGGCTTTGCTCTAAAATATAGTCATATTTGCCTTTAGAAATATGCAAGTTATATATATCCATAAACAACTCTCTTAATTTAGAAAGTATAGGTTCTTCAACGGGTTTCTCTTGCGTGTTTAATTGGATGATTACTTGTTCATTGGCAAAAAAAGTGTCTGGAAATTGCAATACAACGACTTGATTTTCCGTAATGCTCTGTGTGGAATGCGGCACATTGCTATTAATAAACAGTGCATCCTTCTCCATCAAAATGGTTATTTTTCCTTCATGCCACACCTTGAGACTTCCACTTGTACAGTAGATTAATTCCATATTGCTGTGAAAATGCATGGGGATGACTCTTTCTGTATCTGTCGATTGAAACATAAAGAGGTTAATCATTTTTCTTCTGTCTATTTCAATATGCTCATATATTTTTTTCATACGACACCTCATCAACCAGCTATGAGTAATCAACAGTATCTAATATTAAGCCACATACTCTAATACTCATACTATACCGATAGTAAAATGCCCAGACAAGCTGAAACCTATTCAGCAACCAAGACAAAAAAGGCCGTTCTTCTCGCAAATGGAGTAATGAACAGCCTTTCCTTGCCTGCTTGCAGCACTTGCAGGTGAACGATTTGAATATATTTTTACCGATTTATATCAAATTCAAACAGGAGCTTCCCCTTTTTAACCTTGGCCCTGGTCTTTACACCTGAACTCCGCTCTTATGCTTTACATTCATGCAGCTGATATATCTTAATTTCTCCTTCATTGTCTCCTGCTTCAAGCAGCACGCTGCGTTGTTCCGTATCCTCCAGGAAATAACGCAGAGAAAACACTTCCTCGCCTTCATTCACAAAGATCTCCAGACTTGAGCTTTCAATGAATATTTGCATTCCTGCGAGTCTATTCGTTAATGTTGCTTTTCTGTACTCCTTCTGGTTCGTCAACCAGTTTGTTCTCCATACGGTTAGACTGTTTTCTTCCGAATTATAGTCAATTTGAACAGCGTTTCTTATTATCATTTTGAAGTTTTGTGTAAGCATCGAAAAATGAACAATGAATTCCACTTGCAAAGAAGGCAGCAGCCACCCACCACTTCGAATGTTCCCCTTATAATGCGCGCCATCCAGTCTTAACAATTGTAATTCCGGCAATGGTTTCTGGTACAACACACCGTTAATCAGCACTATTTCTCTAGGGAGAGTCAATGCATGAATCCAGCCTTCCTGAATGGTCGGAACAGCCCTTTCTGTTTCTTCATTCATGGCGCTCATCCATCCGAACATAATGATTCTGTCATTCACCCTAAACGATTGTGGCGCATAAAAATCAAATCCTCGATCAAGCTCTTTAAAATCGGATAGGTTTCCACTGAATTTCCCTGTCTCCAATAATTTCCCAACAATATATCCCGATTGATTAGGATTTTTATAATATTCGCCTACCTCCGGTAAACCCTGAGGAGAGAAAACAAAAATATCATTTTCCGCAAAATTCAGTACATCCGGACATTCCCACATATATCCGAACTTATTGTCATGCTCAAAAAATGAGCCTTGGCATTCCCAATTGGACAAATCTGTGGATTTGTAGATAAGCGTATCTCCAGTCATATCTTCTCTTTGGCCTCCAACGATCAGCCACCAATCCCCGTTATGGTCTCTCCATACTTTCGGGTCCCGGACATGCCTGGTATAACCTTTGGGATGTTCAAACAAAGGGCCGATTTTTTGAAAATGCTCGCCATCCTCCGAAACGGCTGCGCATTGATAGCTTTCTTTTACTCCATCATCCCTGACTACATTTCCTGTGTAAAACAGATACAGCTGTTCATTATGAACTATGGCCCCGCCGGAATAAATGCCATCCTTGTCATACCATTCCGAAGGCTCCAGCGCGACACTTTTTCTTTGCCAATGCACCAGATCACTGGAAACAACATGGCCCCAGCATTTATGTTTATGTTCGGTTCCTTTTGGATTCCACTGATAGAACACATGGTATTGATGATTGAAAAAGGCAAGTCCATTAGGATCATTTAATAGCCCGTAAGGAGGAGTAATATGATATTTAAGATTATAACTGTCACTTTTATTCATGTTTATCCTCCGGTAAAAATATAAAACTAAAGCTCAGCAAAATTTCCTGTGAGCTTGAACCGATATAAACCTCAAATTCGCCGGGCTCACTCTTGTACTCCATTCCACGTCCATGAAATTTAAGCATGTCTTCATCAATAGAAAATTCTACAATTTTAGTCTCGCCACTTTGTAAAAAAACCTTTTTAAAATCTTTTAACTCTTTAACTGGCCTTGCAACACTTGCAAATTTATCGCGAATATATAATTGGATCGTTTCTTTCCCATCATAGGTTCCAGTGTTGGACACAGATATACGGATATCCACTGACTCATTTGTTTTCATTTTTTTTGGGCTGACTGCTAACAGACTGTATTCAAATGAGGTAAAGGATTTGCCATAACCAAACGGATACAACGGTTCATTCACTTCATCTATATATCGGGACGCAAAACGATAAGAACCATTTTCCTTTAGATTCGGTCTTCCTGTATTCAACTCATTGTAGTACACCGGAATTTGACCGACGCTGCGTGGAAAGGTCATCGCTAGTTTCCCCGACGGATTTACTTCTCCATACAATACATTGGCCAGCGCTTCTCCACCCATCGTTCCCGGATACCAGGCCTGAACAATGGCGTCAACTTTTTCAGCAACATCGGTAAGGATCAAAGGTCTTCCACTATATACGATCAGAACGATCTTTTTGCCCAATAAGCTTAATTCATGGAGCAGTTTCAATTGCGGCTCAGGAAGCGTCAGGTTCGTTCGCGATCCTCCTTCTCCGCTCTGATATATACTTTCTCCCAAGGCGAGGACAATAACATCCGCCTCGTTAGCATTCTGAATCGCTTGTTGCAGCAGGACTTCCTCATCGATTGTTTCAGCAGCCAGCTTGTCCGCATATTTGCCAAGGTTTTCCCTCGCATGAACGGGCATCATGTATGCCCCTCTGCAAACTGTGAGATGAGCGGAATCAACATGCTTTAACAGCCCTGTTTTCAAATTAACGGTATCCGTCTCCTCCCCCTTAATCGCCCACATGCCCAGGGTCGAGTTTTCTTCTGCATAGGGACCCATTAAAGCTACCTTCGTATCCTTTGACAACGGCAATAAAACATTTTCATTTTTCAGCAGAACAACGGATTCTTCTGCCAAGGACAGCGCCGCTTTTTTATGCTCATCTGACAAAATGCTGCTTGTTGAAAGCTTAACGATTTCCTGTAATCCGCGGAACGGGTCCTCAAACAGCCCCAAATCATTTTTCAGCTTTAAGACACGGTATACAGCTTCATTCAGAAGCTCCAGCATATGGTCGTTACCAGATATTACATTCTTCAATTGATTAGCGTATATTGCGGTCTTCATATCCACATCCACACCCGCCAACAGTGCCAGCCTTGCGGCGGAAGCCTCATCTTCGGCATAACCATGCATGATTAACTCTTCTATAGCAGCGTAATCCGAGATCAACACACCGTCAAAATTCATTTCTTGTCTTAGCACATCTCGGTTAAGCCATTCGTTTCCAGTCGCCGGGATACCATTCAAGGTATTAAAAGCCGTCATGACGAGCTTTGCACCCGCTTCTATTGCAGCTTGATACCCGGGTAAATAATACTCTCGCAATGCATGCTCCGACATATCCACGGCATTGTATTCACGTCCGGCGACAGGCGCTCCATAAGCGGCAAAATGCTTAACGCAAGCGGCAATTTTATTGGCTGGCACGGCTGTACTCTCCAAATTCCTTCCCTGGATTCCCAGAACCACGCTTTGCGCATATTTCTTCGCCAGCAATGTATCCTCTCCAGGGGATTCCATTACCCGACCCCAGCGGGGATCTCTAACGATATCTACCATAGGGGAAAAGGTCACGTGAACACCTTCCTCGTAGCATTCCCGAGCAGCAACCGACGCCGCATGTTCTATCCCCTCATAGTTCCAACTGCAAGCTTGTGCAATTGGAATCGGGAAGATGGTTCGATACCCGTAGATAATATCTGCCATAAACAGCAGTGGAATTTTATGAACCGATTTTTCCAAATAATCTGTTTGCAACCGAATAATTTTTTCCGGATTGGTAATGTTCAATATAGATCCGGTGTTATAAACATTGTAACTGGAGCTTAACCCTAATTTTTTGAGAGGACCCGTCACAACCGTATCCATATCGCCTTCAAAAAAATCACCGGTCAGTTGGATGAGCTGGCCAATCTTCTCTTCTATTGAAAGGCTATTCAATTTATCAAGCAGTGTTTTGTTGTCCATGATTCTCTCCACCAAATTTTATTTGTTCTCTATTTTTTCTTTAAACCCAAAGATCCACGTCAATGCAAATGCTACACCAAAACCGATTAAACAAACTAAAATATACAGAAAAATCTGATTATTCAGATACAATAACAATCCAGGGATGGCTGTAATCGACATGCCCGTTGCTTGAACATTAAAGATACGTGCGAAAAATCCGCCGACCGCTCCCCCAATCAAGCCCATCATGAATGGCTTGCCATAGCGAATATTCACCCCAAAAATGGCCGGTTCTGTAATGCCCAACAATGCAGACAAGGCAGAAGGGTAGGCAATAGATTTGGTTTTTAATCTTCTCGATTTTAGGCCGACGGCCAACGCCGCACCCGCTTGTGCACAAATCGACGCCGAGCTGATCGGGTTGACCATATTCCAGCCGCTATCCACCAGCATCTGTATTTCTATCAGGTTCAAAGCATGGTGCAGTCCGGTAACGACAATAATCTGGTTAATACCACCATAAATAAACCCGCCAATGCCAAAAGGCAATTTCAAAATAGCTGTAACTGCCGCTAATATTAAAACTTCCACTTCATGGAAGATGGGACCAATCACGAACAAGCCCAGTACCAGTGTGAGCAACAATGTCAGAAACGGTGTTAGAATCAAGTCTAGTGCTTCGGGAACGGATTTTCTGATTCTCTTCTCTAGCATCGCTCCAACGATCCCTATAATGAATGCCGGGAGAACCGAGCCCTGATAGCCTGCAATTTTAATGAATCCCAAAAATACAAGGGGTTCCTTGACATGTTGAGCGACATCCCAGGATGTAGGCAAAGAAGGACTTACCAGCATTAATCCGAGCAATATCCCCAAGATAGGCGACCCGCCGAACACCCTGAACGCTGACCAGCACACCAGCACGGGTAAAAAGGCAAATGCGGTATCGGTCAGTATTTGCGTAAATAATATAAAATTCGCAGAAATCTGATCCGGTGTAAGCCCAAATAGCTGAAGCAATGCAGGCTGAGTTACCAAGCCCCTAACTCCCATGAACAATCCTGTAGCTACCAATGCAGGTATAATGGGAACGAATACATCCCCGAAAACCCGGATCATTCTTTTGAAAAAGTTGTCATCTTGCGTTGAAGCCTTCTCTTTCAGCTCTGCCTTGGATGTAGCAGATACGTTCTGGCCGACCATCGCTTCGTATACTTTATTTACGGTACCGGTTCCAAAAATAATTTGATATTGCCCGGATGTAAAGAATACCCCCTTGGCCTTATCAATATTCTCAATAAATTCATCATCAATAATGTCTCTGTCTTTTACAATTAGTCTCAGCCGTGTGGCACAATGTGCCATAGAAATAATATTGTCTTCTCCGCCAAGCCCTTTAATTACATCCTGGGCTATTTTAACGTATTCTTTTTCAAGACTCATCAGTCTCTTCCTTTCCTCTGTTCCTCTTAGTTAGTCTGAACATTTAAAACTTTGACCAATATGCTTCTTAAGAATATCATGACTGCGCTTTCAAACAGCGCGATTATTTTACTACATTAAGGTCAAATTTTGACCTTTTTATACCCTTGGCTATAAATATCGGCTCAAATACTGGTCACATCACGTTCCTATCATTAAACAGCAAAATGCACCTCCAGAATGGGCACTGGATAACCTCATGGTTGATCCGGTGTATTCCAAAGGTGCATTTTTTAATCGTTCCGTTTGGTTATTTTGTAACTTTTAACTGAATGCTGTCCGCTTTATAGATAACCTTTACTTTATAATTGCTTGGCAACCCTGACGTTTCAACGGAAGAAAATGCTCCATTCCGTTTACCATAGGTCAAGATCGTGGCACCGTTAGCCGGTACATACTTCTTGGAGAAATTCAGACGCAATTTTCCACCAAGTACGGCTGTTCCCTTCGTTTTGAGCGCGGCATTTTTACTGTCCAGATGAAGTTCAAGTGTTCCCTTGGCAGTTTGCTTGTAATTACCGCCAATAACGAGCTTGCCGGAAGTATTGGTGCGAAGAGTGCCTCCATTATTCGTAACATCCCCACTTCCGAAGGCCGACTCCGAGTTCCCCTCCAGAATGCCTTGCTCAAGCTGTGTACCGCCGGAATACGTATTGTTGCCCATTAGCTTTAGCGTACCTGTTCCCTTTTTAGTCAGCTTGCCAACGCCGGAGATATTGTTGCGCCAGCGGTCCAATGCATTGAAGCCGCCTTTGGAGGAGTCCATGGTCACAGTAACATGATTGGCAAAGGCTCCATAACCGTCCGCGGCGGAAAACAGGTTGAGTCGTCCCCATCCTTCGGCATCGTCAAGCACGGGATAACCGGATGGAAGAGCTGTAGTGGCCAGTACCCAACGGCGTTGTGTGCTATCAAGGTAAGGCAGACGTGTTTCCAGCAGCACCTCGGCTCCCTTAGGCACCGTCATTGGTGTAGTCGTCGGATTAATCTGACTAAATCCGTAGGTCAATCGTTGGGTATAGTCTTTTTTATTGGTAGCGTAATTGCTGAACCGATCGGGCGCTGTACCCTTTTGCGTCAGCAATGTACTATGAGCATCCTGATAAGCTGCTTTCTTCAAGCTGCTATTGGCCGGATCAGACAGGATGGCAGCCGCCGTCGCCGTTGCCATGACGCGACCTCCCATCACATCAAATGGTGAATGCATACCAGCCACAATACGATTGTTGCCCAGCTCCGAAGCTCGCGTCAGCAGCTCCTGGTAACGCTCTGGTACAGCGTAGGCCATAGCAATGGCGCTGAGATACGCCGCGTTGGTATGACCACTAGGAAAACCGCCATCCTTGCTCGGGTCCGGATTTTGAGCTGGCAGCAGAGTCGGAACTACGACTGAATTATCGCTCCAGCGAAACGGACGAGGGTAGCTAAAGTAAGCCTTGGCCGAGCTCGTCGAAGAGTAATCACCACGCAGGGTATTGACCAATTTCACGATATTGCCAAGACTGGAGCTTGTACTCCCTGCATTGGTTCCTTCATCTTCATATTTTTTAGTCAGGGCATCTGCCGGAACGTCGTTGATTGTTGTAGTTGCCCCTGCATTCTTTCGATATACATCGGTAAGCGAACCCAGACCGTCAATCACACTGTAGCTCTGATTTCTGCGATCATCCAAATAAGCCGCATCGGCCTCACTGAAAGTGCGGCGGGCAGCTATATCAATCACTTTTTGAATATTGGCATCCAGCACGCTGCTATTTAGCTTGGTGCCCGTATCCCAAGTCGCCCCGGGAGTCCAAAGCTTGGTAAATCCAGAGAGCAATCTGAGGGTCGGATTAGAGCTTTCTGTCTTATTGGCAGAGGTATTATTTTTATAGTGGTCTACAAAATATCCTCCGGACGGCTCGGATGGAGTTACCGTTGTTGGTAGAGTTGCTGCACTCGCATAGCTTCCTCCCAGAGAACCTAAAAGTAATGGTACAGATAATAAAGCAGCAGATAATGGCTTTCTTAGCAATTTCATTGTGTAATCATATCCTCTCTTATGCTCTTCATACTTGCTTTGTGTTCATCCACACAACAGGTGTACGGCATAAAAATCATATCTTGCATTTGTTAAATAAAGAGCATGGTTTTGTTAAAATAAAAAAGGCATCTCATAAGCCCTTTATGCGGCTCTTGAGACACCCTCGTTCAAGCTATTATGGAAACGTCATTAACCTTACAGCCATACCTCTATAACTTTGCCATTTACGAAACCCACCGCTTTAAAATAAAGACTGCGGTTGCCGTATACCCAGGCTTCGACTTGGGTTCCGTTTGAAGCAGTTCCCTTTTCTCTGACTGTTGGGTTTCCCCATGCGAACTGCACTTGCGTCGTATTCATGCCCAAGCTGACTTCATTATTTTTAATCTTGTTCCAAATGGCTTGCGACCATTGATATTTCTTGTAGGGATCGTAAGTCAGGAATTGATCGGAATCGGACAGCATTTGCGGGATGCGTGAAGCTCCAACCATGGAAAACGTGTTATAAGTTACGCCACTGGCACCCTGAAAAATAACCTCATACGATTTAACGCCATTCGGGTCCGTACTGACCTCGATATCTTTGACGGTTACTTTGCCAAAGCGCTCTCCTGCGTTATAGAAGTTATTGACCCAATAGGTTTTGCCAATGAGTTTGGACAGACTGCCCAGATCAATGGCTTTGATAATTTTTGCCGTTTCCGGCGTCTCGATCACAAGTTTGGTTGCCCCCACAGATAATTCCCCCTGCTGCCGATCACGATTCCATTTGAAGCCACCCAGCTTCAGATCGCTTAGCAATGTTCCCGGGAACACCACCTGTCCATTGACTGTTTGTATCTTGCCTTTCAGCGCAACAGGTTTGCCATTTACCAGCGCAGAAGAACTCCCTTTTTGGAGTACAATATTATTTTTCCCCAGCTTGATCGTAAAGGTCTGATTGGCCACAGTAACCGATCCGCCCAGCGTCTTGAACACAGACTGCACAGGCAAATACACACTGCCGTTCAGCACAGCCGCCCCGGTCAATGTTTGATCAGACGCTACTTTCAGGGTAAAAAATGATGGTATACCTTCGGTCCGCAGAGATACGGCGGTGCTGCCAATGCCCCGTACTTTGAGTTTGCCTGAGCCATCCTGCTGCAGCTCGGCAACCTGAGGCTTCTCTACTTCAATTTCACTGGCCTCGGGATGCCGTGTGAGTCGATACCCATTGGAATACGTCTCCTGCACATTCAATTGAATACTGTCACCGATCGCAGCCTCTTTGGAGGTCGTCAACAGGGCCATCCCTGTTAATGCAGGTAATCTCAATAGAGTCGTGATGCCATCCTTATAGCCGACCCATGAACCATCCTTTAATTGAGCAAAAAGCTCGTCAGGCGCATCAACCAGCCGCACAACATCAGACAATCCGCTAAGCTGCACCGCAGGATACTTTTTCAGCCGATCATAGCTCCACACCGTCCCGTCCTGATGTACGGTTATCAAGACATGTGTGCCTTTTTTCCATAATATCGAGGCAATATCACTTCCCACTTCACGCGGCGGTTCATTCGTCAGCATATCCAGCATCGTGACATGACCGTCTTCCTTTAGCACCGCAGCATACGCTGTACTCATTTTGATATCGAGCGCATGGTCTACATGTCCTATCTTGCGCGGCTTGGATCCTGTGTAACCTGTGGAATACCATACATCACCGGATCGAGTCAGAACGGTAAAGTAGGTACTTATCTTATCGCCGTCGATGGCATCAGATATTCCCTCGATCTTTGTTCTTCCCCAAGAGACCGTCCCATCGTTTTTAATAGCCAAGCCCTCTCCGGTAATCTCTTTAACTCCTGAGGACTGAGACGCTACTGTTGCATGATCGGAAATATTATCCCAATTAGCTACCCTTCCGTCCTGAGTCCATCCGTAGTAACCTAGACTTTCGTTTTTGCTACCCGTAATTCCCTTCAAATTCAATTTTTCAATAACAGGGCCATCTATACTTTTTCTCCATAAAGAACCGTCATCCAGTAGGTAGTTATCCCGGTCGACAACATCCATGATTTTGGCGGTTTTCCAAGAATTGTTTGTGATTACATCCGTCGCTGTCTCTGCCGCTACCGCTTTTGATACGTTGTTTAATGTAGTGCCTGCTATCGCTCCACAGACCATCGCTGCGGCCAGTACAATTATCCCTGTTTTTCTCATGCTAGCTCCCCTTTTCTTTTCCTATTCCATTTATATCGGTTTCAAAATGATTAATATTTGGATTTCTATGAGACAAAATCCGAACTAAATCAAGCAATAACGAGTATGCAGCCGTATGGGTTAGCAGCACCGAGCAAAGACAGGCTTTACTCCACTTTCAGCCATTTGCTGCAAACGGATCGCTTCCTATATCTTAAAACATACATACATAACCGGAGGTTGCCATGACTACTAAATCTGCAGCAAAAAAAGAAACGGGCCAATCGCTCCCGCTTCAGGAGCCGCAAGCGAAAGGCACCGTTTTTGCGATTCTGATTGCGATCAGCTTCGTCCATCTATTCAATGACTCGATTCAATCGGTCATTCCTGCGATCTTTCCGATCTTGAAGGAATCCATGAACCTGAACTATACGCAGATCGGCTGGATTTCATTCGCCATTAATTTTACAGCTTCCATCATGCAGCCGGTGATTGGCTTGTTTTCGGACAAGAGACCTACGCCTGCAATCCTGCCCATCGGTATGGGCTTTACACTGACAGGTATGCTGCTCCTTGCCTATGCCCCGGATTACAAAGCGGTGCTGCTCGCGGTTATCTTCGTCGGTCTGGGCTCAGCCGCCTTTCACCCGGAAGGCTCGCGGGTATCCCATATGGCGGCTGGATCACGCCGCGGGCTAGCCCAATCCATTTTCCAGGTTGGCGGCAATGCAGGCCAGTCACTGGCACCGATGCTTACGAGCTGGATTTTTATCCCGTTAGGACAATTTGGCGCCATCTGGTTCACAGGTATTGCGGCAGCCGGGATTGTGGTTCAATCGTTCATCGCCCGCTGGTATGGCAACGTTCTGCGTACAGAAGGCTTCGCACGTAAAAAAGCGGTGGCACGCCGTATAAAGCCCGAAGTACGCAACCGCATTATGTTTGCCATGATTGTCCTCATTCTACTGGTATTTGTCCGTTCGTGGTATTCGACCTCGGTCGGAAGCTACTATGCGTTTTACCTGATGGAAGTGTTTAAAATGCCACTGGCTGATGCACAGCTGTATATTTTCCTGTTCCTCGGAGCTGGTGCGCTAGGCACCTTCTTTGGTGGACCGCTGGCAGACCGTTTTGGCAAACGGAACATGATTTTCCTGTCCATGGTACTGGCTGCGCCTCTTGCACTATTGCTGCCTTATGCCAACCAATTCTGGACAGCGATCCTGCTGCCAATTATTGGATTTATCATGTTGTCAAGCTTCTCCATTACCGTTGTATACGCGCAGATGCTCGTGCCCGGCAAAATCGGAACGGTGTCCGGTCTGATCACGGGCCTTGCTTTTGGCCTTGGCGGAGTGGGAGCGCTGGTGCTCGGCAACTGGATCGACAAATTAGGCATCACGAACATCATGTTCCTGTGTGGCTTTTTGCCGCTGCTCGGCATCTTGACCTTCCTGCTGCCTACAGATAAAACCCTGAACCGCTGGGCCGAGGAAAATGGAGCCGAAGTGTAATCAATTTTTGGCTTCAGCCAGACGTATCAGAATACGACGCTTTTTGTACAGCATTTTACCTGCTTCCGCTACGTCGCGAATCGCGCTTCGATTGGCGATGGAGCCAAACAGAATACCCGCAATCGGGACCATCTGAAGCAGCTTTTTCCAGCCAAACTGGTCGCGGTACGTATTTACGACTTCTCTCCATCCCTGCATCTGGGAAAAGACCTGTGCCTGACGCGAAGGATCATCAAACAGGGCCAGTTCCTCCAGCACAGCCTTTTTTCCCACGATGTCGGATGAAGCGAATTGCATACATTTAATGATAAATATGCGTTCCTGCTTATCATCGGGATTGAAGCCATAGCATAGCGCCATTTCCTGAAGTACCTTGAGCGACAAGCCGAGCAAAATAGGAATATCCGCCGCAATGGTAAATACACCGCCAATTCCCGTTGTCACTCCCTGAGCGGTGGCAAAGGTAACACGACCTGATATTATTTCGTCAGCGGTCTGATCCATGATCGTGAGCGGTAGCTCGGCCGACTGCTTTAGCCCCCATGCCGATTCAGGGCCGTGGTCCGAATCAGTACCATTTTGCCGAGTGATATGTTCACGAGCTGTCTGTTTCAGCTTGTTTAGCACGGTTTCTTCTTTCACCAAATATTTGCCGCCGTTTTGAATGAAGCTTCCCAACTCGTTAAGCAGTTGCTCCAGCTTGTCTTTAATGATTTTAGGCGTCAGCCGATCCAGCAGCATAAAAGGCCATCTGCCGATTTTTTCCCAGAAAAAAACGTCCTTTTGCTCTTTCTCCCACGCCTCAATAGTATTCAGCTCATGACGCAATAGGTCCTGACTTTCACGGTATGGTACAACCTGCTTCATAGAAGTACACGTCTCCTTTTAGCCATGCTTGTTTATGTATGGGTATTACGTAAGTGAGGTGCGTTCGGGTTTCTCTTTTTGTACATTTTTTAGTTCAGCTTGTATAGCCCATGAGATGTTATAGTATGTTAAAAATATGTACAGATTGGAGTGTAAGCATGAATAAACCCACATACACCTCACAGGCTGCTTCTACCACTGGCGTAGAGCTTGTCCCTTATCATTGTAAGCATGATGCCATTTTACATACGTTTTATTTGCCTGAGGATCAGCGGCAGTTTACCGGAATGCCGGATGAAATGCTGGCACTGGCCAAGCAAGATCCGCACCGCCATCCTGTCGTCATTACGGCTGCCGGAAGACCGGTGGGATTTTTCATTCTATACGATGGAGATGAGCTAGCGGGCTATACGAATGCTTCCGAGGCTCTATTACTACGTGCTTTCTCAATTCATTATGCAGATCAAGGACAAGGGTACGCCAAGCATGGGCTGCTTCAATTGCCCCAATATATCTCCAAACACTTCCCAAATGTTCGCGAAGTCGTACTGGGTGTCAATGCCCACAACCTGCCTGCTCAAAAACTCTACCTCACATGTGGCTTTCAAGATGAGGGCAACACCAGGATGGGCTCACACGGATTGCAGCATATTTTAAAAATGAGCCTGTATCGCTAACCTCTATGCGTCCTCTCCAAACAAAAAGCTCCCCTAGCAACGGGAGCTTGTATCATTTGATTTCTCCTAACGAAAAGCTTAGTTTGTAATTGCCGTATTGCGTCAGTTCATCCAGCATGGCATTAAGCTCTGACTGTGACGACATGCGCAAGCGCATCCAGTAACAACCCTCACCACTGACCCGATGAATCTCAACAATAGAGGGATGCTTCCGTGCGAAAGCCAGGAAAGTACTATGAACGGTTCCCGAATTCAAAAATACCGTAATAAAAGCATGAATCGTCTGCCCCATTTTTTCAGGGTTCCAGCGTATAGTATAGCCTTCGATGATGCCTGCATCCTCCATTTTCCGAACACGCGCTCCTACCGCTTGACCCGTAAGATGAACGAGCAGACCAATCTCCTTGTGGGATAAAGAGCTGTCCTCAATCAGATGATGAAGAATACGCAGGTCAATCTCATCGGGCACAAATAGTTCCATAGCCATTTTCCTTTCATCATGAAACGAGATTTCTTGTTTTCCTTTCAGCAGACCATAGCCTGCATCTTTGGCGTCAGATATGATTGTAACAGAAACAACGAACTGCCGAACATATCCGGCTAAAAAATTCTATCGACTATACCAAAGGAGCTATCAATATATGAAAATCACACTGATCCGCAATGCAACCCTATGGCTGGAATATGGTGGAGTAAAATTTCTGATCGACCCGATGCTGAGCGAGCCTGGCGTAAATCCGCCTATTCCGAATACGGCGAATGATCGTCGCAATCCGCTGGTTCCCTTGCCTCCACAATGGGAAACGCTCGGACAGCCTGACGTTGTGATCGTTACGCATTTGCACCCGGATCATTGGGACCCGGCGGCAGTACAATGGCTGGACAAGCAAATTCCCGTCTTCTGTCAGCCCGGTAATGAAGAGCAAATTGCTGCTGACGGTTTTACACAGGTGAATCCGATTTGGATGGTTGGATCTATGGGAGAAATCGAGATCATCCGCACAACTGGACATCATGGTACCGGAGAAATCGGGGAGCAGATGGGACCCGTATCAGGCTTTGTGTTTCAAGCTCCTGATGAGCCTGTCGTCTATTTGGCCGGGGATACCATCTGGTGCAGTGAAGTTGCGAAAACACTGGACGAATACCGTCCTGACTGGACCATTGTGAACGCTGGAGGAGCGCGTTTTACAGTGGGTGATCCCATCATTATGACTGCCCAGGATGTGACAACGGTAGCGCAGCACGCCCCTTATACACAAGTCGTGGCTATCCACATGGAAGCCATCAACCATTGTCTGCTAACTCGCTCCGAGCTTGCGGAACATATCAACCGTGAAGGTTTGGGGAAGCGTGTCCATATTCCGGCGGATGGAGCGACGATTTCGGGATAATTTGTGATTTGAACGCGACTCGCAGTTGACGGAAGCTGTCCGCTTACAGGAAACCGTCGCGAGTCACCGTTTGCGCCCATTTCGAATATATTGGATTTCAAAACGCCTAAAGAAGGAGATTACAATGAATTGGCAGTATCCTAATTACGGTACAGAAACCCAATGTAAAGAAGTTCCGATTGCTTTTCCTCCCCAGCATCAATACAGACAACCGGGATTGGAATATCTGATGGTTCCACGCCCTATTTTTGATAATCCAAAGTATATCGGCACCGGAAAGCTTCAGGATCGGGTAGCGATTATTAGCGGCGGTGATAGCGGTATTGGTCGTGCGGTTGCTGTGGCTTTTGCCAAAGAAGGGGCCGACCTGGTTATTGCCTATCTTGATGAACATCGGGATGCGATGGAAACCCGCGATGTGATTCACAAGCTTGGCAGACGTTGTTTGTTAATTCCAGGCGATCTGAGGTACAAAAGCAATTGCTGTCTGGTTGTCCAAAAAACGATGGAAACCTTCGGACGTATCGATATCCTCATTAACAACATGGGGGTTCAGTTTATACGAGAATCGTATCTGGATATCAGCGAACAGCAGCTTCGTGACACGTTTGACACGAATATCATTTCCTTCTTTCATATGACCACAGAGGCACTGCCGTATATGCGAGCAGGAGCCAGCATTGTTAATACGGCTTCGGTTACAGCGTATGTCGGGCAAAAGAATTTGATCGACTATGCATCCACCAAAGGTGCGATTGTGAGTTTTACCCGCGCTCTGGCTAATAATCTGGTCGATCAGGGCATTCGCGTGAACGCCATTGCTCCCGGTCCGATCTGGACTCCGCTGAATGCCGCCACCCAGTCGCCTAAAGCTATTCGAACCTTCGGCACCAATACACCGATGAAGCGTGCCGGGCAGCCTTATGAGCTGGCCCCGGCCTATGTGCTGCTGGCTTCGGATGACGGGTCCTTTATTACAGGCCAAACGCTGCATGTCAATGGCGGACAAATGGTGACAACTTAAATACGTATGATCGTGGTCACCAAGGTCAAACAAACAAGGAACCTCCAGCATCCACATTTTAAGTGGGACTGGAGGTTCCTTGTATTCTAAGCCGATCTTTTGTTTTTGTTGTAAATATCGAAGGCAACCGCCAGCAACAGTACCAGACCTTTGATCCCTTGCTGCCAGTCAATGCCCAAGCCGATCAGAGACATGCCGTTATTCAGTACGCCCATCACCAGACCACCGATAATCGCTCCAAAAACGGTCCCGATCCCACCGGATGCCGAGGCACCGCCGATGAAGCAAGCTGCGATGGCATCCAGCTCAAAGTTCGTACCTGCTCTCGGCGTAGCCGCATTCAGACGTGCAGCGAAGATCAGACCGGAAATGGCGGCCAGCACGCCCATGTTTACGAATACCCAGAACGTTACTTTTTTCGTTTTGACACCGGACAGACCCGCCGCCTTTTCATTTCCACCCAGTGCGTACACATGGCGACCCATAACCGAGCGATTCATCACAAAGGAGTAAACGACAATCAGAATGAACAGCAGTACGAGAATGTTCGGAATTCCCGCATAGCTTGCAAGCATAAAGGTGAACAGATTAATGACAGCAGCCACCACAATCAGCTTGAGTACAAATAAAGCCTGTGACGGAACCTCAAAACCGTATTTAAGCTGGGAACGGCGCTCGCGAAGCTCATTGACGATATACCACACCGTGAGCGCGATGCCGACAATGATGGATACCAGGTTATAACCGGAGGATGCAAAATCCGGCAGGAACCCTGAACTGATTTTTTGGAAGCCCCCCGGAAAAGGAGAGATGGATTGGCCTTCCAGCACAATCATCGTCAATCCGCGGAAGAGCAGCATTCCCGCCAATGTCACGATAAACGCCGGAATCCGCACGTAGGCGACCCAGAATCCTTGCCATGCGCCAATCAGCGCCCCAACCACCAAAGCTGCAATCACGGCGATCCACGCCGGAAGCTGCCAATCGACCATCATAATGGCGGCAACTGCGCCGACAAAAGCAGCAATCGAGCCGACCGACAAATCAATATGTCCTGTGATGATGACCAGCACCATCCCGATAGCGAGTACGAGAATGTAGCTGTTTTGCAAAATCAGATTCGTAATATTAATCGGCTTCAACAGCAGCCCGCCTGTCAGCAGCTCGAACAGGATCATAATAACGACCAGTGCAATCATCATGCCATACTGGCGGATGTTATTTTTAAATAATTTAGTTATGGTTTCCATGCTTCACGCCTCCTGACTTGGTCATATATCTCATCAACGTTTCCTGCGACGCGTCCTCACGGCTAACCTCTCCGGTGATTCGCCCTGCATTCATGACGTAAATCCGGTCACACAAGCCTAGTACCTCTGGCAGCTCGGATGAAATGACCAGCACGCCCTTGCCTTCAGCAGCAAGTCGGTGAATAATCGTGTAAATTTCATACTTGGCACCTACGTCAATGCCACGTGTCGGCTCATCGAGGATCAGAATATCCGGACCGGCAAAAATCCATTTGCTCAGTACCACCTTCTGCTGATTGCCGCCGCTCAGATTGCCCGTTTTCTGTAAAATGCTCGGCGCTTTGATGTTCATGCTTTTTTTCATATCCTCGGCAACGACAACTTCCTCCTGCTCATTGACGACAACACCCTTGGTCAGCTTGTTCAGGCCCGTCAGTGAAATATTGCGCTTGATATCATCCATCAGAATCAGGCCATATTCCTTGCGGTCCTCCGTCACATAAGCAAATCCGTTGTTAATCGCGTCCGTGACCGTGTTATTCTGGATCGACTTGCCGTCCTTGATCAGTTGGCCCGAGATATTGCGTCCGTACGACTTGCCGAAAATACTCATCGCCAGCTCGGTCCGTCCCGCCCCCATCAGTCCGGCAATCCCGACAATCTCACCACGCCGGATATTCAGATTCACCTGATCCAGCACCTTGCGTTCCGCATGATGCTCGTGATAGACCGTCCAATCCTTCACTTCCAAAATGACTTTGCCGATCTCTGCATGGCGCTCTGGATAACGGCTAGTCAGATCGCGTCCAACCATCCCGCTAATAATCCGGTCCTCGGTGACCTCATCCTTCTTCATATCCAGCGTCTCAATCGTCTTCCCGTCCCGTAAAATCGTGATGGAATCTGATACCTTCGCAACCTCATTCAGCTTGTGGGAGATCAGAATACAGGAAATACCCTGTTTCTTAAATTCCAGCATCAGATTAAGCAGATTTTCGCTATCATCCTCATTCAGCGCCGCCGTGGGTTCATCGAGGATGAGCAGCTTTACCTTTTTGGAAAGCGCTTTCGCAATTTCGACCAACTGCTGCTTCCCGACCCCGATATTCGTAACGAGTGTATTGGGATTTTCGCTTAAACCGACCTTGGCCAGCAGCTCGCGTGTACCCACAAAAGTCTCTTTCCAATCAATCACGCCGCCGCTGGCGCGTTCGTTGCCCAGATAAATATTTTCTGCAATCGATAGATATGGAATCAGCGCCAACTCCTGATGGATAATGACAATGCCCAATTCCTCGCTCTGCTTGATATCCTTGAACTCACACGTTTTGCCCTGGAAAATAATATCCCCTTCGTAGGTTCCATGCGGATATACACCGCTCAGTACCTTCATCAGCGTCGATTTGCCCGCACCGTTCTCACCGCACAGAGAATGAATTTCGCCTTCCTTGATCTTGAGATTTACATTTTCCAATGCCTTCACGCCGGGAAAGGTTTTGGTAATTCCCTTCATTTCCAATATGATTCCAGTCATGGGATACGCTCCTTTCGCTTTAGATAGCCTGCTCTTATTTCAGTCCAATTTGCTCTTTGGTGTAATAATGGCTGCCGACAATATCCTTTTCGACATTCGTGCGATCTACCGAGATGGGATCAAGCAAATAAGCAGGAACCACTTTGATCCCGTTGTTGTATGATTTAGTGTCATTCACTTGCGCTTGCTTGCCCTGTAAAATGCTGTTGGCCATCGCAACCGTCTGCTCAGCCAGCTTGCGGGTATCCTTGAATATGGTTTGCGTCTGCTCTCCGGCCACAATCGACTTGATCGAAGCGAGCTCCGCATCCTGCCCCGTAATGATCGGCAGCGGCTTGTTCGCTGATCCGTAGCCAACCCCTTTGAGAGATGAAATAATACCAATGCTGATTCCGTCATAAGGAGATAACACCGCGTCCAGATTGGCCCCCGAATAGTAGGCACTCAGCAGATTATCCATCCGCGACTGGGCCAAGGCTCCATCCCATCGCAGCGTAGCGATCTGTGCCATCGTCATTTGCTTGCTGCGTACGACCAGTTTGCCTGAATCAATGTACGGCTTGAGGACCGACATCGCGCCGTTAAAGAAGAAATAGGCGTTATTGTCATCCGGCGATCCACCGAACAGCTCGATATTGAATGGGCCTTTGCCTTCCTTGAGTCCCAGCTTCTGCTCAATATACGCCGCCTGTAGCACACCTACTTTAAAGTTGTCGAAGGTTGCATAATACGTCAGATACGGCGTGTTCCGAATCAGACGGTCATAGGAAATCACCTGAATCCCCCGGTCATGCGCCTTCTGGATGACGTCCGTCAGCGTGTTTCCGTCCACCGAAGCGATTACCATGACATTTACACCCTTGGTGATCATATTTTCGATTTGGGAAATTTGGTTTTCCACCACGTCCTCGGCGTACTGCAAATCCGTTTTATAGCCTTGCTCCTGAAACATCCGGACCATATTCTCCCCGTCTCCTACCCAACGCTCGGACGATTTGGTCGGCATGGAAATACCCACATAGCCTTTTTCCTTGCTGCCCGTTCCACTCTCCGCCAAATTACAGGCCGAAAGCATTAAGGCTAAAACCAGAAGCCATATTGCGACAGCTCCTTTTTTCATGTGAAGCTCCCCTTTCCTCATGTGATGCGGGTCATTTTGAAGGTAAGTGCTGATTAGAATAGAAGTTAGATAGCGCTTACAATAGAGCGACGATGAACGCCTCTCCTTTTCTTATGTGCAACCACATGGTATCATTCCAGGCCAGGAAAGGTCTTTGCAGGTTTTGAACTTTTTTTATAAAATTTTAACCTTTGTGTGGAGAATGAAAAAAAGACTTTACCCTTTTAACAATGGCAAAGTCCTAACAACACAGTTATTAACACGCTATATTTCAGCCTCATCGACATCGATCAAGAACACCCGCTCCCGAAAGCCGCCTCGTGCCTCGGCTTTGTCTGCCCGCAGCTTGTCCAGTTCTGCCGCATTCGCTCCATGTACTTCTGCCAGCGCCCGGATAACTTCCAGCATATCCGCCAGTTCTTCCAGCGCATCCTGATCTTTTGCCGTTTCAAAATATTCCTCTGCTTCTTCAAGAAGCTTCATTCTAAGCGCCTGCTTATATTCCTCTGGCTCCAAAATGCGTAAGCTGCTTTCCTTGCCCTGAGCTGTAATCATGTGCGGAATCTTATCCCTCACCAGCTTATTGTATGTAGGCATCTGTATTAACACCCTTTCTGCTGTGGAGCTTTTAAGCCGTGGCCGATATCTCCCTTCTCGCCATTATATCACTGGAGGAAATAGGAGCAGCAATAATCAACAACGATTTAATTAAGTGGTTTTTCTTTAAAAATAGATAGATACTGCTCGGTTGGATGAGCTACCATTCTTCGTGATAGACGCTTTAAAATATGGTCTGTTTTATTAAGCAGCATGTCTACTTCCTCCGGCTTCATCGTCTCCCTGGACGCTTCATCCTCTCCGGAAACAAGATAATGCACGGTGCCCATAAACAGTACCATATCTAAACACGGCTCAGCATCCGTGCGAATCAATCTGAGCAGATCATTCATGGATAAGCTAATGGATAAAGGAATGATTTGATTTCGATGAACATACATGGCCTTTCCCATAGAAAACATCGCTCGATCACAAAGAACGAGGCAGTTATAAAACTGCATATGGTTGCGCATGAGCTGGGCAAGCTTCATCTGATATTGGGCAAGCTTTTGAAAATCCAACACGCAATTCAGTACGTTGGATTCGTTGTAGGTGTGGAATGTGTCATCTGAATCACTTTGTAGGCGTAGGCATAAGGAGTCATTTTTCATGGGGAGTCAACTCCTGAATTAAATATTCATAAACCATATGAGTACGTAGTACAATTCGAAACCATAAAAATGTATAATTTTCTAGCTATCGGTAAATCCTTATAATAAATATTACTACATAGTAGTTTTTAAATCAATTTACTTACTACAAGTCATTAATTACATGTAACACTTTCTCTACACTTCTAACTAGAGGGTTTTGCAAAAATCCAATACTTCCAATAAACAATATCTAAGATCGAAGTAGTCTAATTCGTCAATATATTGCGCTTTGGAACGACTGGAATCGAATTTTGTAAAGTCCTTACTAAAGAGAGGTGTAACCATGTCTGAACTTCTGGAATTAGTCGGTACACGTATTCGCGATATTCGGAAATCCCAGGGGCTTTCTCAGGAAGCTTTAGCCGAAAAAGCAGGATTCAATTCGAGTTATATCGGTTTTATCGAGCGTGCGGAGAGAAATATATCCTTGAAAAATTTGGAGAAAATAGCTAAGGCATTGAACGTGAGCGTTAATCAATTACTTACATATGTGAAGGAAAATGATGAGCTTACCGAAGAAGATTTGAATATCAAAAATATTTTGTCCCTGCTGAGAACGCGCGAAGCCAAGGATACGGAAATGGCCTTAAAAGTTCTTACAGACATATTTATAAGATTCGATGAACGATGAATCATAAAACAGTAAATCGTAACAAAAAAGGAACTACGTTTTGCAGTTCCTTTTCTCAATCTCCTTACGACAACGACAGCATTGCCTTCATATCTTCTTCTGCTGTTGTAATCAGCTTCAAGCCAAACATCTCCACCAGCACATCCAATACACCAGATGAGATAAATTCAGGTGGTTTAGGTCCGATGCGGATGTCCTGAATGCCAAGGCTGAACAAGCCGAGCAGAATCGCTACTGCCTTTTGCTCAAACCAGGACAACACGATGCTGATCGGCAACTCGTTCACTGTGCAGCCAAAAGCATCGGCCAATGCCAAAGCAATTTTCACCGTGGAACCGGAATTGTTGCATTGTCCCAAATCGATATAACGCGGAATACCAGTATCTCCAACGGTGCCATAATCTACATCATTGAAGCGGAATTTACCGCAGGACGTGGTCAGAATGACCGTATCGTTCGGCAAGGATGTGGCCAGCTCGCGATAATAATTGCCGCCTTTACCCGGTGCATCACAGCCTGCAATGACGAAGAAATGGCGGATATGTCCGTCTTTAACTGCCTGAATAATCTCGGGTGCCAGCCCGATCACCGTCTCATGATGGTATCCTGTCGTAAGCACTTGTTCAGACTCTACATCTGCGGCTGGCAGAGCCAACGCGCGCTCAATCAGTGGAGAGAAATCGTCGTTCACAATTTTGGCAACACCCTCCAGCCCGGCTACTTCATAAGAGAAGAAGCGGTCTGCATACGTGCCTTTAATCGGCATGACACAGTTCGTCGTGGCAAGGATCGCGCCAGGGAACTCCTCGAACAGTCTGCGCTGATCGTACCAGGCCTTGCCGATATTGCCTTTGAGATGTGTATATTTCTTCAACGCCGGATAACCGTGTGCTGGCAGCATTTCCGAGTGGGTATAGATATTGATGCCCTTGCCTTCGGTCTGCCGCAGCAATTCCTCCAGCGCATACAAATTATGTCCGGTCACGACGATACATTGACCTTCGATCTTATTTTGGCTGACTGTAATCGGTTGCGGAATGCCAAAACGATCCGTATGCGCACGATCCAGCACATCCATGATCCGTACGGCTGCATTTCCGACCTTCATTGCCATCTCCAAATGCTCTTGTACATTAAAGTTAGAATTGGTTAAGGTCATATATAACGCTTCGTGCGTGATACGATCCACCTCAGGATCGGTATAGCCCAACTGTCTGGCATGGGTCGCATAAGCGGCAATGCCTTTTAAGGCAAAAATCATCGTATCCTGCAAGCTCGCTACCGTTTCATTCTTGCCGCATACCCCGACTACCTTACAGCCGCCACTCGGCGTCTGTTCACACTGATAACAAAACATATTGTTGTCCTCCAAATATGATAGATATTTGTTTGTTATCCTCAGCGTAACAGACCCGCAAATCCACAGGTGTGATTACACACACATTTTTCTTGTCATTCCTGATCCGACACGCTGACTCCATTTCCACCGCCCTTGCGGTACTGAACCGGGGAAACTCCCATGGTCTTTTTAAAAGCGGTGCTGAAATAGTGCTGGCTATCGTATCCGGTACGCTCTGCTATATCGTAGATGGACAACGTGGTGGAGTCCAGCAATTGTACCGCTTTACGGATTCGGGCACGCGTGACGAGGGTCACGAAGCTATCGTTAAGCTCTTTTTTGAGCACACGGCTGAGATACACAGCCGATACCTGCAGACGCGAAGCAAGGGTCTCCAGTGTCAGCTCCCGATCGGCATAGCCTTCCTGAATGAGCTGACGCGCCCGGCGCACGAGTGGAGATAGCTGCGATTCGCCGTACACACGGTCACGGCATACCCGGAACGCCTCAATCGCACCTTCCATCCCTCCGGCGTTGTGCTCTACATGTGTATGAACCGCTATATTCAGATAGCGCCCAATCGCCTGCTCGATGGAAGCGCCGATCGTCTCAGGCGCCTCTTGCCACAGGCATATGCCGATCAGCCCGTTCGCATCGCGAAACAGGACATGGGGGCGGTCCTCCAGCAGCTCGGCAATGATATTTTCAGCGGCATAAAGAAACAACTGGCGGTCATTTTCGCGCATAATCGCCTGTCGTGTCTCTACTGCTGGCCACCGCACCACGCCGATCTGAACAGGCGGCTGGGATGGAAGACGTAAAAACGCCAGCTGCTCCATGACATTTTCCCCCGTATGCTGCCCTTCCAGCAATTCCAGGCAAAAGCGCTGGCGCAGCAGCGGAATATTGCGCTGTATCTGCTCGGCAGCCTGCTCTACATAGGCGGTACGCTTGCGCTCTTCACCCAGCCGCTGACTGAGCCGCGACAGCGCAGCGTGAAGCTGCTCCGCATCTACCGGCTTCAAAATATAGTCCTCTACGCCAAGTCGCACAGCCTCCTGTGCATAAGCGAATTCATCATGCCCGGAAATGATCAGGCAGCGACATTCGGGACGTTCTTCACGCAATCGCCGGATCAGCTCAATCCCGTCCATGATCGGCATATTCATATCGACCAGCAAAATGTCGATGCCAAGCCGAACCGCCAGCTCCAGCGCTTCTTCACCGTCCTCCGCCTCATCTGCAACCTCCATGCCGAGAGCCGTCCAGTCTACGCAATCCCGAATCCCCTCCCGGATGATCGGCTCATCGTCTGCGATCAGTACCCGATAACGTTCTTCATAACGTTTTTCCGTGTTACGTTGTTCCGTCCCTGTAGTCATTGATTTTGCCATCCTGTTCTTCTCCTTTTTCGTGAGGCTTTCTCAGTTGTCCCATATCCCGCAGCAACGGATGAATGATCGTAACGCAGGTCCCTGTCCCTTCTTCACTCTCCAGTACAATTCCATATTCCTCGCCAAAAGATAACTGGATACGTGCCTGTACATTCAGCATGCCGTAGCTTCTGTCGTTCATATTGGCTCTGCTTTGCTTCTGCTGCTGCTCCATCGCCTCCAGCGGCATTTCCAGCAGATTCTGCAGCTCCCGCAGCCTGTCTGCCGTCATGCCTGCGCCATCGTCACGAACCGTCAGCAGCAGCTTGTCGCCGTCGGCCTTCGCCTCCACCCGAATCGTGCCGGGGCCGCGTCTGGCCTTGATGCCGTGATAAATGGCATTTTCCACCACAGGCTGAAGGATGAGCTTTAATACGAACAGCTCCTCCAACTCCTCGGATACGATCAATTCCCAGCGAAGTCTGTCCCGATACCGGGTTTGCTGGATTTGCATATAGCTTGAAATATGCTCCATCTCCGAGCGAAGCGGAATGAAGTCATCTCCCTTGCTCAGTCCGAGGCGGAACAATCTCGACAGCGCCCCAACCATGTCGGACACGTCGTCTGCCCCATTTTTTCGGGCCATCCAATGAATCGTATCCAGCGTATTGTATAGAAAATGCGGCTTAATATGCTCCTGAAGACTGCGCAGCTCGGCATCCCGTTTTTGCCGCTCCCGGAGTTCGCTAAGTGACATGAGACGGCGAATCTGTCCCAACATCCGGTTAAAGCTCCGACCCAGCAATCCGATCTCATCCCCGCGATCACTCCATGGGCGAACCGTAAGATCCCCCGTCTCTGCCGTTCGCATATAGGACATCAGCCGGAAAATTGGCTGTGCAATGGAACGCGACAAGCGCAAGGACGCCGTTAAGCCAAACAGACATACAATGAAAACAAAACAAGCAACATAGAATTGAATTTGCCGAACCTCCAGCGTCGATTCCCCTGCCGGGAATACCCCGACCGTTCTCCAGCCCGTAAATTCGGAAGCACGGAACATGAACAGCAGTTCCCGACCTCCGGCCTGACGGGTAAACATCCCGCTGTCGCCTGCCCCGAACCATTCCAGAGGAATACGCTCAATCAGCGGCATATCCGGCATATAGACGCTGCGTCCCTCAGCATCTGTCACCATTAAATATCCGGTTTTGCCCAAGGTCACGTCTCTGGCCGCCTGCGACACAGCCCGCCGCTTGAGATCAATCATAATCACGCCTAGCACGCGTCCCGTCTCCGAATCCGTGACCGAACGGACGACAGATACAATTTCACTGTCCTTATACCGGACATGAGTGGTCACATTACGGTGGATTGGCTGTCCCAGCACGGTGAAAATACCTGCATGCTGCGCCGCCTGCCGGTACCAGTCCTCTTCGGTCAGGCTGCGTGTGCTTTTCGCATACATTTCGTTGCTGATATAGTCACCGTTTTCGTTCACGATGAGAATCCCGGCAATTTCGGGATATAAGGTCGTAAAGCCCTGCAGAAATTGTTTCATACCATATAGCGTATCCTGTGCCTGTACAGAGCTTGCTGCCTGGTTGGGGAGGATTGCCGAGTTCTGTGCCTGCCCCCCCTGATTTTCCAGCGTTACTGGATTGGCATGACCTGCATGGCCCGCATGACCGTCGGCCAGCGTCCGACCTTGCCAAAACTTCCCGATGTCCGGATTAAAACCAATCAAATACGTCATGTTCTGCAAATTTTCCATTTTGGTATCCAGTGCCTCGTTCACCTTGCCAATCAACTGCATCGTATGGTCTTCCACCTGCCGCTCAATAATCCGTTCCACCGTCCAGTTGACCAGCAAGCCTAATCCGAGCGAAGGCACGATGCCAAACAACAGGAACAACAGCATGAGCTGATACCGTAAGGGCATATTGCGTAAACGCAAATGCTGCATCCTTTTCTCCGCCCCTGCATGGATGCGCTTCCATATTTTAGAGCTCCAGGTGTGTTGTCGATCATCATTTCGCATAATAATCATCTACATTCTTCCGTGTGACCACCGAAATTCCTGTATCCACCCGCACAGGCAGCGGAGCGTTATCACCGGAGGAGGAAGGTGCCGGAATCGTCAAATGATGGTGCAGATGGAACAGGTATTGAAGCGACCAATAGCCCATATTCCACGTTCCCTGCGCAATCGTTGCCGAGATCGTCCCACTACGAATCATATCCAATGTCGCTTTATTCGTATCAAAAGAAATGATTTTCAGCGGATGGCGGTTCTTTAGGCTCAGCACCGCTTCCCCTACCCCTGTAGCTCCCGTCGACTCGGTCACAAACATCCCGGCCAGCTTCGGATAAGCTTTCATCAGTCGCAGCGACTCATCCCGGGATACCATCGCATCTGAGCGACCATCTGCCACTTCTACCACCTTCATGGCAGGGTACTGACGCTGGATGGTATCGCGAAAGCCGCGCGTGCGTTCCTCATGATTTTGCTGACCAGGTACTGTCAAAACGGCGACTTCACCTTCCCGTCCCAGCAGCTCTGCCATTTTATCCGCAGCGGTCACGCCTGCCTTATAATTATCCGTTCCCAAAAAAGAATACGCCCGGCTCCCCGGTGCTCCTGCATCAAACAGTACTACAGGAATGCCCGCATCCAGTGCCTTGTTAATCGCCGGGATCAGGGAATGCGGATCTATCGCGGAAATCGCAATTCCTGCGGGTTTACGGGCAATCGCCTGCTCAATGACGGTCGTCTGCTCCTGTGCATCATAACGGGTAGCCCCTCGATACTCCACAGTTACTCCCAAGGCATCGGCAGCATCCTCAAAGCCCTTGAGACCGCTTTTCCAATACTCCAAACCAGACTGGAACGTAATCATCATATAGGTTTCTCCGATATTGCCTCGCAGCCCCTTTTCCTCCCAAGTGCCATTCAACGGTCCGGATTGTTCATACCTGAACACATAGAGCGCAAAGGCCGCAATCAGCAGCATGTATACCAGTAGCGTTTTTTTCATTTGCCCACCTCTTCTCGCGCGTATCCTTAAGCTGTGAATTTTCTGTGATTTTACTTAGATTGTAAACGCAATCATATCAAATTGGAACTACTTACACTCTTCCAACTTTCAGGTAACGTTAATCCTGCACTAATGTTCCTGCGTTACAATACCTACAATTGTGTTATAGAACCCTATGCGTATCTTATGGAAAAGGAGTGATATGGATGAGCAAGCCGCGTATCGCGGAGTGGACAGAACTGCGGGGTCTTGCCTACCTCGCTGTCGTGCTTCAGCATTGCATTGGCGAATATATTTATCGCAGCGACATCCAGCAGCCGGATTCCGTTATGCTTGCAATGCTGTACCATTTGACACGCTTTGGCACACCGACGTTCGTTTTCCTGTCTGCGGCGCTGCTTTTTTATAATGGAAACAAACCGATTGGCTATCCCCGTTACATTGGCAGACGGTTTCGAGATATTTATGTACCATTTCTCTGCTGGACGGTCGTTTATTGGATATGTACTCAGAACTGGTCGACTGCGCAGTGGGGAAATATTTATTTTTATAAGGGCATGCTTGAGGAAATGATTATACCTGTCAGCGGATATCATCTATGGTTTGTGGTGATGATCTTTCAGTTTTATATTTTATTTCCCTTATTTGCAAAAGCGGCCGGGCGGGTTCAAGCGTTTCTACGTCGTTATAGCACGAAAAGACGCAAGCAGCTTGTTTTAGCTGTCATGCTGATCGCTGCTGCGGCTTATGCGCTGCTGCTACAATGGTCCTACTATGACATGTCTGCGTGGAGCACCCGGTTGCCGTCCTTTTGGCAGACCTTGTTAGATTACCGCACTTATAACTTTGTTATGTATTTTTTCTATTTTATGCTGGGCGCAGTGTGTGCTTATATGACGGACACCTGGCGGGGATTGGCCCAACAGACGCTGCCCTGGAATGTATTTGTCTTTATTGGTCTGTTCATGCTCATGGGTCACACCATGCTGATCCAGTCAGGCGATACCATCAATCTCAATATTTCCACCTATCTTAAGCCGAGCACCTTTGTGCTGATTGTCTCGCAGCTGCTTTTGTCGTACGGACTGCTGCTCCATTTGCAAAAAGACAAGCGTTCGGAGCCGTTTCGCCGTATGCTAAACTGGATCGGACGTTATTCCTTCGGGGGATATCTGGCACACGCACTCGTGCTGTCCTTCATATCCTATTTCACACGCCCGCTTTCGTTGGGTGATCATCATTTTACAGCTACGCTCATTACGTTTATAGTCGTGGCAAGTGTTTCGCTGGGCATTAGCTGGCTGTTTGCCCATCTGCCGGGAGGCAACTGGATTGTAGGGTCCAAAGGTCGCCAGCGGTTGAACTGGCGTCCGTTTCGTTTTCAGTTCCCTTCATCCAAACGTGCTTCCAAAAGCACGCAGGAGCTTGGTTAATCGAAAAAAGGAGGCTTACATTACTGAAAAAGGACACTCCCGATTCATTTCGGGAATGTCCTGCTCTATCCTAAATTATTAATTAGCCTTGGTGATATTTACGTACAGAGTCTCATCTTTCTTACTACTGTCTACAGTAGCGCCCATAACTTCGGAAACAAATCGGAGTGGCACCATGACACGGTTAGGAGATACCGGCATTACAGGAGCACTAGGCAATATTTTCTGCTGATCGTTCACATAAGCAACTTTGCTCCCAATTGTTAAGCGCACTGTCTTCCCATCTTTTGAACGGATTGTAACCTCTTTCTTTTCTCCGTTCCAGTTTACAGCTTCGCCTAAATTCTCTGATACAAATCTAATGGGAACATAAGTTGTATTGGTCGCTCGTTCAATATAAGGATTGGCATCGGATGTAACCTCAACATTGTTGACTTTAATCACAAGATTGTACAAATATTTTGGAAGAGCTGCATTTGCTTGATCCACTGTCACAAAGAAAATTAAGGAAAAAAGTAATGTGTTAACTGCCTTTTTTAACATACAATATCAATCCTTTCTAGTTGAATTACATTCATTGTTTGTAAAAAGTATACTTCTCTACATGATTTGAATCCTTGACATAATCAATTCGTCCACCATGATTCCAAACATCATCACTTAAATTGGTGACATTTTCGGGGTACTTGGTACCGGCACTATTATTAATCAGGAATCTCATATTGTTCCAAATTGCTGGCGAATTAAAACCATATGAAAAAGATGTATTAGGGGAACCAGCATTATTCATGGCTATAGCAGTAACTCTTTTAACGGATCTACCAGTCGTACCCAAACCATTAAATTTGACTACATAGATATTAGAATAGTTAATTTGCTCTCTAATAGTTAATGTAGGTTCATCCGATTTGCCTGCATAATAAAATACTTTATAGCCATTTATAGTCGCACCACCATCAAATTTCTTCGACCGATAAGTATAGGTAGTGTCTGTTGACCGAGGTTGTGAATAACCGTTGTCATCTCCCTCATTCACATTATGAAGTACCTTAGCATGAAAAACAGGATACCATCCTGCCGGAGTTTGCTGTGAAACAACGCCTTCGAAACCGACCTCTGCGACCCCATCAACACCAGTGTACAGGTATGCCGCCTCACCCTTTCCATATGCATTGGCTATTGGATATGAAGGCAAAACTACAGAATCAGCCATGACCCCATTATAAACAATTGATGAATTGCTGGCCGGGGTTTGCAAGCGGTGGAAGGCTCCCGTTTCTTTCCCCGCTGAACTTCCCCTATTGGGAAGTGAAGATTGCAAAGTTATTCTGCGTCCGTTATTTTTGTTTTCTAAAGAATCATCACTATTGACGTAGGTTGCATCAGTAACTTTCTTTTCAAATTGGTCTTTAATATCTCCTTGTTTGGAAGAAGTAGCTTCAACCAGATCGCCAGCTTGATCAATATTCAATATAACCACTTCGGCATCCTGCAACTTTTCGATTTTTTGAATTGTATCCTGTTTAAGTACTCCTTTTTCCAAAAGGCTATCAACAGAATGGTCAAAATCTTTGTTGCTTAATGTTGATATCCCTTTTGCAGCCGCAGGAGCCGCCAGTTGGATTTCTTGCTCAATAGCGTCTTTAATGTACTGATTAAATTCATTCGACGAAGGTTCTTGCCCTTGAGCATTTACAGCTAAACTTGGAATGGAAACGGCCATAAGTAGAATAGAAAGAGTAATCTTTGTTTTCTTCAACATAATGATAAACTCACTCTCCACATTTTAATGTAAAGCTATAATCGAAAGTTGGCCAGCGTTTCTTTGATTATGGAAATTCATTCATAAAAATAACTCCATATGTATTATAGTGGGCGAATTTTACAAGATCAATATTTTTATTTTTCTCTTTTAATTGAAATAAATAAAATAAATGGAGTAAAAAAGTTTCTCAGTTCTTAACGTTGCACTTAAATTCCGTACTATATCTCTATGGTATGTATAAAATTTATTCGTTCGTATTCTCTAAGATGTACCGTAGAGATAGCGATTGTAATTTTAACGATTACATTTTTATAACTGAGCATAGCTTCGTCAAAGGATTTCAACACGTCCTCTGTTTTATTTGCTTCAGTTTCTTGTGTCGGCCAAAATATTAAGTCATTACTTAAGGTGTCTTTCAGATAAATAAGGTCAATAAGTAACAAGGTACCATTCTTTTTCTTATAGATGATCCTCTCTTGCGTTTCCTCGTCTGTTGGCTTACCCTCACGGGTTAACAGCGATCTGGCACCAAATGACCAATCCTTTTCAATCGCAACAATATTGGTCTCTTGGGTACTTTCAGGAAAATTAAATGGTGCCAATTGAAGTTCTTGGGACATAGCCGTGAATAAATCACGATACTGTGTATAGCTAAGGGATGTATCTCTCTTGCCATCGTTTTCTTGTACATTTGGAGCAGGAAGATTGGGTTTGCTGCTATCCGGCTGCTCTGTGGCATCATTACAGCCCGTGATAATCAGCATACACAAGAGAGCAATCCTGAGAAAAAACCGCTTTTTATTCATATTCAGCCGATAAGATAGCATGATTTCTCCTTTTTTATCCTAGTAGACTCCGAACCTTTTAATTCATATGTCGATGGTACATTAATGATGCATCATAGAAAATATTCATGAGTCACCTGCGTAAAGGACTCTTTAATAATGTGTATACTATCCTCAAATCGTAGGGCTCTCTTACTGAGCTCTGTTTTTTATTGCCTGGGTATGCTGCACCATCTCCTCCAGCTTATTAACATTTTATGACATGGACATGTATTTTATTTTCAAATAAGTCATTATATAGAATAATCATAAACGTTATGTGGGAGGAGTCATAGTTTTGCATAAAAGGAATGGGGGGATAGAATGAACATAGCATCGTCGTTGTCAATAATTTGGCTCTAAACATAGTGAGGCTGCTTCTTGGTCTGAAACATACGATTGTACTGATTAATCAGTTCATCCAAAAGCATAGATTGCTCAAGTACACAAGCATGTCCGAAGCCATACTCTTCGTAAAGATCATGCAAGTGTTGTCTGGCTTGCTCCATCTGTTGAATTAACGTTAACGTTTCATCCCTGTTCATCCTGCATACCTCCTAATGAATCTCATTTTAAGGAGCGATGCCCAACTGCTTTAAAACCTTTTTTGAATCAAAAAATTACAAAATAATACAAAAAAAGACCAGCAAAAAGCTGGCCAATAGTAATGAATTAGTGCTTGGTCAAGATCCACCAACGTGTCCTTGAATTTGGATCGTGCCAGAACTTGGATTTTCGGCTTGCACTGGTACTGTGAATACCAGCAATAAGCTAGTTATTGCCAAGCAGAAAGCCATCTTTTTTATCATTTTTTTCCCACACCTCCTCATAAATAGATTGGAACTGAGCTTGTGTTTCAGGAGCCGCATGTGTTTTGAAATGAGAAAACAATCCAAAACAATTAGCAATAAGTAGTACATGATTAATTGTAACAGCTTTTTCAAAAGCGTTTATTAAACAATTGAAACCATATGGATATCTACCTTTATTTAGGCTGTATTTAGCCATTTTATACCAAAACCGTACGTATTCTTCCGGTAAAACTTGTTGTGTATACATGTCAGAAGATGACGGCTCCTGATAAGCTGTAATCTGGTATTCAAAACGCTGGAGGATAGGGTCTACATCCACATTGTATCGATTAGCCACTTCAAGGACGTTCAATAGCTCGGCAAAAATCTCTTTTTCGGCAGCCATATGCTCTACGTAATCCGGCAAAACACTAATATCACCGGACATAAGCCTGTTGACGTAAGTATTAATTTTCGCCCATTGTTGATATTTCCGCTTCCAATAAAGCGTATCAGCGTCCTTCTCCTTTACCCAACTTAGATCGGCATAACCACGAATATGTTCTAATGCCTGTTCATGATCTCCTTTTGCATCACAAGCATTAGCACACAACAATTCGGCGTAAACTATGTATACAAACAGTGGTCTGCTTAGCTTTTTTTGCAACTCTGTCCCTTTTCGCTTGGGGTTGTGAACCAAATTATATTGGAGTTTTCCTAATTGACCCATTTGAGATGCAAACTCATAAACCTTGTCCCACAGGCTTAATGATCTATACACGTTTGCTAAATCTTTCAAACCATCTAGTTGCTCTATCTCGTCTAAGCGATCAACAAAAGGGGCAAATTCAATGGCTGCTTGAAGATTGACGGCCCGATCCTGTCCGACATTGATTTGGAACAAGCGATACTGGCAGGTCGCCAATCGCTCTGAATGCTGCTGCTTCTCACTTTCAGCCACCTTTTTGTAAAGGTATGCCGCTGCTTCATTGTAACCGTCTTTGTACACATTTTCGGCAACATCAAAGAGCGATGGTAGATAATTGGGGTTATCCAACAATAGAATTACAACCCGCTGCAAGCAATCCAGTCGCCCTAGCTCAATGCATCGGTACAGGAATGGGCTGATCTTTTTCCAGTTGAGCGGAGATTCTTCAATGCACTCTTCAATGTAACGTTCGTAAAAATAATCCGGTGGTAAATTCATTCCCGCAGTAATACTGTCCAGTTGGTGAACAGAGATCGATCGGTTGCCTGTCACAATGCCACTAACTGTACCTACATTCAAATCAATCGTGTGACCAAACTCGGTCATGGTTAAGCCTTTTCGTTTTAGATAGGTGTGAATTTCTGCCTGTATCGTAGGTGTGATTTGCATGGATAAACCACCCTTTCAGCATTTTCATAGGTTTCCAATTTTAATAAAAAAATATAGTTTGGAAACTAATAGTATAATTATTGTTTTTACATTCATGATAATACCATCTTTTGGAACAACAATAAATACTTTCACTTTATTGTTTATCATCTTTTTAATAGGAGATCATTGGATGACGGACGTTTACCCGCTCCTATCATTCTAATTTGCCAAGAAGGAGAAGATCACTTGAAAAATACAGGTATGACACGTCCCTTGGATACATTAGGCCGGATTGTTATTCCTAAGGAAATGCGAAACTCTATGGAGATTAAGACTGGCGATCCTATAGAATTTTATGTAGATATTGAAACAGGATTTTTGAGTATGCGGAAGTATATTGGAGTCTCTTGCAATTTGTGCAGTTCAACCCAAGATTTAACCTATTTCAAGGATTCATTTCTATGTAAAACATGCATACTCAACCTGAAAGGAAACATAGGTGTAAGTCCAATACCTGTCCCTGTTGTTAAGGAACCTGCGTATAAAGAAAAACGAGCAAATCGGTCGTCTTCACAATATTGGGTTGAGAAGCTAAAAAGACTTATGCACGAGCATCCAACAGCCAAGCAAGGTGAATATGCTGAATGGCTTGGCGTATCCCATGGCCGTATTTCCCAGCTTAAAAAGCTGTTATAGGTATCGCTCAGCTCGCATTCAAGCGAAACTAAATAACCAGTCGCTGTTTGATTTCAAGCGACTGGTTATTTTAACTTTTCATTAGCAGGAAGACTACAGCATTTTTACTTGGCCAGCACTTCGTATAATGACAGTGTTCCTCTCCGGTTTCCAATCTACTTCTGCTTTAAAAGCTTCGCTGATAAAACGCAAGGGTACAACAACCCAGCATGATGTACTTAACTTAATTGTTGCTCAGGGCCCACCGTTGCAAGATACGAAATAAGCGCCCAACTAGACTGACAGTGCTGACTACTGTGACAAATCTCCCTGACAAAACCTGTTATTTCTGAGATCGTGTAGATACACGAAACAGTATAAAGAATGGAGAACCTATGGCAACGACAGGGAAGAATAAGAAATCTTCGCAGGAGCGATCACCTTCAGTCTGTACCTGCATCAATCTGCGCCGTTCCTCGATGGCTGTTACGGGACTGTATGACCGGTATCTGGCCCCGAGCGGACTCAATATTAGCCAATTCTCGCTACTCAAGCACTTAACTGCGCTGGGACCGGCAAGTGTAAGCGAATTGGCGCTGGAGATGCGGCTCGACCGGACTACGATTGTGCGCAATTTGAAGGCACTGGAGCATAGCGGATATGTGGAGGATACATCTGCTGAGGGCAGTCGCAACCGCTGCCTTGCTCTGACAGAGAGTGGAAGAACGGTATACAACGACGCAGCAGAGCTTTGGGAGGAGGCGCAGCGTTTTTTGCAGGAGTCATTGGGAAACGGGGAGTTGCAGATACTGACCTTACTCTTATCCAAAATTGAAAATTTGGGTTTGTGATTCGCCGCCTTCTCATACATGAGGTGTTTGCTCAATTCGTGTATATACACGAAAAATGAAATGTTTTTCTGTAGTAAGAGATCAGCGATATACGTTAGCCCGCATAAGGCTTCTGAAAGGAAGCTTTGCTGTGAGCAATAACCACGGAGAGGGATGTGGATAGGATGCTTGAATCCGTACCGGATATGAGAGAAAACATCATAGCCGAGATGAAAACCTATGTGAGCGAAGACAAAGGTAATGTTTGCGAAGAATTACAGAGCCCTTATTACGAGGAGCCGATTATTCAATTTGCCGCGGCCAATGATCCTTTATTTGAGGAGTACAAAAGAGTGGTAGGGCCCGACCACGCCACGCCGCAGGAAGCATTTGAACGTTCCTTTGGAATGAGGAGTTTTGATGGAGGCACCGTTATCAGCGTTGTGCTGCCGATCAGTGAGACGATCCGCAAGGCTAATCGTGCGCAAAAATATAGAGCCTCAAGGGAATGGGTGCTGCTGCGAACCTTTGGGGATGAATATTTTGTACAGTCTGCGAGGCGGCATTTGACGGGATACTTAGCAGGCCTCGGTTACCGTGCGGTTGCGCCGTTGGATACAGATTGGTACAGCATCCATGGTGCCGCAGGGGGGCCGATCTCCAACTGGTCGGAGCGCCACATTGCATATGCTGCGGGTCTTGGCACCTTCAGTATCAACGACGGCTTCATCACCGAAAAAGGAATTGCCATCCGCCTGCTGTCCGTGGTGACCGATCTCAAGGTGACGCCTGATGCCAGAACATCTTCAGCCACAGGCCATACCGGAAACTGCCTGCTGTGCAGCAAGGGCATCTGCGGTGTGTGCATTACCCGCTGCCCTGTGCAAGCCATCAGCAAGGACGGCGGACATGACAAAATCGCCTGCATGAAATTTGTGTATGGCCAGGCATCACGGGACTTTGCGGTTCTAAACGGCGGCGAGGCCAAATCGGGTGCTGGCTGCGGACTGTGCCAGACCAAGGTACCCTGCGAGAGCAGGAATCCGATGCGGACCGCCCGGTGAATATGGAAACCTTGTCCCCATTCACAAGGGCGTTTCCGGATTACTCCAGAAACGCCCATCTTTTGCTTGCCTTTTTTCCTTACATGCTTGACCATAACTCAAACCTAGCAAGTTCAAGCAAATATCATTAGCTTACGTAGCCATTTCCCAGCTCGATCTGCACTAATACCTTCTGGTGTCGCATGCCAGACATCCCTTTTTTTAGTCTAGTTTTCGTGAACCGAGGTTGAAGGTGTCCCTGACTCCTGCTTCAATTGAGCTTCATGTGGAGCCCCGGGCTTACGGTCAAATGTAATCGGACCTTTACGGTTAACGAGCCGTTTCAGATCGACGGTCATTTCATTTTTCAGCTTATCAATGAGCTGTTCCTCTTTGATTCCTTTGCTTTTCGCAATATCGGCCAACGATTTTCCTTGTCCCAGCTCATTCTCCAACTGGGCAGGAGTGATGCCCAAAAGCTTGGCTACTTTTTCGTTCAGATGATGATTCCAGCCGCCAGGCCGTTTGCCATGCTCGTGCTTGTGAGCATGCCCTTGTCGATGGCAATCCTGTGGCTCCGTATTCCCTTGACCAGCCTTACCTTGAATCAGGTTGTTGGGAGTAGGAGCTTGCAGTTGGAGACTCGTTTCTATACCGGAAGCTCCGGCCGTCCCCGCACTACCGCACATCATCACTCCTCCATATAGAGTAGCAGCGATCAATTTCCATTGTTTTTTCATGTTGCAGACCCTTCTTTCATTCTTTTTCATCTAATATTTTCTCTTTCCGCTTTTTTTATTCGTTTTCATGCCTGTTACATCCATCTTCAATCTACTCTGGCTTTCTTTTTACCTTGGGCTCCTTATCATGGAGAGTAAGCAGGAATTAAATAACTAAACTTTTTACAGTATATCTTAATTTTTTGCAGGTTAAATATTAGGAAATCTATGGTAAAATATTTTTCGTAATCGATTACAATTCAATTTTTGGAAGGAACTTACGTATGAGCTTACTACGGGCTGAACAGCATCATAGTCAGACTAAATGCAAATGAACCAAAAAGGAGGAATATCAAATGAAACAAAAAAGAATGAGGTTATTTTTGGCGATTTTAATTTGTTTTTCACTTACTTTACCAGCAGTAACCGCACAGGCGGCAACAACGATCACCTCAAATCAAAGTGGAACCCAAGACGGCTACTACTATGAGTTGTGGAAGGATTCCGGGACTACAAGTATGACTCTCAATAGTGGTGGCACGTTCAGTGCCCAGTGGAGTAACATCGGAAATGCGTTATTCCGTAAAGGCAAGAAATTCAACGAGACCCAGACACATCAGCAAATTGGAAACATATCCGTAAACTACAGTGCCAACTACCAGCCAAACGGCAATTCGTATTTATGTGTCTATGGGTGGACGGTTGACCCGCTCGTAGAATATTACATCGTCGATAGCTGGGGCAGCTGGCGTCCGCCTGGAGCAACGTCAAAGGGCACGATTACCGTTGACGGGGGGACATATGACATATATGAGACTATTCGAGTCAACCAACCTTCGATTAAAGGCAATGCAACTTTTAAGCAGTATTGGAGTGTCCGAACGTCGAAGCGCACGAGCGGAACCATATCTGTTAGCGAACACTTCAAGAAGTGGGAGAGCTTAGGAATGACAATGGGCAAGATGTATGAAACTTCGCTTACGGTAGAGGGATATCAAAGCAGTGGGAGTGCTACTGTGACTAGTAATACAATTACGATCGGCGGCAACTCCGGCGGCGGAACTACTCCTCCTCCAAGCACAGCTACGAAAGTGGAAGCCGAGAGTATGACTAAAGGCGGTCAGTACACCGGAAATATCAGTTCGCCGTTCAACGGAGTCGCTTTATACGCCAACAATGATTTGGTGAAATATACACAGTATTTCGAGAGCGGCACCCATAGTTTTTCACTCCGTGGTGCTTCGAACAACTCCAACATGGCCAGAGTCGACTTAAAAATCGGTGGACAGACGAAGGGTACCTTCTACTTCGGCGGGAGCAATCCTGCGGTCTATACCCTAAACAATGTCAGCCATGGAACCGGAAATCAAGAGATTGAGCTCGTTGTAACAGCCGATAACGGGACATGGGATGCTTACATTGATTATCTGGAGATCAACTGAAATCCCGAATCTAGTAGAGAGTTGAAGCGGTTCGGAGTGACTTGAACAACCATACTAGCCATTCAAAAATGCTAGGAGGTAGAACCATGTTTATGGCTAAAGCAGGAAAATGGGTGGCGATCGGGTCGCTCGTCGTGTCTTTGTTCACGGGCTCACTGGTGATTTCCGATGACGAGGCGCTTGCGGCCGAATGTTCGAACGGCTATGTAGCATTAACCTTCGACGATGGTCCGAATTCCCACAACACCACAACGCTGCTTAACACACTGAAGCAAAACGGCTTGCGCGCGACGCTCTTCAACGTTGGACAGAACGCACAGAATTACCCGTCACTCGTACGCGACCAGCAGGCAGCAGGCATGTGGATCGGCAACCATTCATGGTCACATCCGCATATGACGCAACTGAGTAACTCACAGATGTCATCGGAAATTACACGCACGCAACAAACGGTGCAGTCCATTACCGGCACGGCACCGAAGTTGTTCCGTCCGCCGTACGGCGAGACCAACGCGACCTTGAGGTCCATCGAGACTCAAAACGGTCTTACCGAAGTGCTGTGGAACGTTGACTCCCAGGACTGGAACGGCGCCACCACCGCCCAGATCGTAGCCGCCGCGGGCAGGCTGCAAAACGGCGACGTGATCCTGATGCATGACCAGTATCAGACTACGCTCCAAGCGATCCCGCAGGTCGCGCAGAACCTCAAGAGCCGTGGTCTTTGCTCTGGCATGATCTCGCCAAGCACCGGCCGGGCGGTCGCGCCTGACGGCGGAAGCGGTGGTACACCAAGCACAGGTACAAAAATGGAAGCCGAGAGTATGACCAAAGGCGGCCAGTACACCGGAAATATCAGCTCGCCGTTCAACGGAGTCGCTTTATACGCCAACAATGATTCGGTGAAATATACGCAGTATTTCGAGAGCGGTACCCATAATTTTTCACTTCGTGGTGCTTCAAATAACTCCAATATGGCCAGAGTTGACTTAAAAATCGGTGGACAGACGAAGGGTACCTTCTACTTCGGTGGAAGCAATCCTGCGGTCTATACTCTAAACAATGTCAGCCATGGAACCGGAAATCAAGAGATTGAGCTCGTTGTAACAGCCGATAACGGGACATGGGATGCGTACATTGATTATCTGGAGATCAACTAAAATCCCGGAGCAGTAAAAATCCCGGCGGGATCTTCCCCGCCGGGATTTTTGTCGGTACCCCCTGCATGAGTGATAGCTAACGGCAATGTAAAAATAACAAAATCTTGCAAAATCGCAATCTGTTATACAATGGCGGGTAACAACTAGAAATCGCTATAAATATATTCATAAGAGATGCAGGTGATAGCGATGGAATGGTATTTTGCATACAAACAGGAATTAGAGGACGTGTTTCGTCAAGCGGAGGAGCGAACAGCTGCGTTCCCTGCTCCGTTTCAGCATCAGGGCCTGGACTATCTGGCCCGTTTTAACCCATTGCGGGAAGACAGCACACGGAACTACATATGCTACTTGCTTCCCTTTTGGCTGCAAGAAATCACCGGGCTGGCTCCCGAAATATGCCGAAAGCTCTCGCTTGGCAACGTGTTTGTTATGACTCACTATTTCATTCAGGATGATGTGATGGACACCGCAGCAGACAACCGTAAAACACAACTCGCCTTAAGCCAGCTATTTTATACCGAATGTCTAAGCATTTATCGGGACCTTTTTCCCGCGTCCTCCCCTTTTTGGTTACATGCCAGAACGTATGTCAATGAATGGGCCGTTAGTGTGACATCCGAGGGGACAGAGGACTATTTCCAAGGAAACCGACATCAGGTGGCGCTGAAAGCAAGTCCGTTAAAAATGGCCGGGACGGGCGCTTTGCTGCTTGCAGACCGTGCCGACCTAATCGAGACCATTACAGGTATGACGGATACGGCACTGCTTCTACTCCAAATGTCAGATGATTGGGCGGATTGGGCGGAAGACTGGGAGGAACATAGCTACAATTGCCTATTGTCCCATATCAGTGCCGAACAAAAGATGGCTTATCGTGAAGGCTTGAATCCAGAGATGATTCAGGAAGCGATTTATGTACGTGGCATGCTTGCCAGTTATGCAGATATTGCTGATCAGGCAGTCCAGCAGTTGGAATCTATGGAGCCTTCCATCCCCGGACTTCATGCGTTTGCACGTTCCATCGCTGAGGACCTGGGCGAAGAAGCCGCAGAAATTGAAAGCGGACGCTCTCATTTGAGAAGAGGCGGGCTCGATTTTTGGATCTCCAAAAATATGAAATAATGCTAGATTTTGATGAGTCTTTCGTGGTATACTGACTAGGTAAATATAACCAATTGAATGAGAGGGTGATTTTTGATGGCTACTGAAGTTCTTCAAACACAAGTCATTCAAAAAGCTTGGGAGGATGCCAGTTTCAGAGAAAAACTAATGACAGATCCCAAATCTGCAATACGTGATGTGTTAGGAGTCGTGATCCCCGATCATATCCAAATCAAAACGTTAGAAGAAACACCTGATCAGTTTTATCTGGTCATCCCTCCAGACCCTTCTGGCGTGCTCGCCGCATCCCAGAAACCTCGCTCGATGTGGTAAATGACTGTTTCAGTACATTTGTACTCTAGTTCTTAATAACAAGAGGCCTAATCACAAGCGGGTGGGTTCAGCAAGCTTCCTTCCGTTTTCTCCGAATGCAAAAAGCCGGATATTATCCGGCTACGGGGAAGCGGATGGTCGCTTCTGTTCCCACCCCTTTTGCACTTGTGAAAGATATTTTGCCATTCATCGTTTCAATAATCCGAAAGGTCACCATCATCCCCAGGCCCGTGCCTTTAGTCTTATTCGAAAAATAAGGCTCACCCAGTCTCGATAAGGTCTGAGCATCCATTCCTTCACCATTATCCCGAATATGAATGACAGCTTCTCCGTTGTCCACATAAGCCCATATCTGAATATGACCCTGATCCCGCAGCGCTTCAATGCTGTTTTTGATAATATTGATGAACGCCTGCTTGAACTTGGAGGAATTCCCGCGTACTTTGATTTCCTGGGGAATATCCAGCGAAATTTTACCGCCTTGCAAATTAGCCATCGGACTAATGATTCCTTCAATATGCTTGAATTCGTCCAATATAGTCAGCGTTTTGGTTTGTTCAAATTCCGGCTTGGCAAAGGTAAGAAAATCGGTAATAATCGCGGAAGCCCGATCCAGCTCCTCCAGCGCAATATACAGATAATCTTTGTTTTTGCCATCCTCCTGCTTGCTCATCAACTGGAGAAATCCGCGAGTAACTTGAAGTGGATTGCGTACTTCATGCGCTACAGATGCAGCCAGATCGCTGATGATCTCCATTTTTTCCGAACGTTGAAGCTCATTATTAAACATCTCCAGCTCTCTGGAATAGCGAACCACCTGCTTATGCTTTTCAGCCAGCCTTCTGCCCAAAATCGCAATCAACGCCAGCACAAAGCCGAACACGCCCCATTTCCACAGGAACAAATTATAGTGTCCTTCCCGGATGAAGAACCAGGTCAGCTCACTAATGGAGATCACTGCGAAAAAAGCAAAGCCTGTCGATAAAATAATCGCTTCGTGATCTCCCTTAAGTGCCCTGCGAACCGAAGCAAACACCAGCAGTACTAGCAAAGCCACGAGCAATACATACAGGACTGTTACACTGAAGAAATAATACACATCGTTTAACCGCTCTTGTGCACCCAAATTCACAATCATCATGGTGAAGCAGAACAGGGAGTAGGCAGTTAACACCTTTCGAAACTGGCGAATCAGTAGAATCGAACTAATATTTTGTTCAAAAAAGTACGCTAGTGAAGGCAACAAGATGAACATTCCCACATCAAAGAGCTGTAAATACAGCTTGCCAAAGCTGCGATAGAACGTATACAGAAAAGGCGAATACGTCACAATCATCAGACCAATGGACAGTACAATTGCGCTGAGAGACAGCCACATGGCCATACTTGGACGGAACAGAAAGAACGAGCAGATCAGCAGTACCAGGGCAATGAAAATGAACGTACTGCCTAGTACGATATCCAAAACATCCATCCTGACCAAATTCCCCAGCAAGTCGCGATAATCACCAGTGATCACATTTCCAATAATACCCAGTCTATTCCGGCTGCTTTCTGTCCATATGTATAATGTTTTACCGCTATCTTCCGGTTTCAGCGGAATTAGAATACGATTGTTCTCATAATTGTAACCACGGTAGGATTCGTAAAAATTGATGCCATCCTTATACAGCGTAATATGCCGGCCATAAATATTTTCAAAAAGCACCGCCGGCGTTTCATCATATAGCGATGGCAGACGAATACGAATCCAGGCGGAGCCGATATTGCCGGGCTGCGTGGGCAACTGTGAATCGTCCTGAATATGCATCCAGGTCTTGCCAGGGTCCCTTACTTCATCTAGAGATCCATCCTCCCCTTCCACTCCCCATCTCATATCCCACGAGGGGATCTTATATTCTCTTTCCGGGGTCGTCTTCGCCGCATAGGCGGGGTGGCCCAGCGACAACAGCATCACTATGACCGCCAGCAAGGCGGCGACAGCTTTGGGCACATGCCTCATATTAAGCACCTCAAAGTTACAAAGTAGGATTTACAAATTTGTATGCATTTTTACATTTTTAAACGTTCTGAAATAATATTATTCTATAAGATGATGTGCATACCTTCTTCAAGAGAAGGGTATCATGTTCTTTTTACTCAATCTTTCTAAAATCTTCATATTGGTTAATAATCATTAATATTCCTCCCCATCCTCTTTATCATATCACAGCGGTTACGAAAAAAACGGTTAAAGGGAATAGGCATATCCCTATTCGCATGATTTTAACCTCTGATAGACACACTAAATCAAGGTTTAGCCATTCTACTGTTTGGGTAAGGTCGAAATAAGCAATCGAAGTAAAGGAGCTGAGCAACATGGCCAAACGTGACGATCGCACAACCGAGCTGCATGACTATGATTATGAGCCTTCCCTGCAAAATGCGGAAACCAACTGGGAAAATCTGATCGAAGAACCGGATACCCCATTGGAAGACGTTCCTAATGCCGATGAACTGGAACCGGACAGCCCTGTCGACCCTTCCGCTCCCGCCGAATTCCTGCATGGGACGGATTTACTGAACGGCACCGACCGGGATGAGGATGAAGGGTGATGAGGTGCAGGATTTTGCCGAAAACACCCCACGAGGAGTCGCATCGGCAAAGCCCGTCCCCATAGATGAAGGCAGATAAAAGGACCGATTCAAAACGGTGCAAAAACTGAACTGGATAATCAGGGCTTGCCTTCTGCACCTACTTTGTTTAAAATAAGGTAAATCTTTTGAATACCATGATCAAAGACATGGACGGAGACAAGTAAACGTCTAACCGGATTCCCACAGAAAGGTACGCATTGCTGAGAGCGTATCGCAATCCCGCGTTGAAATTCACTCCCGAGTCGAGCCTTGAACCGACAGAAGGATTCATTCCTTTGTCCGCATTAGAGGTTTCCGGAAGCCCCCGTTACGGGCATTAAGCTCAGAAGTTACTGCCGTCAACTGAATTGACGTTGACGACTCGTATGTATACTTCTGTAATTAGGGTGGTACCACGGCATTCGTCCCTTGCGACGAGTGCCTTTTTGTGTTAAAAACAAATTTTATTCGGGAAGGGTGTACTGTATGTCGAACAATGAAAATTCTTTGGAGCTGCTGCGGGAACAGCTCGATGCTACAAACCTGCAATTGCTGGAGCTGCTGTCCCAACGCGCTGAATTGGCGGGAAAGCTTGGAAAATTAAAGGAAGCACAAGGGGTACCTGACTTTGATCCGGTGCGTGAGCAACAAATGCTCGACAAGCTGATTGCGGCTAACCGTGGACCTTTTGACGATGCAACAATTCGCCAGCTGTTCAAAAATATTTTCAAGGCTTCGCTGAACTATCAAAAAGAAGAGCACAAAAAGCATCTGATCGTCAGCCGCAAAAATCAGCCAGACAGCACGGTCATTAAGGTCAAAGACACATTGGTGGGCGGCAAGGCCTCCATCATGGTTGCAGGTCCATGCTCGGTGGAAAGCTACCAGCAAACTCGCGAAGTGGGAGCGGCCCTCAAAGAGGCAGGTGTACCGATTCTTCGCGGTGGTGCGTTCAAACCGCGCACATCCCCGTACGATTTCCAAGGGCTGGGCGTTGAAGGTCTGCAAATTCTCAAACGCGTAGGCGACGAGTTCGGGCTGGCGACGATCAGTGAAATCGTCGATCCAAGACATTTGGAGGAAGCCATCCAATACATCGACATCATTCAAATCGGTGCGCGCAACATGCATAACTTTGAGTTGCTTAAGGCTGCGGGTGAAACGAGAACTCCGGTTCTGCTCAAGCGCGGACTGGCTGCAACCATGGAAGAATTCCTTCATGCTGCGGAATACATCGTTTCTCGTGGCAACACACAAGTCATGCTGATTGAGCGCGGTATTCGCACGTATGAAAAATGGACCCGCAACACGCTGGACATTTCCGCTGTACCGATTTTGAAAAAGGAAAGCCATCTGCCAGTACTGGTTGACGTGACTCACTCCACAGGACGCAAGGACATCTTGGCCCCTTGCGCCAAAGCCGCATTGGCTGCCGGAGCTGACGGTATCATGGTAGAGGTTCATCCGAACCCGGCAGTCGCTCTGTCCGATGCTCAGCAACAGCTGAACATTCCTGAGTTCAATAAGTTCATGTCAGAAGTCAAAGAATCCGGTTTATTCAAAGCATAAACCCAATTTTATGCAAAGCTTCGTAAATCGCTTTCATTTTCTCGGATTATGTTGTAGAATCTAAACAGGATTGTGACTGATCATGCAGGCAAAACCTAGATATATGTATGCGCCATTTCTATGGAGCATATATGTATTTAGGTTTTTTTTATATCCTAAATCATGAATAAAAAGGATGCTGGCATGGTTATAATCCTAAAACATCCTGGAAATGTTCAGAGAGGGGAACAGAAATGAGAAAAAGAAAAGGGTTAAGCGCTTTTTTGTTAGCTATGATATGTATTTTGATCATCAGTGGTTGTAGTGGGAAGGCTCCCGCTGTTACCAAGAATGAAAGCGCTGTTCCAGCAGAAAAACAAACGGAAGCTAAAGTAGAAAATAAAGCAGCCAAGGCCAGAACGGTTATCACTACCGATGGAGAAGTCGATGATATGAACTCCGTGATTCGCTTCCTTCTCTATTCCAATGAAATGGACTTGTCCGGGATCGTACTGACCAGCTCTGTATATCATTATGCAGGGGATGAAAAGGCCGGCATCAAGCCATTTAGATGGACCGGAACACAATGGGTAACGAATATGATCGATGCCTACGGAGAAATTTATCCTAACTTAATCAAACATGCTGATGGCTATCCAAAGCCTGAATACCTTAAGAGTGTCACCAAAATAGGCAACATCTCATACAAAGGTGAAATGGACAAGGAAACGGAAGGCTCCAACTTCCTTAAAACCCTTTTCCTGGACGATGACAAAAGAGATTTGTACGTGCAAACTTGGGGTGGAACCAATACTACAGCCAGAGCGCTAAAATCCATTGAAGACCAATATAAAAATACAGATCAATGGGAAACGATTCGAAAAAAAGTAAGCGATAAGCTCGTGCTGTATATCATTTTGGACCAGGACGATAGCTACAATAAGTACATTGCAAAAAATTGGCCTGACATCAGAATCATCAACGACCAATCGAACTTCTGGCATTTTGCCTACGCCTGGAAAATGCATACGGAAAAAGTAAACAGCAAGCTGCATGGAGAATGGAATTTCAAAAATATCAAAGATGGTCACGGAAAGCTGCTGAGTATGTACGCTTTGATGGGTGATGGAAATATCATCAAAGGCGAATTGCCTGAAGAGCAAAGAGGCACTGAAGCCTACTTGAAGAAAAATCCTCAATATAACAAATATGACTTTATTTCGGAAGGGGATTCTCCGTCCTTCTTCTATCTGATTGATAACGGCTTGCGGAGTATGGAAAACCCGACCTATGGAGGCTGGGGAGGCCGCTTTGGTGTCGTTAACGACAAATTATTTAGAAATACCGTGTTGGATTATGATGTATATACGAAAAGATTCGAAGCGGAATACTCTCTGATGCGTTGGTTTGATGATATTCAAAATGACTTTGCTGCTCGTGCAGATTGGGCGATTGCATCCGACTACAAAGGCGCCAACCACAATCCAACGTTGACTGTTAAAGAAGGATTGAATCTCACTGCGAGTCCAGGGGAAAAAATTACGTTGCATTCGGAAGGCTCCGATCCAGATGGGGATCAATTAACCTATAAATGGTGGAGATACTTTGAAGCAGATACGTATGAGGATTCTAAAGTAAAACCAGCACAGGTTAAACCTGAAATGCTGGGTAATTTGCAGCTCGGACTTCATCGTGAAGTAGCTAAAGGTGAAAAGCTGAACACCATCGACCTGCAAGGCAGTGACACGAACACCATGAGCTTCACCGTTCCTGCAGATGCCAAATCAGGAAATACGATTCATATCATTGCTGAAGTACAGGATAACGGAAAGCATACATTGAAACATTATCAACGTGTCATTGTAACCGTAAAATAACCGGCGGAACAGGCCAGTACAAAGGCTCATGGGAGTACAACACTCCATGAGCCTTTTATTTATTGCATATCGTACCATCCCGGGGGCATCCACCCTCTACATGGGGTCTGTCCAGATTTATCAAAAAAGAATATATCTAAGTGAAGCCAAAGGATTTGGCTACGATTTCATTTAGCAGTGTGTTGGGGATCACTCTTTATTTCTCTATGGAGAATATAGGGGTTAGGCCATAATAGGGATATATTGCTTGACCTTGGTAGGGGAAAGTTCAGATGGCAAAAATCAACTGGTCGGGAATTCAATATTGATTGGAGTTTCTGTGATGAATTTGGTCCCTAAAGCTGCCAAATGCTAAGAGCTTAGGACTTCATCAAAGGTTCCTCGCTCAGCTGGTTGCACTTGTGTAGTCGGATTTTTTTCTTTTATATAAAAATGGCGGTTATATTGATTGATGAGGTTATCCAGAATTACAGACTGTCTAAGCACACTGGCGTGGCTGAAGCCATGTTTTGCTTGCAAAACATACAGCTTTTGACGAGCTTTCTCCAGTTTTTGACGTAAAATGTCGTCTCTTATCATAATATATCCCTCCTTGTCATATGATCAGTTTAGAGGGTTATGAATAAGTTTACTAAAAGTAAAAGTTTGGGATTAAATATTTATTAGCACAAAAAAAGACCTGCTTTGAGAGCAGATCTGTAAAATGAATTAGATATTCCAGCACCTATCCAGCAGAATGGACATCCGTGTCCGTTGCCTTATGGGAAGCTGTGAAAACTTCTTTTCCTTTCGCCCATAGCAGCAGCGCCGCAACCAGCAGCATGCCACCGTTCAGCACAAAAATCCAGCGGATCGGCATCCAGCTGCCGAGCAAACCGCCAATCAGCGGAGCTGCCATCATCGCCAATTGTGTAGCCGATTGATTCAAGCTAAAGGCACGTCCGCGGAATTCCGGCTTGGTGACCTCCACGGTCATCGCATTGATCGCCGGGATGACGGACGCATAAAACAAGCCGTACCCAAAGCGAAGCGCACCAAAGCCAAAAAAGTTGGTTACAAAAAATTGCAAAATATTCCCGATTCCAGAACCAATCAGTCCGATCAGCAGCACTTGTGCAAAACCGATCCGTCCGCCGATTCGCCCCCATCGCGGAGCCATGAGCACGGCCGCAATGCCTACGGCTGAGAATACAATTCCCGAGCTTAAAGAAGCCTGGCTGCGAACAACTCCCATCTCAAGCACGTACACCGTAATGAGCGGTTCCAAAATCATGACGGAAAAGGTACTCAGTCCGGCCAGAATGAGCAAAAAGTACAATGGTCGATTAGCCATAGCCTCCTTGATATCATCGCGGACATGCGAGCGGGTGTCTGTTTTCTTAAAGCTGTCCTCTCTGGTGCCAAAGGTCGCGATTAACGCAGACACCAGCACAAGCGCCGCAGAGAACAAAAAGGCATTTCGATTGCCATAATAATGACTTACTACCCCGCCAATCAGCGGACCTATAATACTGCCGGTGGCCCCGGCGGTCGCCATGATGCCAAGTGCATACCCCGTTTTGTCCTCGGGCGACCCTGTACCAACCAGTGCGATGGCTGCAGGAATAAAACCGGAGAGAAGGCCCTGAAACAGACGTACTCCTACGAACACATAGGGGTCTGTCACAAAGGCACATACCAGGTACAATACCGCCAAACTAAAGCCGGAACGAATCAGCATCGGCTTGCGTCCATACTTATCTGCGAGCGAGCCCCAGAACGGAGCAATGAGCGCACTGGCTAAAAAAGTGATTCCAAAGGCAATCCCCGACCACAGCTCCAAATGATCATTGACGCCCATTTCCGTATTCAAAAAAATAGGTAAAAACGGAATGGAGACCGAATAGGCCATGCTGCAAAACAATACCCCTATCCACAAATTAACCAGGTTTCGCTTCCAATATAGATGATACATGCTGCCACACGCCCCTTCTGCTCATACCATTATTACCCTCTCCATTAGAAAAGTCCACTGCAAGCCTCGTTCTCCAAGCGTGGAACAACTACGAAGAAGCTGATATAATCGAATGGAATGGAGATGATGACATGGCTAAAAAGAGAAATTCGTCGATTCCCGCTCCAGCGGCTCAGGACAAACCTGCTACATTAAAGGATCTGCTGAGCCAAGATGTGCTGAATAAGCTTAAGGCTCAGGCCAATGAAGCCCAGGCAGAGCAGGACAAACGCAAGGAAGACGAACGACAGCGTGCCCTCGAAGCAAAAAAGGCAGAACAGAAGAAGCTGGACAACAACTTTGAGCATTTGCTGAATAACAGTGATTTGGACTGGCACAAGTATAAATAAGCCAAAACCATTTCGGTTTTGGCCTATCATTTACGCTTTATATTACAGCCAGTCACGAATATGCTGTACCGAGTACAACACCCCTATCCAAACCGGAAGACTGAACGCCACACCCCAAATGAGACCTTTAGCCAGCTTTTTGTCTACCTCCATCATGATCCTGCCCCTTTCCTAGCGAATAGCAGCAGTATGGGTCAAGAATACGGTTTTCAAACCAGTATTTCCATATCCCAGCAAAAAAGGTATGATAGAAAATGGAAAAGTGCTCTGCGCTGCCCCCAAACCATAATTTAGGATGTCATATCATCCAACCTTTCAGGAGGAATATCAATGAACCGAAAAACGATACGCCCATGGTACATGTTGTGCCTTCTGGCCATCATGCTCGTGCTTGTTGCCGGATGCGGCACAAAAGCGACCGACGTGGAAGCCGCAAGCCGGACAAGCAATACAGCTCCTGCTGCGACTAAAGACAAAAGCAAGGCTGTATCCCACCCCATCGTTACGATTGTCATGAATGATGGTAAAAAGATTAAACTTGAGCTGTACCCTGAAGTAGCACCAAACACCGTCAACAATTTCATCTCTTTAGTGCAAAAGGGCGCTTACAACGGTACCATTTTCCATCGTGTAATTCCGGGCTTCATGATCCAAGGTGGCGATCCGCAAGGTAATGGTACAGGCGGTCCCGGTTACAGTATCAAAGGTGAGTTCAAGAGCAATGGCTTCAACAATACACTCAAACATACACGCGGTGTATTATCTATGGCCCGCTCGGCGGATCTGGATTCAGCCGGATCACAATTTTTCATCATGGTTGCCAATGCAGACTACCTCGACGGTCAATATGCTGCTTTCGGTAAAGTGACGTCCGGGATGGAAGTGGTCGATGCCATCGTCAACTCCAAACGGGATAGCAATGACAAACCGCTCAAACCGGTTACGATGAAAAAAGTAACTGTGGACACGCTGGGTAAAAAATATCCGGCTCCAGTCAAAGTAAAATAAGATAAAGTAAAATAAGATAAAATTACATTCAAACTCGTCTTTCAAAACGAGGGGACAGCAACGACCTTGTGCATTATGCATGAGGTCGTTTTTGCATCTCCCCTGATACTTTCTAAGCTGAAGTCTCTGAGATGTAGTAAGATTATATACACAAAAGGAAGCGTTTTCAATCATTATTTTAAAACTTAAGGAACATCCACCTCATGCTCTGGCAGGTTGCGATGTGCCTTCCTGCCCTTGAGCAGCCATAGCTCCGGTGTATCCTGAACTCCCTCAAGTCTCAGATGAAACGGCCGCTTCGGCAAATGGCGTATGCGCAGCAGTAGACGATTTCCATCTGCCATTGCATCCACAAGCTCCAGCGGTGCATGAGAAGCGCTGCTCACCGTATCAATCAGCTGTCCAGTTGTACCCATTGCGCTCTCCCGGCTCCAGAGGCGCAGCTCATCTACTGACGGTATGGCAATCCGCTTGCTGAAAGAAACCATCAGCTCATCTGCGGCCGTTCGCTTTGCCCTGAGCGGTCTGGGCGGCTCATCATACATATAGCCGCCCAGATGGTATTCATAGGCGGTCCAGGTGTCGTAGTCGCCCTCCAGGGCGACAGCCCCAAACCGCCGTATCCACTCGCGATCTCGAACCATGCTCGCGAGGGAACCGATATCCGCCTGCACCCCGAGGGGCAGGCCCGGATAAGCGGCGCGTATCGACTGCGCCATGCGGGCATAGCCGCGAATATAATGCGGCGGCAGGCGGCGGCGCATCCAGTCCGGCCAATGGGTCTGGAGCACATGCATATCCGGGGCGACGCACCGGATCATCGCTACCGCGTCCAGACCCTGCCATTCCCGCAGCTGACCGGGAACATCGCCGCGCCCATTTACAGCAAGCGACCATGTCGCCACGCAGATATCCGGCCGGACATCACGCACACCGCCTGCGCCGTTCACCAGCTCGCCAATCAGCCCGTTCACGGCGTCCACGCGCAGATCGACCCACTGTGCGTACAGCTCCGGGACCTTCCGGTAATAATTCCGTGCATGCTTGTCGCGGAAATCCGGAATGTCCTCACCGCTGCGCTTGCGGAAGGCGCGCTGTGCATGCGGTCCGATATCCCCGTATACTCCACTGCGCAGCCCGTTCCATTCGGGGAAATAAGGCTCCGCCACCTCGAATCCGTCGAACGGAATGTCGGTGACGAGCCGGGCAGCGGCTTTCTTTTTCCACTCCACATACTCGTGTGCAAAATGCGAAAGCCGCTGAAACCCGTCGTCCGGTTCGCGCAGCAGCTCCATGCGCCACCCTTTCCACTCCGGCGGCAGCTGTGACACGCCAAAAGAGCCGTTGCCCAGCACCATCGCCCACACCGCTATGCCTCTGCGCTGAAAAGCAGCGACAAGCGCTCCATCCACTTCATTTTCACGCACAACAAAATAATGGACGGTCTGGTAGCCCGCAAGGGCGATTTCATCTGCTATACTGTCCCGCGAACGGTTGGCGTAATAGGGAAACAGCGGATCGATTTGGATACTGGGACCACTCAGCGCCCACGGTTTCATTTTTCCGGTCAGTGCTACAGGATCTGTCGATTCAGATCTGCCATTTGCGTGATCGCTCATTCGATCCACCTCCGTTACTCGCGTTTTCTCCGCCACAGATTCTTTTTAATATGTCTTTTTATATGTCCCTGAGCGGGCATACAGCCTGCCCCCCGGCAGCACCTCGAACAACAGCATCATTAAAGAAAAGAACAACAGTGCTATAACCTCTTCCGCCAAAATATACGCAGGATATGCCCCCAAAACATCCAATATCGACGGTGTGGACGGCTTTCCAGCAAGAAACATGTAATTTGCTCCGAGAGCAGTATCTACGATCCATACGATCAGCGCCAAGCCATTCAGAAAAAGCATGGCTCCTCCAACGCTTTTCCACGTCGGTTTAAGTCCTTCTATCCAGGTCATATACAATGCCGCCAAAATAATACCACTATGGGCCACAAAAAAATGGATAAAACGGTAATGAGGAAAAGCATATGCCAAATTAGGCGTAAGTACTGCTTGAAGCGCTCCTCCAATTCCGGCAAAAAGAATAATCGGATATAGCCAGCGGCTTCGGAAAAACAGCATCAGAATAGACAGCAGTAATGTCACACTGCACAGCTCCAACGGCAACGACGTCTGGGCATCCCAAATGCGCTGCGTCACGTACCATATATTTAGAGTCACCTCTGACAGAAAGAGAACAGCCATTAAAAACCAGCGAATCCCCTCGCTTACAGACTTATGCGACCGAATAACCCCTCGAGTCAGCCATAGCAGCAAAGCGCATACAATGAGCCCCAGTACAGCCCACACATGTGACGGCGTAAATGCCTCGAATCTCTCTGGCGCATAAGCATCGAACCAGGACTCTGACCACGGCTTGTTCATAAAAAGCCCCCTTTTATCCCTGTTTCCCTTTCATTGCATTCTATTTTATACCAAAAAACCGAATATGTTCTAGCCACCTTTCTTGCTTGTTCCATACTTCAACCCTTATGATAATAGATATCATATTCAAAGGAGATCTCTCATGCCCATTAATCGCCGATTAATTACAGATCAGGATTTCAGTGAGGCACTGGAACGCCATCTTCGTGTCCGGGTATTTCAGGACGACCAGTTGATTGGCTCGGGCGGAACCATCATCCGTTTTGACGATCAAACCATCGTCGTGCAATCCAGTGTCAGTGATGTGGCCTACCATCCAAGAAAACAATGTGAATTTTTTGAAATTAAAAAATAGCCACCACACACCGGGGAACCATTTTGCTTCGTTTTCCGGTGTACAGCGGCTATATTTGGCTTTAGACATCATATCTCGTGGCTGTTCCTGCTATAGTTGAATTCCATGTGTTTTCATCATAAGTTTATTCGTAAGCACTTTCAAATCCTCGGAAGAAGACGAAATTTCCTGCATGATCGCGGTTTCCTCATGAGCCGCTGTATAAATCTTGTTTGCACCTTCTGAGAAGGCCCCTGACATTTGCTGAATACGACGAATTTGTTCAAAGGTTTGATCTACCCGGTTCGTCTGCTCTGTTACGGCTTCTTCCATTAAGCGGATGCTCTCGACAAATTCGTGTACAATAGCGTTCAAGCGATTCAATGTCTGATCCACAGAGCTTGTCCGTTCCGCCTCAGCGCTGACCAAGGACGTTTGCTGATGCATTAGCTGCACCGTTTCTACGATTTGCGACTGCACACGGCTAACGATGGCATTAATTTGCTGTACAGACTCCGTACTTTGGGCGGCAAGTGCACGAATTTGGTGAGCCACTACGGCAAACCCGTTACCTTCTTCTCCCGCACGGGCAGCTTCGATGGAAGCGTTCAGCGCCAGCAGATGGGTCTGCTCCGCGATATCCTTCACCGTGCTTGTAATCGCTTCAATTTGAGAAGCTTCCTTTTCCAGGCGTGCAATAACCTGCTGCGAACGACCGTGTGAAGCTGTCAGCTCCTCCATTCCATTCATAAGCGATGAAAATACGGTCTGTGTTGAATCCACTGAATTCTCCATGTGGCCTGACAGCTCCAGCATATGTCCCGATTTGCTGCGCATCATTTTAAAATCGCCCAACATTCGATCCGCTGTTTCAATGGACTGGGAGGAAGCTTGCTGCTGCTGCTGCACACCATCCAAAATATCTTCTACCACCGAAGACATGGCCTCAATTTGTGCCGTTGCCTGTACAATAGCCGAACTCAGATTTTCCGCACTTTGCGAAGTTGTTTTGGTACTGTACGATATCTCGTTAAACATGTCCTTAATGTTCAGCATCATATGCCGGAATGCATCATAAAGCACCTTGATTTCATCATCCGAACGACGTTCCGGAATGACAACCGACAGATTTCCCGCTGAAACTTCCTCTGCCGCCTTTGCCAATCTAACAATTGGACCTGTGAGTAATTTTGAGATCAACCAGCCCAAAATGCCACTCCACAGGACACCCAATAACAGAATGATCGAAGTGTACACCCATTCCTGTGCATCATGAGCGAGCCAGTCCTTGAGTACAAAAATAAAAAAAGCGCTTGTTCCATAGGTTATTGCAGAAATCAAGACAAATGCAGCAACCATTTTCGTACCTAGTGACATCTTCATCTACCGTAGCCCACCCCAAAAAACTCAAATTTGATTCCATTTTACCATAAAATTGCTACAATTCTAGCAGTATTTTTCACAGACAATTTTAATTATGAGCATAAAGATAGAGAGACTTAAGGCCCTCGACCTAACTGTAAAAACAGCAGATTAACAGGCCGCAATCTGCAACAAAAAACGGACGAACCGCGCTGCTACTTGCTTTACAGACATTCGTCCCATTTTAAATCAACGATTCATCAGCAAATCTCACATTCCATCATTCGGAAGTACTGTCATTTTCCTGACCAATGACTTCTTTCTTGACCGCTTCAATTATGGCTATTTGGTGACTGTTTTTTTCCAGCACGGTATACTCCCATTATCTAAGTAAGTATGTCCATAGTCGTGTATCACCCAAAAATAACAAGGAGTAGACTATACTTAATCACGCTAGCGGATCGCCAGCCGGCTCTTCTGCACGACATCTATCCATTGATCGGCTATCAACTGGTTCCCAACCGCTGTCGGATGAACCCCGTCATGCAGCCAGTAGGAGGCGTCTGCCTTGGTAGCGGCTTCGTTCAGCATGCCTTGCAGCGGCACAAATACGGTCCCAAACTCGTCTGCAAGCTGACGTACAAGCCGCTGATAGCCCGTTATTTTTTCCTGCCAAATGTCCCACCGTGCCTCGGTAGCTCCTGTTTTCAAAATAAACGGCTCACATAGCACCAGCCCGGTATCAGGCAACACTTCACGCGTTTCCTCCAAAATGTGGCGATAGGCTCGTTCAAACCGGTCCGTCACCCCGGACGGCTCCTGCTCCACGATTCGCCAGGCATCGTTCACTCCGATCATAATACTGAGCAGGTCCGGCTTCAGGCTAAACGTGTCCTCATTCCAGCGTGCATACAAATCCGAAGCCCGATCCCCCGAAATTCCCCGGTTCACAAATTCCGGCTGCGTTGCAGCCAAACGACTCCCCAGTGCACCCGCGATCATATACACATAGCTATGACCCAGCCAATGGTTCGCGTCCTCATTCCGTCCTCTTCCCCCATCTGTGATGGAATCCCCCTGAAAAAGAATACGTATATGTCCTGTACTCGTCATCTCCTTGATTCCCCCTTCACCTTTTCCCAATAATACCCTTATCATACCTCGTATCCTCTAAATTAGAAAGCGATTTCAAAACATGGGAGAATTATAGATTTGCCATATGAATTTTAATATATAAGCCGAACTGGAAATGTAAATGATGCGCCACTACGCAGACGGATGATGCTTCGCTTGTACAGCACCATTCCGCCTGCTCCGTTTTCCATGTACTTTTTTTGGTTCGACACATTAAAACCATGTTCACACCGCGCGGTACTTACATACCTCCCGGAAATTACAGCCCCCGCACGCTCTGCGTGAAGGCATCGGGGTGAAAAAGGACTCCGCTTTGGGTCGATTGTAATAATCGTCATCAAGACAAGACTTCATTTCCTCGATGTATCGTCCGACATTACGAACCACCTTGTCGATATCCTCCTGCACAGGCCGGTACACTTCATGCTCTCCGGTCATCAAATATTCCACACGCACCTCGATCTTCTCCAAGGGGAGCTGGTAATGCTCCTGCACATAGGACGCATACAAAAATAGCTGGTCGGAGAAGTCGCCTTCCTTACCTGTCTTCCAATCTACGATAACCATGTCTCCATTGGCTCTGCGGTAGAGCAAATCCATTTTGACATATACCTTCGTCTCGTAAAGCAGCATTGTATCCCACTTTTCCACCTCGACGATTCTAGCCTCGCCCTGCTGTAATTCGCGCCAAACCGCAGTACGGTACAGATTGTGTACTACCGCATGCTGTCGCTCCTTAATCCGGGCAATCCGTTCCGTCAGCACCTCGTCATCATAATAAATTTCAGCGAGCATAATGCGATTTTTGGGATCTTGCTGCCATAGCTCACGGTGCAGCGATTCCTTGTAACTATCGTTCAGCATATTCTTCATCGCTGTCTCCAGGTACGCCGGACGTGGAATCGCACCTTTTTCCATCCACCCTCGTATGACCGATTCACACATTTGGTGCGTAATATTCCCGAATAAAATATATAAGTTGCTCAGCTGCTTGAGCCGATACAACACAACCTGCTCTTCACTGCCCTGTGCGGGGTTCCAGCCGTTATGCGAGCCGTAATAATGGTAGTAGTATTTGCGTAAGCATTCATCGAACGTTTGGGCCCTCGATTGCGAATAGGACCAGGACGGGTACATAGCCATGAATAGGCCCTCCTTCATTAGAACTTCCATGCTCTATTATAACGCAAGCCTGGACTGCATCGTCCAAAAAGAACAAAGACTCTAACCCATGGGTTAAAGTCTTCAACTGTCCAGTATGTTCAATTCACAATGACTCCCGAGGTCCATCCAACCATGGTCTCATTGTCAATACTTCTTCTCCGCATGAATCAGATCACTGACATTAACGGCACCATGCTCACGGACGTTGACAACGAGTACGGGAGTTCCCAGCATTCCGCTGATCCACGTCTTATAATCTTCAACATAATCATTCGGAAGAATCGTCAAGATGACTCCAGCAAAGCCACCACCATGTACCCTGCATGCGCTGTCATCTATTGATTTCAAATATATTTCTGTTAAAGCAAGTGCAACGGATACGTCCTGTTCCCGGGGAACCTCACTTCTATATACGTTTTGAAGCCATTTCCATGAAGAATTACCGGATTCGGTGACGAGCCTCAAAAAATCAGAAAAGCGTCTCTCCTGCAGCGCCTTCACCTGTTCATCCACACGCTTGTTTTCTTCAAAAAAATGCAACGCACGCAGCACTGCACGATCTCCTGCTGTTTCCCTGACCAATTTGAGATTGGCATACAGATCTTCCGGCGATAAGTCACGGCAAACCGAAGCCCCCAAGGACTGAGCCACTGCATACATTTCGTTTGGCACCGCAGCGTAATCATCTGTCAAATCAGCATGATTTCCTCCTGTATTTACGATCACCAGGGAATATCCGTTTTGCCCGAAATTCCAATGAACCGGGTTGATGATCGGTTCCTTGGGGTTTACAAAGTCAATCGCAACCAATCCCCCATATGCGCAAGCCATTTGGTCGAGCAGGCCCGACGGCTTGTTCCAGTAGCGATTTTCTGCATACTGGCCGATTTTGGATTTGGCGACAGCATCCAATGCTCCCTCATTATAAAAATGACTTATGATCGTGCATATCAACATTTCAAACGAAGCGGAAGAGCTTAAGCCTGAAGCAGAGAACACATTGCTGGATATATAAGCCTGGAATCCTCCGATACGATAGCCGAATTCGAGCAGACCAGCGACCATACCGCGAACCAGCAGCGTCGTACCGTCGTCTTTCGGTTGTGGCGACAAGTCATTTAAATGAATGACGTATTTCGTTTGGTAGCCTTCGGAAAAGAACGTAATTACAGGCTCCTCTACTTTAGCAGCTACAGCGATGGTATCAAGTGTAATACTGCCTGCCAGCACCTTCCCGTGATTGTGGTCTGTATGATTTCCTCCAATTTCGCATCGCCCCGGAGCACTAAACAATTCAATATTCCCGACACCGAAGTGCTCCCGATACGCTTGTATAAGTGATTGATATCGCGTCGTTTGCTCTGAAACCTGCTGTTGACCATACATCCGGGCGAGTACAATTTGTCCCTCGCTAGAATTCAACAGTTCCGTATCTGTCATCGTATATCCCCCTATTGTAGGTGATTTCTACTGTGGCGCCTGGCCGCGAATATATATGGCGCAACAACACTATAATTATCTCAATTTTCTCTGTACAAAAACAGGGTACTTTTTTAATCTGTAAGCGCTTATTTTAATCATTTTCCGAGAATATTTCCGCAAAAAATCAACAGACGAAAAAAAGGAACCGCCCCTTGAACGGGCCGGTTCCTGTGTCCATACTGGCATATTTCTCTATGCACCAGCAGTTCTGCTGGAGACCAATATGTGGCATTCTTTTTAATCGCGTTTCAGTACATATTCCCCATTACTGCTGCGAGTTACAGTAGCACCAAGCGCCTCGGCAACTGTTTTGAAAGGAACATACAGCGTTCCATATTGATCCGTATATGGAGCTTGTGGAAGCTTCAACGTGCTTCCTTCCAGTGTAGCTTGTTTGGAGCCGCTTTTCAGTTTGAGTGTCTTGCCTGTCATATCATCCACTACTGTAATTTGCTTGGCAGCTGCATCCCATTTTAATTCGGAGTTCAGTTCATATGCCAATTCACGCAGCGGAATGAAGGCTGTACCTCCACGATTCTCCAAAACGTAGTAATCGTCTTTCGGATCGAAGGTGGTTTCTACCTTTGTAATTTTCAGATCATTTTTTAAAATATTGTAGATCGGAGAATTCTCATCAAAATTGCGGAGTGTCGCTCCCGGCGTTAATTCAGCTTGTTTATTCAAGTCAATAACGCCTTTCGAAATATCTACTTTGTCAGCCGTTACACTGCCATTGATATTCCAAGCTTGAGTTTCAGTCAGAATCGAGAAGGACTTCACTGGAAGACCTTCCACATCTGGCAAAGCAACTGTCAGGTCTGCCGATGATTTGCGGGCATTTCCTTTTTCATCAAAATACAGGTCGGTTTTCAGCACCGTATTCGCACTCAGTACTGTTTTAATTTCAGGGGACTGTGCGTACAAAGTACTAACTCCTGTATCATACTGCGCAACAGCCAGATCCAGATACTTTTTAACCTCGGTATAAGCCTCATTAACCAGCTTTTCCTTGTTGGCATTCAGTTCAGTTGTTACTTTATCACTACCTTCAATAGCCATGCCGGAAGCGATATTTTTGGTCACATCAATGGCTTGCCCGATCAGTTCTTTCAAACCTGCCTCGTCCTTGGCCAGATTAGTCAGGAACGGTTTCACAAGCGCTACCAGCTCATCGCCACGAAGTTCAGCATGCAGATGGGTCAGTTTCACTTTGTCCTTTTCACCATATACTTCCTCGGTTACAGACGTTGCAGAAATGGTTGAAGGGTTAGGAGCATGCTTGAGCACAAGTGCCATAGCTGTTTTGGTCAGGTCTTTTACATCCTTGGAGTATACGTATGGATCAAATCCGGCAGGCAGGCCGCCTAAACTCTCATACGAGTTCAAAGATATGTAATAAGGTTTTTTGGCGCCTTCCAGTTGAATAGCCATACCTTGGCGATCCAAAGCAAGCTCAAACGGCAAATTATACTTATCGATGTGCAATGTACCCTTGGCGGAAGCGATCTCCTCCGATTGCACCTTGGCTTCATCCACCGTTACCGAAATGGAATTAAGAAGATCTATGATTTCCTGATCACCTTGCGAGATTCCTTCTCTTGGAGTCAATTTAAGAGATATCTTCTCCGTTGACTGCTGGGATTTCACATCAAGTGTTCCCAAAAGATTTTTACTTACATCAAATCCTCCTACTGCCTGACACCCTGTCAAAGCTACCATTAACAGAATAAGAGGGACAGCAATCCATTTTTTTATATTCATATTAATCCCCTTTCAAGATATTACCTTACTTTCTTCTATTATCTCAGTGTTAACACGCATTGTAAACAATCAGATTGGAAAATAGAACTAGTCATTTAGAATCAATTTTCAGCCTGCAGCATCCGGTGAGCCAGTAGTGCCATCTCCAAACAACGACGTTTGTCTGGGTCTGCAAGACTTCCCTCGACGATTTCATTAATTTTGTCCAGCCGATTATAAAGAGTTTGCCTGTGAATGTATAGCATCCCGGCAGTATCGCGCTTGGAGCCATGACATTGAAAGTAGGCATCCAGCGTGTCCAGCAGCTGCATATGATGCTCACGATCATGAGCAATCAGTCCGCCCAAATGGTCCTGTACAAACTCTTGTAAAAAAGGAATGCTGGGTGCCGCCTTCAATAGCTGATAGATTCCGATGCTGTCGTAAAACAGCCGATCCTGCATGGCCGGGACGCTTCGCGCTACTTCAATGACCTGATAAGCCTCTTCAAAACTGCGATCCGTCTCTGTCATACGGTGCCTAACTTTACCAAAGCCTGCATGAATGCGCACCTTGTCAAGCTGTCCTGCGGCATAATTTTGAATATATTGTACGGTATGGGCAAGCACTTTTCTCATTTGCGCTGCAGAACGCAGCGTTAATTCCTCCTTGGCACAAAGGATGTAGCATTGGCTGCCCTTCATCATCAACAGATTGTGCAATGTCTCTTTTTTCAACAAAGAACGAAGCAGCACCAGCACATCCTGATTGATGGATTCCTTGCGCACCTGACTGGCGTCCTTATCCTCATGCTCCACCTCGATAACCCCTGCCCAAAATAAATACTGTCCCTTTGACAACAATCGCAGCCCCATCCGGGTCTGGGCCTGTTCTTCGCTGGGAAGCTGTCTGTTCAATACATCCTGAATCAGTTCATTCTGGTTGCGTAATAAACGGTCTTCAAGAAACTGTGTCCTCAGCACCAGTGTAGCGGCTGCCTTGGCTGTGTAATCGAGCAGCAGCGACATTTCTTCCGTCGGGGTTTCACCGTGCAGCACCAAACCTACAGCGGAAAACACCTGACCAAAGCATACAACGGGCTGAAACAAGACGGCAGTGGAGTCATTCAGCTGAAACAGCAGGTGCCCCTCGCGATCAGCAGTCATGCTGGATGCCACTTCATTGGCGTAAAAATCTGCAATATGGTCCGCCGATTCCGGCTGGACGGAAGGTACGAACCGATTGGTGTCTATGGAGGACATGTAGATGATCTGCCGGGCGGTATAATCATGGAGCACTCGCAAGAGAGCGTTCATATCAGTGCTGCGCAGCGTTTCCTGCTGAAGCTGACGTGAAAAGCGCTCCAGATCTTTTAGCAGTTCATGATGGCGGTTAATAAGAAGGGAATGAATATCTTGCGTAATTTCCACAAAACGCACGGGCTGCTCAAATACGATGACCGGAAAATGATGTTGTTCCGCCAGCTCCAGAATTTCCAGCGGGATTTCATGAATGCTTGTGCCCAGCTCCACACACAATCCCGCCGCTTCCGAGCGGATCAGCTGCTCCATATACTCGGCGCGCTCCTCCCCTTTCCGGGTCAGCCACAGGCCAGTCGTCAAAATCAGGTCATGGCGACTCACAAACGGAGAAACATTTGTAATTTCCAACACATGTACCCAACCAACCCGGCGGTTCGTGCCCTGCTCCCCCGCCGCCAACTTGGCCCGCCGGAAAACAGGACGTTCCAGCACATCCGCAATGGTAAATGTTTTTTTACCGTTCATCGGCATTCTCCTTATATATATGTCTTTATGTCATATTATATGACACATATTCATCAAAAAGTCGAGCCCCCAAGTCAGATAATCCGACAAAATGTATGATGTCAAGGAGTTCCCTCCCCTGTAAACTGTACCTAATCTAACATGAATTGCATTTATCGGCTTGAGTCCAACTAACTAATTGGCAGCCTGCACAAAAATGATAATGCAATTTGGGCAATAATAAATACCAGCAAGAATAGGAAGCATAAGCCCACCAGCAACAGTAACACAGTAGCGCAGCAGCACAACTGCCCTAACAAGCAATGATTGCCGTTGGGTAAACATTATTTTAAGGAGAGGTGAATGAAATGAAAATCGGGGTTCCGAAAGAGATTAAAAACAATGAAAACCGTGTCGCGTTGACACCTGCAGGTGCAGCTCAAATGATTCGACACGGACATCACGTGTTTGTGGAAAGCCATGCAGGGGCTGAAAGTGGCTTTAGCGATGGGGATTATGCCACTGCGGGTGCAACCATTGTACAGAAGGCTGCCGATGTGTGGTCCCAGGCCGATCTGATTATAAAGGTGAAGGAGCCCTTAGCCTCGGAATACGGATATTTTCGACAAGGATTGATTTTGTTCACCTATCTGCATCTAGCCGCTGAGCCAGCACTGGCCAAGGCTTTAACGGACAACGGTGTAGCTGCCATCTCCTATGAAACGCTAGACGTCGAAGGAAGCCTTCCGCTGCTCACTCCGATGAGCGAGGTTGCAGGTCGAATGGCTGTACAAATCGGAGCACAGCTGCTGGAAAAGCCAAAGGGCGGCAAAGGCATCCTGCTGGCAGGCGTACCGGGGGTCAAGCGTGGCAAAGTAACCATTATTGGTGGAGGGATCGTCGGCACGAACGCCGCCAAGGTCGCCATCGGTCTCGGCGCAGATGTGACCCTGATCGATCTGAGTCTGCAAAGGCTGCGCCAGCTGGATGATATTTTTGGCAACCAGCTCCATACGCTGGTGTCCACCCCCTCCAACATTGCTGAGGCCGTGGCGCAAAGCGATTTGCTGATCGGGGCTGTTCTGATCACCGGTGCCAAGGCCCCGCGGCTTGTAACGGAGGCCATGGTGCAGACCATGCAGCCCGGCTCTGTGATCGTGGATGTTGCTATCGACCAAGGTGGTATTGTCGAGACGATTGACCACATCACGACACACGATCAGCCAACCTATGTGAAGCATGGCGTCATTCACTATGCGGTAGCAAACATGCCGGGCGCAGTACCGCAAACCTCGACGCTTGCTCTGACGAACGCCACCCTCCCCTATGCTCTCCAGCTCGCGGATCTGGGTGTGCAGGAGGCGCTTCGCAAAAGCAAGCCGCTGCTTAGCGGCACAAATGTCCTGAACGGACATATCACCTACGAAGCAGTCGCCCGCGACCTGGGTTACCCTTACGTTCCGGTGGAACAGGCATGGCAGGCGAAGGCTTTGCAATAAAATAGCTGCAACTCAAAGAACCACACATTCTCTCCTCTAAGGGTTGAAGACGTGTGGTTCTTTTTCCGTTCACAGTATCCAATGCATTCGCTGTGTTTTGCTGCTTTCAGACGATTTCCGACGAAAGGAACGTCTGCAGCTGGCGGTAAATATCCGTGATCTCGTCCAGCGACATGCGCACCAATCCGCTGGACGAGGGTGCCACAAATTCATGCATCTCGGGGATGAGCGGTTCAGGCTGAAATCCCCAATTCACTTTAGATTTTTTACTGTATTCGGTGTATACGCCTTTGCCGACAAAGCAAGCGACCTTCGGGCGATATTCTTTTAGCTTTGCATGCAGTTCCAGACGTCCTTTGGCGTATTCCTCGCGCGTAATGTCCTCCACGCCCCTGGTAGGGCGGGAAACAATGTTCGTAAAACCGTAGCCAAGCTTCAGCAGCTCCCGATCTTCCGATGGATCGTACAAGCGGGGCGTCAAGCCTGCTCCCTCCAGGATGCGCCAGAAACGGTTGCGGGGATTCGCATAATGATGCCCTACCTCGCCTGATTTCAAGCTGGGATTAAAACCAATGAATACGACGGATAATCCATAATCCAAATGATCATCTACTTCATGCAACTCTGTCTCCTGCTCTGCCATGGGCCTCCCCTTCCTCAAACGATATCCAGTGGCTGCTTCCGCGTGGGTGGAGGAAAAGCTTCGTCTATTCGTTGAAGCTGCTCAGGGGTAAGCCGGATATGGGCTGCCGCTGCATTTTCCCGTACGTGCGATTCTTGTACCGCCTTCGGGATTGCCCAGACATCGCCATCCCGTATAACCCACGCGAGCGCAATTTGGGTTGGAGTTACCCCGTGGCTGGCTGCGATATCCACCATAACGGGATGCTCCAGCAGCCCCCGTCGCAGGCGTCCACCCTGTGCAATCGGGCAATAGGCCATCACAGGCACCCCGTGCGTGCGGCTCCAAGGGAGCAGGTCGTATTCGATGCCTCGCGAAGCTGCATGATACAGTACCTGGTTTACTGCGCAGGCATCGCCTCCGCTCAGGCTCCACAGCTCCTCCATGTCGGACTTGTCCAGATTGGACACTCCCCAGTTACGGATTTTACCCTGCTCACGCAGCTTTTCCATGCCTTGAATCGTCTCTTCCAACGGGATATTCCCACGCCAATGCAGCAGATACATATCCATGTACTCCGTTCCCACTCGGGTTAGGCTCGCTTCACAGGCATCAGCCAGCCCTTGACGGTCTGCATGATGCGGATAAGCCTTGCTAACGAGATATACATCATCCCGACGGCCGCGAATGGCCTCCCCGACGATCTCTTCCGCTCCCCCCTCCGCGTACATTTCAGCCGTGTCAATCAGCGTCATGCCCAGCTCCAAACCAAGTTGAAGCGCACGCACCTCCTCCTGCCGGAGCGAAGCTTTTTCGCCCATATGCCATGTACCTTGCCCAATGAGCGGCACTTTACGCCCGCCAGTCCATGTGATCGTATTTATCTTTTGCTGGCTCTTTTGTTGGCTCATGTGCGTTCCCTTCCTTCTATACCGATTCAGTGGCCAGATGCCGCTGGCTTGTCAAAAACATGGCTCTGAGTCCAATGCTGCCCACCATCTGAGGTCGTATACATCACAGGTGCCTGCTCCGAATCCGAGAAAATAGCCCAGCCTTCCTTGGCGTTCGCCATCCCGATTTGCTGGCTGCCGTAGCCGCCAAAGCTTTGCTTGCCATTGTTCCACGTCTTGCCGCCGTCATTCGTCCAGCCAATCGTATTGGGCTTGTCGCACGGTGCGCAGTAGCCGCCCATCAATGCCGTATGGCTGTTGACCGCATAGAGCATCCCCGGCGCCACCCCTTCATTTTTGGGAACCTGATTGTCCTGCTGGCTAATACCGGGTGCGGGACCGCCGCCAGCGGTGGCATTGGCCAGTACAGCGCGCCAGCTTTGACCGCTATCGGCCGTATGCCAAAGCGAATACGAAGTCTGATTCATGCCTGTGCCTCCAATCAGCTCGATCCATGCGTTGCCCCGTTCCACCGAACGGATAATGGCCCCGTTCAGAGGCTCCTCGGTTGTCCGTGACATGACGGCAGTCCACTTTTGCCCTCCGTTAACGGTGTGTAAAATCTGAAATGAGCGGTCTGTGTTCTGCGTTACCACCCAGCCGTTTTGCCGATCATGAAAATAGGGCTGTCCCACCGTATGATCAGGCACAGGAAGCGCAGACCAGCTTTGTCCGCCATCCTTCGTATATTGGCTGCCGCTGAATCCTTCTTTGGATGATACAAAGTGTAAAAAGCCTGCTGTTCCTTGCTTAGGCACTGTCCCTACAGTCTCCCAGCGTTTGCCGCCATCGCGCGTTGCCAGCAACGACCCGCTATCGGCCATAACAGCCCAAGCCTGCTGCCCATTCAAGGCAAAAATCTGCTGCACCGCACCTTGACCCTGATATTGCACATTCCAAACCGATCCGACGGAGCCGGATGGTCCCGCATCTGTCCGGGCAATCCAGCCGTTGCCGCCGATCCAGCCGGACTTGCCGTCGATCAGACGCAGGGCAGTAATATTGTCCATGCGGACCTTTGCTACATTAGTGTCTGTAGATGCTTGTCCCGTGGCGGATGGTGATGTAGTATTGCTCCCGTCAGAAGCTGTCTGCTGTTCTGGTGTATGTACAGCCGCTCCCGAACCGTTCGCTTGTGCCGACGTTGAACCTGGCTGCTCATTCTGAGTCACTTGCCCATCCGTTTTTTTCGGTCCGTTTTGTGCACCGGTTTCACATCCCGCTGTCATTATGACTATGGCGAGCAAAAGCAGCCAGGCCGATGTTTTTTTCTTCATTTTCGTTCATCCCCTTAAGTTGTTGATATACATGCTGTGCGGGTATCGTGATCACAGCAGGGCATATTCTATGTATTACCCTGCTGTCTTCGTTTCACTCTTGCGGGTGAAAATACGGAATCAACGGTATGCAAATCATCATTGCAGATTTACGAGCTCAGAGCAACAAAGCCCCCTCTTTCAATGGCCCGGGTTCCGTCTTCGCTTTGCAGCCATTCGAGTAATCGCTGCAGCGAAGGGCGTGGCTTCTCGCCTTCCCGTGTGATCGCGAATAGTTGAGCCGTAAATGGATATTGCCCCGAACGAATATGTTCTTTGTTAGGCTCCACCCCATCAATAGGCAGAAACTTGACCTCTTGTCGATTATGCATCACATTGGCAAAATAATAAAATGAATAGCCAAGCGCGTTGTGATCCTTGTTAAAATCTGCGACTGCATTAATCATACCACCCATAATGCCAATTTGGAGTTCTCGAGGCGGTTGAGTCATCGCATGGCCTGCCATTACTTTCTTTTGCATATATGTCTGGCTACCTGAATTTTCCTCTCGCTGATAAGCAATGATCGGCTGATCCTTTCCCCCTACTTCATTCCAATTATGAATAGATCCTTCATATATGCGGCGAACCTGCTCTGAAGAAAGTCCCTTAACCGGATTGTCCTGATGAACGAGAAAAATAAACGCATCCCGTCCAATGGGGTCGAGCTTCATTTGCACCCCACGGCTTTTCGCCAGACGCAGCTCCTCATCGGAGGGTCCGGCCACCAGAATCAGATCCGCCTTCTTTTCGATCAAATTTACATATGCCTGATGTGTCGTATTGAATCTCAGTTCGTGTGCTGCGCGCGCCTTGCTCATTCCAGTCAATTCATGCAGCATATCCTGTGCGAACGGAATGGCCGCTGTAGCTCCGTCAACTACCGGAAAATCCGTCTCGGCAATGTATGGATGTTGAGGAAGCCTCAATGCAACCGTCAGTACAATGATGAGCGCAGCGGACATCGAAACGACAACCCATTGCCATCTATGATCCACCTTTCCGTCCTTGTCGGTCACCGCTGGATAACGATCTACCCCCACACCTATCACCATGCCAGCTATCGGCAGCAGTGCAGTCAGCAGAAACCAGATTTCACTATGCTGTGTATAGGGCTCCAATACCTCCAGCACAGGCGCCGCCCAAGCGTGATAAAGTGAAAAGAGCTCCCACGAACCTCCCCACACCTCAGCAGGTTGACCGCCAGATCCCTGTAGCCCCACAATCCACAGGCACAGTCCGCACAATAATGATAACAGTCCGGTCAGCATCAGTGGAAGCTGATGCATGCTGGAAATACGCGCACTCAAGGCACCGTAAGCCGCAAAAATCAGTCCAACAATCCATGCGTATAGCACCAGCATCACAATCACGGCTGTATCTGTTACACCTTCATGTCTCAGCAGAAGCTGCACATTGGATGCCACAACGATACTCCAAATAACATTAAACATGACTGAAAACAATCCAAACATAAACGTACCGCCCAGCCATGGCCAAAACCACGCTATCCGCACAGCAGCGCCTTTCTCCGTATCAGCTATAACTCCCTTTGGATCAGACATGTACATCCCCCTATACCTAGTATATGAAATGAGACTGTAAGCAATTGCTTCTTCATTGTACAATTATGGTAAAGATTAGTATACGAGGAGATGGTAAAAAGGCCTCCCCTGCAGGAAAGGCCTTTTTGGTATCGGATCTTCTTTAGATTGCTCTGGCATGGATCAAAAAACGGTGCTGCTTCACGTCCCAATATCCATCACGTTGGATGTCCAAATACAGACCATACAGCTGTTCTATATATTTCTGTGGCTGAAAGTCTGCAATCTGCCATTCAATAGCTTTTAAATAATAGACGAGCGCTCCGATATCGTAAAACCGCTGTATCGGAAACTGCTCCTGCTGGTCCACGATTTCGAAGCCGTTGCTTTCCAGACCTGCAAGCGCTTGAGAAAGAGTCCAATCCGCGTACTCGTAATCAGGCGCTCCCAGGCGTTCGTTGATGCCCGCACAATCCAGGCCCCCCACCTGTTGGGTCAAAAACGTCCCGCCCGGACGCAAAATGCGACGTACTTCCGCTGGCGAAAATGACTCGTGCTTATTCAGCACAAGATCGAACCCGGCATCGTCAAACGGAAGGGCGTCGTCATCATCTATAGCGATAACATGTACGCCCAGCGGATCCAGTCGTTTTTTGGCAACAGGAACATTCGGTGCATACGCTTCTGTCGCATATACGGCCTCTGGAAAAGGACTCTTCATGATGCTTTAGTAGCTGTAGAAACTCACGATCTTCTGTATATTTCATAGCTTGCTGCTCCTCCACAATTGACCTGTGCGCTAATGACTTTTTTTCTCTTTAATGTTCTACGTTGTCTCTCTCTATGCCTCTATTTACGTCAGTCCAAATGTGGAGAAGCTCTTGCCTGTTGTTCCGAACCGCTTAAGGAGCTGTCGGTAAAGCCTTCGCAAGCTCCGGTGTGATGTCTTTTGGAGTTAATAAGTAATAAACTGTATGAAAGCCGGAACCGCTGATGGACTTGATTTTGACTTGGAATAGATAAGTGCCTTTCTCCACTTGTGGATCATAGCTATAATTATTACGGTTATCCAGCACAGTATTCCAAAGTTTTGGATCTTCAATTGTGGTGACTTTATACTTCTGCTGCAATATCCTGAATAAATTCACTTCATCAATATACTTGCCAGGTTGATACGGCTCCTTCTCTTGAGAAATCATCGGAATAGCTCGAACCGATAAAATGTCTTTCGTCGTGATAATCACCTTGTCGGCGTATCCTTTGCGTTCCAGCCAAGCATTCAGCTTGTGGAAGGATAAATGCCAATTATAGGAGACGTTGCGAGTCCATTCCGGTTCTTCTGCTGAAATAGATGAAGGTTTGTTCAGAATTTCAATATTCCCCAACGCATAAGAGCCTGCCTGCATTTCAATATAGCTCATGTCCAAAACTTCTTCTTTCAGTACTGCTTCAAATTCACGAATATCTTTCGGATCAGTCAGAACAACTCGTCGTTCGTTATCATCTGCCGATTGAATGCTGATTGTCTCCGCTGTACCATACAGCTTATCAAGTGAGTAGCTTACTGTTTTGTACGGCTCAGACAGCATCACTTTCGCCAGCGCTGCCCGGAAAGGCTGCTCGGGAAATGTATAGCTGCGAGTCATAATGGTACCATCATCCAAACAATAGGCAATGGATATCCTTTGTTGAGGTTCTTTATTGGACCCGGACGTCTCTCCAGCTGAATGTGCTCTTACAAGCTCACGCTGTAAATTCAGAACAGCGGCGATAAAATCTTTTTCTTGCGAAAAATAAAGATTTTTCCGTGTTGCTCCCCCGTCCAGATATAAATTTGGCCCAGCATAGACTTGCTCGACTGAATGCGCGGTTGGAATCCGTTCCTCGAAGCCTATCCAACTAGACGTGGGGATGTACATTGCCAGACCCAAAACTGCACCGTATGCGACCAACTCCAGCAAAGCACGAATACGCACAATTTGCCACGTTTTGCGGATTACCATCTCCACAGCAATATAGCCCAAAATAGCTCCAAGCACATACCCGAAGATCGCCCAGTCTTTCCTCTGGCCTCCTGTGCTATAAAAATATTCCCCTATCAGCAGCATGGCACATACCATGACTCCTGCCTTAAATAAGGGTTGGAAGAAAGTAAAGGCCATGGCCTGTGTCGCCTTCTCTACCAGCCGTTTGCGATATAACACATAGCTTAAAATCACAAACAGCAAGGAAACACCAATATAAATAACCAGCTCCACATATGAAAATGCATTAATCGCCAATTCCATAATGCGGGCGAATGGCGATAAACTATACCAAATATTATTGCTGCTACGCAACTCCACGCCATTACTATATTGGACAATGGTTCCAGTAATCTGAGTGTAGCCATATAGATTGTGCCCCAGAAAACGACTAATCATGGAGTACAAAAAAAAGGGCAACAGCAGCAAAGCATACACTACAACGGATTGCAACAGCGATTGCCCTACACAGATGCCTACAAACACGGTAAAAGCAAACAGGAAAATCGAAATAACCGATACAACCAAAGCCCATGATCCAATATCATTGATATGAAAAATAAAAGGCAATTCAACCGACGTGTTTAACAGAGCCGTTACTCCCGCAGTCAGCCATATGGGTACAATCAAAAGGATCAGACCGCTAATTAAATGTGCCGTTAACAGATGCTCTCTGCGCAAAGGAAGACTGTGGTATAAATCTGATGAACCCTTCCGCTGAATAAAGCGAAGCAGCATCACACCCGCCAGCACAGGTACAGTCAAAAAAACGATATTTTGCAATCCATCACCTGAGCTCGTACCATCGAACAGGCTTCTCAAAACCGTGGGCACTTGCTCGTTTCCAGTACTCATAAATAACGGCAGCGGCACTGTAAACAGTAATCCCGCCAAGTACAACAGACCGATCCAGCCATGCTGTCTCAGGCTTTGGCGAACCACGCCGCCGCTATAGAAGAATCGGTTGGATGTCATAACCCGCGTCCTCCATTTCATAAATGAAAATTTCCTCCAGCGTCAACGGCAGCAGATCGAACACATGCGGCTCATACGCTTGAATCGTTTCTGCAATCCGCTCTCGTTCCCCACGGATAATCAGCAGCAGAACACTGCCTCTCCGCTCCTTATGTACAACCGAAAGTTGCTTGTATACGGCTTCCTCATGCGCGCTTTCACGAAAAGCAACCTGCACCTTATGGGTATCGGACTTGAGGTCGTCGACTTCCTTTTCCAGCAGCATGCGTCCCTGGTGCATAATACCGACGTGATCACACATGTCTTCGATCTCACGCAAATTATGGGATGAAATCACAACGGTCAGCTCGCGTGCAGCCGTTTCCTGGAACAGCAGATTTTTGATCATTCGCCGCATCACGGGGTCCAATCCATCAATCGGCTCATCCAAAATCAACAGCTCAGGCATACAGCTCAAGGCAAGTAAAAATGCGGCCTGCCGCTTCATCCCTTTGGAAAAACGATGTAGTTTACGTTTGGGGTCCAGCTTGAAAATGCCCGTAAGCTGCATGTAGCGCTCCTCACTCCAGCTTGGATAAATGGAGCGATAAAAACGGGCCATCTGTTGAATCGTCGCCTGCGGAAAAAAATAGGGTGTGTCCGGCATAAACAGAATGCGCTGCTTGACTTCGGGCTGCTCATATACAGCTTGCCCCCCGATCAGCACCTTCCCTGTATCCGGTCGATAGATTCCGGCAATCATTTTGAGCAGTGTCGTTTTACCCGCCCCATTCGAGCCCAGCAATCCAAAAATGGAGCCTTTCTTCACCATAAGGGCGAGTTGATCCACCGCCTTTTCTTCTGCAAATGTCTTTGTGACTTCCCTTAATTCAATCAAGGGACATCCCCCTTTCCTTCAATTGCATCGCTTCCACGTATATGGCGTCCACTTCCGGCTGCGTAAAACCAAAATGGACGGCTTCGATCATCTGCTTTAACAGTGCTGCCCGAATCTCATCCCGCTTCATTTGCTGCGGCTGCTGCTCGGCAGGTGTGACAAAGCTGCCCTTGCCCTGGACAGAATAGATATATCCTTCGCGTTCCAGCTCACGATACGCCTTCTGAATCGTATTCGGATTCACTGTTAGCTGAGCGGACAATGCCCGCACGGAAGGCAATTGCTCATCCGGCTCAAGTGATCCGTACACGATCATTTCCTTCACCCTGTCCATTAGCTGCTCGTAGATTGGCTTGCGGCTGCGGATATCCAGATCGAACATGGACTTCCTCCTTTCAAAACCTGGTCAGATGTATCTGCATATTTCAAACTGTCCTAACTGTATTATCATTAATAGTACAGTTAGGACAGTTTGTCAATCATTTGTTTGGTTATTATTACAAAAAATAGCCGTGATGCATGATGCATCACGGCTATTTCTTTTAACATTCCTTCGACTCATAAGGCTCATCACGGCTCATATTCACCAGCGCTTCCTTTTCTGGCAGCATGAGATCTAGCTGAAACCGGAACGTCGATCCCTGGGCCTCTTCACTATCCACACCAATGGAACCCCCCATCAGCCTAACCAGGTTTTTGCAAATGGACAGCCCCAGACCTGTGCCTCCATATTTCCGGTTCAGTGCGGGATGGAGCTGGGAAAAGGGCTGAAACAATAGATGCTGGCGATCGACGGGAATACCGATGCCGGTATCGGTTACGCTGAACTCAATCAAGCATTTCCTTTTACGGCGGCTGTAAGCCTTTTGCTCGGCAAAGATGTTTACACGCCCTCGCTCCGTAAATTTGATCGCATTGCTCACCAAATTCACCAGCACCTGCCGGATACGCACATGGTCGCCGACGAGTACTCCCGGCAGTTCCTGATCCACGTGCCACTCCAGTAGAACGCCTTTTTCCATAGCCTGCCTAAGAAATAGGTCTGCCACACTGCCCATCACACGCTCAAGCTCAAAAGGCTCGTGCAGCAACGCCATTTTTCCAGCTTCGATTTTGCTCAAATCCAGAATCTCATTGAGGATCTGCATAAGGGCCGAGCTACTGCTGGTAATAATATCTATATAGCTCCGCTGTTCCTCATCCAACTCGGTGTCGGCGAGCAGTCCCGCCATGCCGATAATGCCGTTCATTGGTGTACGAAGCTCATGACTCATCACGGAAAGAAACTCGGACTTGGCCCGATCAGCGCGCTCAGCAGATTCCTTGGCACGAATGATTTCCTTTTCGTTCGTGATGTCTACAAAAACCATTACGGCCCCTTTTCGCTCGCCATTATCCATCAATGGACTGATTCGATAAGAGGCAAGGAAGCTGGACCCATCCTTTTTCCAAAAAACAGCTTCCTCCGCCTGATAGGAAGCACCGTTGCGGACCGCCTGGAGAATAGAAGACTGCTCATCTGGATAATGACTCCCAATCTCATCAGCATGTCGTATTATGCCTATACATGCATCATCCAGCGTATTTTCCAATCCCACGCCAAACATCTCGGCAGCCGCCGGATTCATAAAACGGACGTGTCCTTCGGTGCTTAAACCTACAATCCCTTCGGATACCGCGTTCAAAATAAGCGAATGCTCGTTGCTGAGCTTTTCAATTTGCGCAATGTAGCTTTTTAGAGGGGTAACATTTTCAACAATCCCGTAGCAGCCCACAATTTCCTCTTGCACAAAAATGGGGATATGGGTCATCTTGATGAACAGACGCTCCCCCTTCTTATGTATGAATTGCGATTCATAGGTTTGCGTCTCTCCCTGCTTGGCCAACTCCATGTGGTGCCTGATCTTGTCCTGTTCCTCGGCAGAAGCCATTGCAAGTATTTCAGCTCCAAGCAATTCTCCGCTTGTATAGCCAGTTAGTTCCTCCAAACTCGGATTCACGCTCAGGATTTGGCCCTCCATATTCATGGCGCATATACCGAGCGGGTTATGCTGGAACAGCGACTTATAACGATTTTCACTTGCCCGAAGACGCTGCTCCATTTCCCGATGCTCCGTAACATCCTGTACCATCCCCACAACTTGAATGGGCTTGCTTGCATGCTCGTCTATTTCGGCTTCCCAGATTGAGCGCAGCACTTTTTGTTCACCGTTCGGCAGCACAATTCGGTAAAAGGTCTCTTCATGGATTCCCTTTAATATGACGTTCGTGATGATCTGCTGCATCCGCTCCGTATCCTCGGGGTGGACAGCCGCCATGAAGGCGTCAATACTCGTTTCAACCGACTTAACACGATAGCCGAAAATGCTGCGGAATTCTTTGGAAAAATGCATAACATTGTCGACCAGATCCCAGTCCCATGAACCGAACATGGCCAGCTGCTGCGCCTTTGCCAAATTCTCCTCACTCTTCTGGCGCTCTGTAATATTACGGCCTATGGCCAAAATGCGTTTGATCCCGCCGCTTTCATCTCGAATAATGCGGAAGGACACTTCCATCCATAAATAATGCCCGTCCTTGTGGCGTACACGCTGCTTCATAATGCCTGTTTCCTTGTAGCTTCCATGTACCCGCATATAATCGGCATCTTCTGTATGATAGAAATCGAGCCGCTTTCTGCCGAGCATCTCCTGTCTGGTATAACCCAAAAGCTTCTCTACCGAAGGAGAGACGTACTCAAGCCTGCCATCCGGCGTGCTGAATGAGATCACATCCGGTGTATTTTCCGTAATCAGCATGTATAAATCCTCGTTGTCCGAAAGCACCTGCTGTATGTCTTTTTTCTCCGTTATGTCCGTCGCATAGGCAATCAGATACGATTGTCCGCTAGCCTCATCATCAAATATCGTTAATTCCAGCGACAGCCAGACTGATGTTCCCCGCTTATGTTTTAAACGCAGTTCTGCCTTGTATACTTGATCCTTAGCCCCCAGCCAGCCGACATAGGCATCTCTCAGACCTTGCTGATCCTGAGCTTCTTCATATAAAAGCTGGTAATATCGGGTGTCCTGCAATTCCTCCTGCTCGTATCCAACCATTTGGCAAAAAGCAGGATTAACATACAAGCATTTTCCCTGCCTCGACAAAATGGCAATTCCTGTCGGGGCGTGGTTATACATATGTTCCAGCAAAGGCAGTCGTTGAGCAGCAGAAAACACAATGAATCTCCTCCTTTGGGGGGCCGGCAGCCTTACAACATGTATGTACAAAAGATTGCCGATGCAGCTCCATCGACAATCCTAGAGCTATTTGTTTATACCACCCGGCTAAGAAAATGACGCAAAAATCGCTCCGCATCGACCTCTAGTGCCACATCGACAGAGGGCAGCGCCTGAGCTTCGTGCTCGTTTTGCACCTCACGGGTGCGACCGACTTCAGGGGAATCCCCCACCTCAACAGCAATACGCATCGGACGCGTCTGCACAAAACTGGAATCTATGGCTAGTCCAACGGCCAATGGATCATGCAAAGCACAGCCTGCAATACCAGGTCTGAAATTGCGATAGGCTTCCATATAAAAGTCCGTCATATCTGCCATAAACTTGCCCAGCTCGGTTCCTTGCTCTCGCCACTTGTCTACATCATGCTGGGGAAGCAGCGTCTGCATGGTCACGTCCAGCCCGACGAGTGTAAGCGGGAAACCCGCTCCCAGCACATAGGCTGCGGCTTCCGGATCAGCGTAAATATTCGCTTCAGCGGCCTCGGTTACATTCCCTCGTACTGTAACCGCTCCGCCCATAATGATCAGGCGGTCAAGCAATTTCGGCAATTCGGGGCAGCGATCCAGTGCAATCGCAAGATTGGTCAGCGGTCCCACAGCTACCAGGGTAAGCTTGCCCTCATAGCGACAAGCCTGTCCAATTATAAAATCAGCCGCATCCCCAGGCGCGGCCTGGTGTGACGGCGCTTCTTTGAGCTGATTGCCAATCCCGTCCTCACCATGAATATGGCGGGAATACGGCTTGAACAGCTCACGGGCATACGGCTTGTGAGCGCCGGACACGACCGGAGCCTCTACACCCAGCTTTTCCAGCAGGATCAGTGAGTTGCGTGTTGCCTCCTCCACCGAGATATTGCCAAAGGTGGTTGTAATGCCGAGCAGTTCCAATTCTGGAGAATGGACAGCGTATGCAATGGCAAGTGCGTCGTCGATCCCCGTATCTACATCTAAAATTAACTTTTTACTCATGATGACCTCCACAGTAGAACAGCATTCTTTTCTCATTATACACAATTTGAATGCTGATTCCCTTGATCATGAGGTTCTTTAGCTGAAGACGATCAAAAAAGCTACGGCAGTTACGCCGTAGCTTTTCCTTCAGGGTTTCTTCTATTGTTTAAGCGCACATCTTCTGTCTTGATCTTAAGGCTCGATTCCCCATACCAGCTTATCATTTTGGTACAATGTTACTTTGTTCCATTCTGTATAAGAGCTTTTGGTTGGATCGAACGAGTAGTCATTGGATTCGTCGTGGTTAGACCAGTCGCTTTTGTTAATGCGGACCTGAATTTCACCTGTTTGTGCTCCAGCAGCAAGCGTGCCGGCAGCAGGACTGAAACCAATTTCAATATATTTGTCTGTAAAGGTACGCAGCACGTTATCATTACCTATTTGTGCCCAGTCCACTGCAGACTGCATTTCCTGGCTACCCTCTTTAGTGAAATAGTAGCGGATTTTCAGGTCACTCAGCTTTACAGGAGTTGTCCCGTTATTTTTTACGTTAAAAAATGGTTTAATTGCATTATTCGTTGGATCGGTATCTCCAGCCCGGTACAGAACAGCCAGATCACCTGCAGGTTCTGTTGGAGTCGGAGTTGGTGTAGGTGTTGGATCTGTTGGGTCAGTTGGATCTGTTGGAGTTGGTGTAGGTGTTGGAGTTGGATCTGTTGGTGTAGTAGCCTTCGATCCAACAGTCACTTTCACTACAGCCGAATCCTTGCTTGAACCATTTGCATTCGTAGCACTTATTACATAGTAGTAAGTCGTTCCATTCGTCAAATCTGTATCCGTGTATTCTGTGCCTGTTACACGAGACGCAATCGTTGTAAAAGGACCTTCCTCACTGGTAGCACGCTTCACTGTGTAGCTTTGGGCACCAGTGGAAGCAGCCCAAGTCAGCTTCACACCCAATTTTCCCTGTAAGTCTGCCGGTACTGCCGGAGCTTCTGGTGTTGGTGTAGGTGTAGGTGTTGGAGTTGGTTCTACGCTACCATCGGCAGCTTTGATTGCTGGATATGCATTGTTCACGAGCATAACGAACTGATCATGGAACCACGCACCGGAAATCGGAGCATTTGGCAATGCGCCTGTCAATACGCCGTCACTGGTTGTGTAAGTAGGATCACACATCCGGTCAAAGCCTTTGCCCTCATCGTTCGGAATGAGCGAGCTGGAGCCGTCGGAAGCACCCGGAGGCTTCGCCCATACATATGCATCGACATGGGAAGCTGGAGCGGTTTGAGGAGGTGTCCCCATACCTGCGCCACTGTTGTTACACCAGTTACCGCGATGGTCGCGTCTGTCCACACGGCCTGAGTTCACGTACGAATTGATATCGTTACCTGTAGCTTTAGTTGGACGGTTCGGTCCACCCCAGCCGTTACGGCCGGTATCAATCAGCATACCGAGAGAACTTGGCCAGCCTGCATTTACAAAATCTCTGTGCAGACCTTCTGTGAAATGCAGCTCATCGAAGTAAGGGTTCCATTCGTAATACTTGGAAGACTTGATCGGCTGTCCGTTAATATTCAGGTTGGAATCAGGCAGATTAGGCTCAACCAGCGGCGTAGTGTTGGCTGTATTGGTGATAAAGCCGTCTACGCTGGACAATCCTTTAGATGTGTTTCTGAAAACGTTGGTATACAGAGAAACTGTTGCTGAACGGTTGTTATCCCAACCGAGCCAGCCGGAGTGACCGATATCTACGTATTTGTATACGTTAGGAATTTCGTTCAGTTTGTTGATTGTGTACTGAATGCCGGTTTCATAGATACCGGTGGATTTGGCTTGAGCACATTTTGGATCGCTCATATTGGTTACCAGGTTCGGTAAACTGTCCGGTTCAATGATCGTTACGATACGAATGTCCTTATATTTGGGGTTGGCAAGGATCTCAGCAATCTTGTCGACATAATCCTTTTTGTACGTTTCCAGACCTGCCTGGGTCAGCGGAAGCTCACCGTTGGAAGCCAAGGCATGACAATCCCGTCCGGGCAGATCATATATAATAAACTCTGCCGTAATCGGCGTGTCGCCTTTCTTTTGGGCCAATACTTGATCCAGATGCTCTTCCAGACCAAGATTGCCTGGAGTTCCTTTAATGGCAGCGATGCGATCGAGCCATACGGATGTCGGGAACGTTTTGACGGTTTGCATTTTCGCTTTCAGATTAGCATCGGTAACCTTGGCAATTGACGAATCGACGAAAGCGGCGTAATCAGGACTAATATATTTTGTTGCCCCGATATAAGGGTTGTCCACATGGGATTCTGCATTTATTTTACCTGTCAATCCTGTACCTGGTAAAAAACTACCTGCGACGAGTGATAACGCAAAAGCATACTTCATGCCTTTACGAAGCACTTGCTTTGTTTTCAATTGTTTCACCTATCTTTCTTAAATTTTGTTTACTCATCCTATGTCGTCACCTGATTGTTACACGATTTTGCGTGATTGCACCCTCTTTCCTCAAAAAAAGTAGCGTGCATAGCCGCAAAGGTAAGCGCATTCTGTGTTTCCTCGCGCCCGAATTTTCGTATTATCCCCTTTTTGTCACCTCCTATGTTAGATTATAGTAACCCTGAAATCTGCTGTAAATTGAATAAATTAAGGTCTAGATTATAAATTAGGCATTGGATTGCCACACTTCCAGTTCTTTCCGTCTCCCCGTTACTGATCGCCGAGTCCCTCGTATGATGAATTATCCCTGATGTTACAAGCTTTTCCAAGATTCGAGTTCGACAAAAAAAGGAGCAGATTCCTAAAAATTAGGGTGCATTCTTTAATTTCCGTCAGCTAAAATCGACATTATAAATCTTGGACTGCGATCCATGCCAAATGGTTAAATCTATCAACAATAAAAGGGTATTTTCAGGCCTCATAGCCATGAAAATACCCTTTCTTGTTGTATAGTTATCGTTGGACAGCCTCACGGTCATTCATCATGCATGTGAGGATTTTGCAAAATCCTGACTACATACATGCAGTGAACGCTAATGCGATGATACCAAGCTGCTAGGCTTGGCTTGGCTGCACCTTTTCACGTTCCTTGCCTTTGTCGGATTCGCCCGCATTTTTGTTGGCCGCCTCCCGGTCCAGTTGCATTTCCTCAATCGTCTTGACCTTAAGCCTTGCCGCTCCCTCATAAGGACGAGTTGGGACAAGATCACCTGCAGCCAGACGCTGACGCGCCTCGGCAATCGCTGCTTTGTATTGTGGAAGCCATGCTTCCTGCGCTACCAGCATTTCATCAACCATCTGCCAAATCTCTTTCGGGTTACAAACCGCACCCACCAGCGGGTCCATCATAAACGCCTGGCGCAGCAGCTTATCATCCCCATGCACAGCCGCTTCGACAGCCAAACGCTGGACGGAAATACTTACATTGCAGACGGCCGCAGGACCGAGCGGAAGCTCCCCGACATGTGGCATGGAAATACCGTTCCGATCCACGTATCCCGGTGCTTCAATGATCGCATCGTCCGGCAAATTGGAGATTACTCCGTTATTGACGACATTAAAATGCCCACGGTATACACGCCCGGTTTCCAGCCCTTCGATAATGTACGAGCCGTGCTCCTCACCACGATTCTCCGCCGTATACACTAATGGATCTTCTTTCATCCAGTTTGGAAAATCTGTCTCGAACCAGTTGCGTCCTTCCGTACATACACGCAGATAGCCACCTGTTTCTCCGTTGATCCAGCTCCCCAGATCAATCCAGTCTAGAATTTCATCCGGACGCTTCCGGTACCAAGGGACATATTCACTTAAATGACCGTTTGATTCTGTGCTGTAATAGCCAAAACGGCGAAGCATGTCGATTCGTACCTTTTCGGTGCGGCTATATTCGGGATGCTTTTCAAAAGCCTCCAGCAGTCCTGCCGTCAGATCCTTCCCTTTATGGGATGCCTGAATGTACCATGTCTGGTGATTGATTCCGGCACACACAATGTCCACATCCTGCTTCTCCAGGCCGTACACCTCGGCAATTTGGTGATGACCGTGCTGGACGCCGTGACATAGACCAATCGTACGCACGCCGCCGTACTTGTTACAGGCCCAGGTCATCATCGCCATCGGATTCGAGTAGTTCAGCAGCAGCACATCCGGTGCACTCAGCTCACGGATATCCTTGCAAATGTCCAGCATTTCAGCGATCCCGCGCTGCCCGTACATGATCCCTCCTGCACACAGCGTATCTCCTACGCATTGATCTACGCCATATTTCAGCGGTATATCCACATCAGTCGCAAAGCCTTCCAGACCACCGACCCGGATCGTACAAATAACGTATATGGCATCCTTTAAAGCTATCTTTCGATCCGTAGAGGACTGTATTTGTATGGACAAACCGTTCTCCCGAATATCCCGCTGGCACAGCTCAGTGACCATATCCAGATTGTGCTGGCTAATGTCCGTAAAAGCCACTTCAATTTCGTTAAATTCAGGCACTGCCAACAGGTCTCGCAAAATTCCACGGGTAAAACCTATGCTTCCCGCTCCAATAAAAGCTACTTTAAATGACACGGCAATCAACCTCCGGTATGAGAATTGTAATATACCGCCATTGTAGCAACATGCCTGTGGAAAGCGTTATCAAAATTATGACCAGATTCGTGTTTAGGTGTCAAAAATCCTAACTTTCATATCGAAAAAAGCTAGTTCCCCTTCTTTTAATTCCCGTTTTACTCAAAAGTTGATTCAGCATTTGGGAATGTTCAGGAATGATTTCAATTTGCAATTCCTCCTCAATGACCGCGCGTGTGCTGACGATAGCTGCGGTGGTTTTGTTGCTGTATAATGAGTTGAGTCTGTAAATATTCCCAAAGGAGCAAGACATGTCAAACCGTAAATGGACATTTATCCTTATCCCCGTCTTCCTGCCATTTGCCTGGCTGCTGTTTCAGTTCACTCTGTCTTCTCTTCAAATTCACCAATTTGCAGAGCAATTGAAAACGGTTTCACAAAAAGACGGAGCTTCCGATACAAAAGTGGTATTGATATCGCAGGAGTTGGACAATTATTACTGGCGGTCAATCGAACAAGGAGCCCGAAAGGAAGCGGAACAGTACGGTATGCGGCTCGATTATATCGGGCCGGACCGCATTAATCCGTCCGAGCAGATTAAACTGCTGGATAAAGCGATCGCCGCCAAGGCGGATGCAATTCTGGTTCAAGGGATAAATGATCCGGAGTATCGCCGATTAATCAACAAAGCGGCCGGACTTGGCATACCTGTCATCACGATTGATACGGATGAGCCGGACTCCCAAAGACTGGCTTACGTCGGAACGGATAATGAAGGAGCAGGAAAGCGGATGGGCGTGCTGTTGGCAAAAGCCTCCGGAGAGCGTGGCGACATTGGAGTTATGATCAGCAACGAGCGCGTCGAGAATCAGCGGCTCAGGCTTGCCGGCTTTCGTTCCGTGATCAGCCGCTATCCCAAGCTCCGCATTGTGGAGATTCGCTCCTCGGACATTTCGCGGCTTCAGGCAGCTCAGCAAGCTCAGAACATGCTCATCCGGTATCCGCAGATCCGCTACATGGTCGGATTCAGTGCGCTGGACGGCCCTGGCATTCTGGAAGCTTCGGAGCGGAGCGGAGCGCGGAGTTTGCAGATTTTCGCTTTTGACGATATGGCCGATACGTTGGAAGCCATCAGAGATAGCAAAATCAAACTGACCCTTGTTCAGCAGCCCGTGGAAATGGGGGCTAAGGCCATAAAACTGCTGAATGATTATTTAAAGGGGAATGATCCTCAGGAATTAACATACACCAGGGTATACGAAGTGCATGCGGACACTCCCGACAACATGGCCGGAGATGATGGACAATGACGATCAGAAAGAAGCTGCTTCTGTTCATTCCCCTCTTAGTTGTATTCGCCAATATCATCGCTTATTTTGTATTCCAAAGCGGAAAGGTCGTACAACAGAGCTACGATGAAATGCTTGGCCGAATTCTGCTCATCGAGCAAACCTCCGAATCGGCAGAGAGCAACTTAAAGCTCCTATACGCCTATCTGCTTAATCCGAGAGACGATAAGGCTGTACAGGGCCCGACAGAACGCCAATTGATGCAGTTGAAGGGCAGAATTCAGGAAGTTTCCGACTCGGCCGCCCCTTCTTTCGCCGAGGAGGACTACGTGAATCTGTTGGCCACATTTCTTGAACAGAAGCAATCCGCTGTTCTGGACGCAAATGCACAAGATCCTCAATCGGCCTTTGAACATTATATTGAAGCGGAGAAAACTGTCAGCTATATCCACGAGGAGGGACAGCGACTGATTGATGCTGAACTGGCTTATTACCGGCCGATCATCGAGAACATCCGGAACAAGAATGAGCGAATGAACGGATTGGGAGTGGCGTTGTTCGGCATGAACGCGCTGATGGGGGTTTTGCTTGCAATCTGGGTCTCACGCAGCATTACCGGCCCTGTCGGCAGACTTGTCGCACTGGCGAAGCAAATCGCCACAGGCGATCTGAATATCGAGCCCCAACTGCGACGGGATGACGAGCTAGGCGTACTGTCGGACGCCATTTCGCAGATGTCCGCCGATTTGAGCATCCTCATCGAGAAGGATAAACAGAGTCTGGAAATGCGGCGGCTTGTGAAGGAACTGGAGCTTCTGGCCCTGCAAAATCAAATGAACCCACACTTTTTGTTCAATACCTTAAATGTGCTCTCCAAGCTGGCGATCCTGGAAGGGGCGGAGAAGACCAGTGACCTGATTGTTTCGCTGTCCAATCTGCTGCGGTACAGCCTGCAGAAGCTGGACAAACCTGTAACTCTACAGGAGGAACTGGATCATATCCGCGAATACGTAACAATCCAGCAGGCGCGCTTCCGGGACAGAATTCGCTTTGATCTTCATTTTGACGCTTCCGTACTTCAGCAGCAAATTCCGGCCCTGACGATCCAGCCGTTCATTGAAAACGCTTTTCTTCACGGTGTGGCAGATATGGAAACCGGAGCCATTATCGCGTTGACGCTGTCGAGAGCGAACGAGGATGTGCAAATTGAAATTTCGGACAACGGAAAGGGCATGGCGGAGGAAACCCGACTGTCCGTGCTCCGTCTTGAAGGTGGAGCCGAAAGCGGCAGTTCAACGGGACTTGGAATGCAAAACGTGTTTAAGCGGCTGCAGTTGTTTTACGGAAAGGAAGGAATGGTTGAAATCAGCAGCAATACCGGACAAGGTACTGCCATAACAATACGAATTCCTGTCAAGAAGGAGAGTGAGCGGACTGATGTATCGGTTGTTGATCGCGGATGACGAGGCTTTGGAGAGGGAAGGATTGGAATTGACAGTGGAACGGGCGATGCCGGGGGTATTCCGGTTCATTCATGCCGGCAATGGCCGCATGGCAATTGAATGCGCGGAAGAGCACCGTCCCCATATTGCCATTCTGGATATCAATATGCCCGGAATCGACGGGCTTGAAGCGCTTCGTGAATTGAAGGAGCGGCTTCCCGATACCCGATTCGTGCTCGTCACCGCCTATGATTATTTTGCCTATGCCCGGGAGGCGCTCTCTTTGGGCGTAAAAGAATATATTCTGAAGCCGGCGAAGCGGGAACTAGTCATCGATACACTGAAACAACTGATTGAAGAAATTGAGCGCGAGAAGCGGGCACGTACGGAAGAATTAGAGCTTAGACACAAAATCTCGCAGTTGATGCCGCTCGCAGAAAATGAGCTGGCTTTAATGCTTATGGTCGACCAGACAGTGGATTCGAGCGCTTCACAGTTGTCGGAATGGCTGGACTTTCCTCTTGATCAGGGAAGCGCCATCATTGCCGCCTTTGACGGATATACGGACGAGCAGGATAAAAAGAAAATTTATGATCATTTCCGAAGCTATGTAAAAACGCATGGCCCGAATTCCATTGTAAGCTCCTTGATCGACCATCATGTAGCCACTTTTTTACGAAAGCCGCCTGCCACCGGCGAAAACGACTGGCGGCAGCTGGTTAAACACCTTGTCCAGCAGCTTTCCGAGCTTGCCCGGCAGCAGCTTGGCATAAAGACTGCCATTGGAATCGGATCGCTGCATAGCGGCGAGGAAGGACTTCGCAAGTCCTATTTTGAAGCCGTTTTTGCCTCCACCCTACGCAAGCGGGATGGGGGTTACTGCCACTTTGACGAACTGAAGTCGTCAGAGGCCGGAAACGCTGGTTTACTTGCCGTCAAAGCGGAGAAAGGAATGCTTCAGCAGACGTACGTCATGTCAGCACTGCAACGGATACGCGAACAGCGGGAGGTTCAAACACTGACTATGCTAGGCAGGGCGAAAATGTATATTGAGGAACGATTCAACGATGATCTTTCGCTGGAAGAAGTAGCTGATTTCGTCCATTTGAATCCTCACTATTTCAGCAAGATTTTCAAACAAGAATACGGAGAAACGTTCATCGACTTCGTAACCCGGCTGCGGATTGATAAAGCCATTTCTTTGATTAAGTCCGGCAACCTTGCTCTTAAAGAAATCAGCTTTGAAGTGGGTTATAAGGACCCGAACTATTTTAGCCGTGTCTTTAAGAAGATAACGGGTGTTCCTCCCACTGAGTTTAAAGGCCAAAAATAGTAGAGATTCATCCATGCCGACCATCGGCATGGATTTTTTTAAGCTCGAATGACAAGGTAATGCTAGGTTTAGCCCCTCCGTCTCCAATTCAGAAAATCGAAGCCAAAATCGTGCATGAAAAGGTCCGTTTATTGAAGACGATAACCGGCCTTTCTCTTATAAGCGCGTGTTATACTTCTCCTCGAAGAATGGAATGAGGTTCCAGGAATCTGGAAGGGAGATGATCATATGGCAGTAATCATCAATAATGAAAGCGCTCAACAGAAAGCGCTTCAATCGGAAAAACCCAATATGCTTTTTGTGACGCTGGTATCCATCGTAGCTGCGCTTGGAGGCATCCTGTTCGGTTTTGATATCGCGGTTGTTTCGGGAGCAGTCGAATTCCTACAGCAGCGTTTTTCGCTGAGCGAATTTCAGGTTGGTTGGGCGGTGTCGAGTCTGATTGTCGGGAGTGTCACGGGAGCGGCTCTCTCCGGCTACATGAGTGAAAGGATCGGCAGAAAAAAGGTATTGCTGGCCGCCGGATTTTTATTCGTCGTCGGCTCGATCTGTTCTGCGCTTCAAGATACGTTCACCGGGTATGTGATCTTTCGCATGATCGGCGGCGTCGGCATAGGAATCACTTCCACCATTTGTCCAGTGTACAATGCGGAGATCGCTCCCGCCAAATACCGTGGCCGTTTGGTTGCTTTAAATCAGCTGGCGATCGTAACGGGCATTTTCCTGGTTTATTTTCAGAATTCGTGGATCGTCAGCCTGGGGGATGAAGCCTGGGGTGTCTCGACGGCCTGGCGCTGGATGTTCGGAGTGGGAGCCGTTCCGGGACTGATCTTTATGCTCTTGATGCTCTTCATACCCGAAAGCCCGAGATGGCTTATTAAACAGAATCGGCCATATGAAGCGCTGCCAATTTTACTGAAAATTCACGGTGAAGAAGCCGCTAAACAGGAAGTGCTTGATATCAAGGAATCGTTCAAAAATGAGAATGACTCACTTAAACAAGTGTTCGCTCCTGGTATTCGGGTCGCTCTCTTTATCGGTGTCATGCTCGCCATTATGCAGCATATTACCGGTATCAATGCCATTTTGTATTACGCGCCGGTTATCTTTAAAGGAATGGGACTCGGTACAGATGCCTCTTTGACCCAAACCATCTGGATCGGGTTGATCAATGTGTTGTTCACCATCGTATCCGTATGGCTGATCGACAAAGCGGGGCGAAAAGTCCTGCTGATGATCGGCACCTCGTTGATGACCCTCTGTTTGATCATTATCGGAGCCGCATTCAAAATGGGTTTGACCACCGGACCGCTCGTGCTCATCATGATATTGATCTACGTGGCCGCCTACGCTATATCGCTTGGGCCGATCGTATGGGTTATGATCTCGGAGATCTTTCCAAACCGCGTTCGCGGCAAAGCGGTCGCCATCGCTTCGATGGCATTGTGGGCCGGCGATTATCTGGTATCCCAGGCATTCCCTCCCCTGCTGAGTTCAGCCGGTCCGTCCAATACCTTCTGGACATTCGGAGCCATCTCGTTGTTCGTCGTATTCTTTATATGGCGCAAGGTTCCCGAAACCAAGGGGAGATCGCTTGAACAGATGGAAAATATGTGGCTCGGGAAATGACCCGGCTTTAGCTCTCAAGAAGCCCGGACACGTGTTATAATGCTTGAAAACATATAACCTCTGAAGTCATGCCGACTTAAAATCGGCAATGCTTCAGAGGCTTTTTTTTGCTTATTTGTAATTTACCCGCCCGCTTCTCCTTAAATCACTTGAAATTATGAATGGGCTGTTTTTGATTAATGGATAGCGTCGGCTCCGGAACGGGCTTCAGATCCGATACGAAAACAGGATGTTTCGTAAGTCCATCCAACTTAACTCGGGATGCACGAATATCCGTCTCGCATCCATCACCATACTGCTGCTGCCTGCTTGCAAATAAATGGTCTCGCCTACCATAATGTCCAATGTGTCCTCATAGCATTATTTGGAATTCAAACATTTGATTTGAGCATGCAAAAAAAGCCCATTCCTACTCATGGTTCAAGTTGGAAAGAGCTTTGAAAGTTTATCAAGTGTTTGAATCATTTTGTGTTTGGTTTGTTGGTTGTATTGTACGATCTTTTTGTTGGGCTAGTAAACTCCGTTTACAGACTCTAGCTACTCGTCCATCTCCCAACGGAAGTATTTAGAAAGATTATGGTTTGCCTTATTAATATCACCATCTGAACACTTATTAATAATATGCCTTAATGTTTCTTCAAGTTTTTTTTCATTAAAGTCACCTGTTATAATATGCCCACGTCCTATGATGATATCACCTTGACCTACCATCCTTTCTAACCTTCTAGGACTAATTAATTCAAACGAAAATAAGTCTGATGCTCCATTTATCTCCTTTGGGCTAATATCTACATGATAAGTGATATAAAAATCGTCTATATCATCGCCCCAATCCTCAAATATCTTTGTTAGAGCCTTTATTACAAGCATTTAAATGCCCTCCTAATCTAAAATATCGATATGGACATTTCTAATTTGCTTTGGTGCCCAAGTCTTATTATAGTCGTAATAGTTACGTTCTGTCCTAATCATGATACTTTCTTGTTCGATTACGACTTAGAGAAATTCTTGAAGAAGGAGGTATTAGTCAACGGGAATTGGCTCGTAGAATGAACATCCGTCCAAGTACGGTTAGCCATCTTTGCTCCGATAAAGTTAATGAAGAAGTCCCAATATACGTCTGTAAAGTCAATGACAATACGGTCAATGGATACAGTGACCCCTTTCATGTGTCCACCCTCTCTCGAATTTTTTCATGAATTTCGGGCTTAATTAGAGGGCAAGGCGGCTAGCCTTTAACACATGACCTTCCCATTATTAGTAAACTCTCAGTAGGTTTCTGACAATCTTTATGGTCGGTATACCTCACTCAAAAGTTGCATCATGTTCCTTTCACCCGATCTATCGCTCTATGTGTGTACAAAGTTGCAAACATATTTGAAAAAAACGCAATAAAACGAAGATAACAAAAAAACAGGTCAATTATGGTAGTATCTGACCATAATTGGCCTGCTTCATGTAACGCTAATGCGTTAAATTAGGTATACTTTTTACAAACATTATGTGCGTACATTTCAAATCATGAAATTTTCCTACAGGTAGAACAAAGGTTATGTTGGTAATGATGAGGTAAAGTGGTTCATTCGGCACTGGGTAGCCCCATTGAGTCTGTAAAGAGATTACACAAAAATCTTTATAGACCTTATACAATGACGTTAAAAGGTGCATGACCTGTTTCAGCATTCCTTAATAATGTTGGTTTTCTAAAACGTAAACTAGTTTCCAATTTGAATATAGCGGTATCTCCTTCCATCTCCATAAAAGATATATTAATCCATATGGGAGCTTTCGGAAAAAGCCCTCCTAAAACCCCAACAACATCTTCTAATAGTAGTTTTTTACCACCAATATTCTCTTTAGATAACACAAGACGTTTCATCATTTCATCGCCACCATCTAACATTTTCCCATGTTCCTCCATAGGCTCTATAACAAATTTAACTATATCGCTTGAAATTTTCCTAGCTTCTTTTATCTTATCAACTGCTTTAGATAAATTTGTTGAAAAAATTTCTTCATTCATTTGAGTAACTTTAATCAAAATATCTCCTCCTTTATTTCAATTTAGTTGATTGTATTTTCTTTAATTTTCCTAAATCAACATAACCGTTGCTCGTTAGTTCTAATTGATATGTTTCTAACCAAGCGTTTTCTGTCTTTATTCCAGCACTATTAAATATTTGCTCATAGTTTTTAGCTTGCTCAGCTGTTGGAGTATAGTGTCCTGATTCATTTGTTATTTTTCTAACATTTCCATTAGCATCGACTTTTAGTTTTCCAGCAGCTTGAACATTAGCTCCATTAGCTAAATGAGAATGTCCTCGTCCAACCTTTAAGTTACCATTTACATCAATGATGAAGTCAACTTCTTTAATTCCATCTCGAATCCTAACTTGACCATTCTCCAAAACATATTCAAAAGTCTTTCCTTGCTGAATCTCATTTGGATATCTGTTTTGAATTATTTGAACTGGTTGTTTAGATACCGAGCCAACACCATCACCCGTCCCCTCAGGAAGCTTACTTGTATTCGGTAATTTAGGACTTTTATTAACAGAGCCTGTCCTACTAGACATGCCACCTGGTACAATACCCAGACTTGGACGATTCCCCTGTCGTAATGTTGCAACAGATACAACCGAAGTAATTAGTTCAAACCCCGCTTACATAATCGCTTTTTCCATTGCGATCTTTTCACGGAACTCATTCAATGCCCTGTCTGATTCTATTTTATCGCTACTTGTAAGCTGATTGTACCACTGTTCAAATGTTTGCTTTTGTTTTCCCTTATAAAGATTTTCATATAAAGGACTTAAGGCATTTTTAGCCCAATCTTTTTTACTCCTGTCTGTTTTATTATTAGCTGCAACTTCTAGCATAAAATCTACTTCGTTTTTTCCTTTAAGCTCCGTGTTTATCAGTTTAGGTGTAGGATCTTTTTTCATCAGAACCATTTCCATATAGGCTCTTTGTGCATTTGTCTCTGAGTTACTTTCGACTTTACTTGTTTGTGTTAATCGAGCAAACCAGGTTTCAAAATCTTTATTTGAACCATATTCATATAACCTTTCATAGTAACTGCGTAACCGTTCTTTTTCCTCTGCTAATCCCTTGTCTCCTTCTCGCATTTCTTGCCTTCTTAATTCTTTAGCTTGCTGATAAAATTATGTAATCTGTTCTTTAGAGTATAAAATTCAAACTTTGTTGTGCGTACATCAAAAATGAAGAAATCTTTACACAGTTACTACATGGGTTAGATTGTTACTGGTTGTATGATTGATTCACTCGTCCCCCCTCTCCAAAAAGAAACCTTGAAAGGCATAGAGCCAATCAAGGTTTTATACAGTAATTAACCATTTTGGTGTTCTTTTTTCGCCAAATCAATCGCCACGGCTAATTTAATTTGGAATATTTTGCTCAACCGTTTTTGGAAATCCTTTAGATTAAAAGTTTCAATTATAGGAACTTCCGAAAGATTAACTCTGCTAATTTCAACTTTAGCAATTTTATCAAGGTCAACTAGAATAGTGAATATATCTTCGCCTTGTTCGGGTGTCCAATTCAAAATGTATGCAGTTTTTACTTCTCCAAAAGTAGTTCTTAACACATCCAATATTGCTTTTGCTTTACCATCTTGAGCCGAAATTATATTTGAACCTTCTAATTCCTTTCTGAAATCCTGTTCTTGTTTGCTTCCTATCAATTTCATTTAATCACCCCCGGAGTAGCAGTAACTAGATTCCCATGCTTATCTGTTAATACTGTCATAATATTTGTAGGAGAATTACTAAACTTGTCAATACCTATGTTTGAGTTTAATGTAACTTCCCTTACATATCTAGCCTGTTTTTCAACTGTCCCATCTACTAACTTTATGTCTGAGTACAAAACTCTTGACACTGGAGTGTTCACAACTTCTTTACCTTGAAGAATACCCTTTAGTTTGTCAGGCGTAATTGAGAATTGGGAAGCATTCTTTGAAGGATTAAAATGCCTATCTAAAACATGATTAAAACCTGCCCCCTCTTCTGCACTTCCATTTCTTAAGTTTACTCTTGACTGAACAATAGGAGGCATCCCTTTAATTTTTCCCGTCCCCTTAGTCCCAATATTAACTTCTTGTTCGAGTATATTTTTCGATTGCTGTTTCAATGGGACACTATCGGAAATTATTTCCTCGGTTATTTGTTTCTTGCTCGCCTGTGAGAAAAACTGTTTAAATTCTTCTGCACTTGGGCCACGTCCTCCTCCTCGTCCATCAAATACAAAAGGACCTTCCGTCATGTTAGATAATGACATCCACTTTTGCTCTTCTTGAGATATACCTTCTTTATTCGATAAAATCAAAAAGTCGCCAGGATAACTTTTTTTCCAATCCTCATAATATTTAATATCAGGATCGCCATTTGCTGTGCGCACCACTCGATCTGCTGCCCAATAACTTCCTTCCGGTATATCAGGTCTGTAGTCTTCATTAACTGTTATATAAACATACGTTCCACGAATCCCCCACTTCTTTTTATCTTCCTCAGTAGGCTCTATCCTTTCCTGCACACTCATCTTTCCCCAAGGCTGCCTTGGAGGCTGTTCTATATTCTTGGGCTTCCAGCCCGCTCTTACTTCAAGCGGAATTTTGTGATACTCCGTGTTCAGCTTGTCCATATTATGGGCTAGACTTTTCACTAGCTCCCCTAATGATCTGGAGCTGGCGACGTTGCGGGCTGCCGTCCATACTTTGCCTCTGTAAGCAGCGGCGTAGCGTTGTCCGACGCCGTTCTTTTTATAAGCAGCTACCCGGCGGTTAAAGGCTGCGGCTTCCCGCGCCAGATTCCTTCCGCCCAGCACAGCCCAGCCTCCTGATGGCACGCCAGCCAGCATGGATAACCCTGCTGCCGCGTACTTCAAGGCACGGGCTGGCCCTCCCTTGGCAACGTCGCGGCGAATGGAGGTGAGCTTGCTGCTCACTATCCGGGCAGGCGTTCCCAATACGGGAACCGTACCGATGATACTCAGCGCCTTCTGAGCTACGTTCAGTATCCCGCCCAGCAAATTTGCCTTGGGCGATGCAGGTGTGGCGGAGGAAGCACCTGCCTTCCCCGCCTGGCCACCACCTGAGCTTCCCCCGTTAGTTGAGCCCGCTCCAGATCCGCCAGTACTCTTCGGCGCATGGGCGGCCTGATACGCCTTGATCGACATTAGCGGCGGTTCTGGCACGGGTTCCAGATCAGCGACGAAAACCGGACGCTTGATTATCCCATCCAGCTTCACTTGCGACGAACGAATATCCGTCTCTCCGTCTATCACCATACTGCTGCTGCCTGCTTGCAAATAAATGGCCTCGCCTGCCGCAATATTCAGTGTGTCCTCCGCGTGGATCGTTAGCCCCCGTTTGGCTGCAATTGACAGCGCATGGTCACTGTGTACCTGTATTCCCTTCGTATCAAGTGAAATATATACGCTATTCATTTTAGCCGATACCAGCAACTCTTGCGCGCTTAGCTTAACCAGCTTGTCATGAGGAGTGCCCCAGTATTTAATGTCCGGATTGCTCAGCTCGGGTACAGGCTTGCCACTGCGCCTCACAGACCTGGCTGCAAAACCATCCGACTCCTGCAGGGTCGGGAACTGTACCTGCACCATGTCTCCTTTTTCGGGCATCACATACCAGCCGCTATGGCCCTCTGCACTATAGCCTGTTGCATAGGGGAACCAGCATGCCTTTTCCCGTTCCTGTACAGCATCTATGGTGAGATGTACACGTACCTGATCCCGCTCAACTTCCAGTACCCGGCCCTCTAGAGAGGCCCCTCTCACTGAATGGTTCCAGATCGGCTTTTGCCGAATTTCATCTTCAGAAACCAGTGTATAGGTATGTAAAAACAACCCCCGGTCCATCCGGGACACGATATCCGCAACGAGCAGTTCCTTGTCTTGAAAAGAGAGTACATCTCCGGGGCGGAAATATCGTGCACTTTCCACAGTATAGGACGTACCATAGGAGGTGTTGGCTTCGTTATGGCGCATACCTGTTTGAATCCCCGGCTGTCTATGCCACAGGTCTGCTCCCCCAGGCAATGCTCTACCCATGAAGCCATCTACGCTGACAGCAGATAGCCACTCACTGCTGCTTGAATCACTCCAAAAATATTTTATTCCGTCGTCCACATGCCCCGATCCTGGAAGAGGGCCGCCGAGGATTGCTTCGGCTTCGTACACCGACGATGCTCCATATGACAAACCGTCCCCGTCAGAAAAAGCTCCATCTGCGCCGACAAAACTTTTTCTTGAGTGATACGGGGCCTCATCCAGTGTTGCGGGTCGTCCCTCGGGAATACCGAACCAGAACTTGGGGCCATCTGCGGCAGCCTCAGGCACAAGCACAGCTCCAAATCTGGAAGCCATCCTTTTCAAAAATGCCCAGTCTGTTTCTCTGTACTGCAATGTCAAAGCGCCCAGTCGGGTATCCCCGCTGACTGTATCGATCACATCTGCTCCTGTATAACCAGCAAGCACCTGCTTCAGCAGTTGCCCATACGTCATGGTATGATCTTGAAAAGACCGGGTCACAGGCCTCACATCGAGTTGAATCGTATGCGATATGGCCTCTATCTGTACGTAATGAATACCGTGTACCTGCTTTAGCGTGATACGCGTCATTTGTCCATGGAACAACGTACGCAGCCGCTGGCCATCCTTGTCCTTTTCGATGACTTCCACCGGTTCGGCTTCACTCTCCAACTCCATAAACCGTTCCTGCTTTTCCTCCGGCACGATGCCACTCACTACCAAACGCACATGGTCGCCCAATCTGCGCTCGATGCGAATGTCCGTCATGGTTTGCAGCGGAACTTTACTCAGTAATTCCACATGACGGTAACCGGATGTTTCCTGCACCTTGTCCATTTGATGAGAAACCCCCACTATCAGTCCAGATTCTGCCCGTCATTTTCAATCGTGATTGCTCCGCAATACAGGCAGGCATTGGTACAATGCTCCAGCAAGGCGGGCTGTCCCTCGACGAGCACATCCTGCTTGCCCCCAATCCAGGGTCGAAGAATAACTGGAACACAAGGCGCCTTCTTCACACCGAAAATGTCCACCATCTGGCTATTTTGCACCGCCGGATTCGCTGGGCTAAAACAATTACCAAACCCGGATATATGAACTCCCGGTTCGTGATCCCCCACATTCATCTGGGCCTTGTCCTTGATATAAACACCGTGGCTAAGCGGACGCTTGAGCCGGGTGGGTTGTGTACCGCAATTGCATTTCAAAATAGCCCCTGCAACCACATATCCTTTTTTTGCACCTGATCCGGCCTGAATGGTCATGGATGCTTTTTCTTTTGCCATGGTCTGCTTCCTCCGTCAATTCGTTTTGACTTCGCTGCCAACGACCGATGTGTCACCACCGAGTGTAATATGGCTGCTGCGGCTGGACAGGTTGATTTCCTGACCGGCGGAAATAGTCACCTTTTGCCCCGCTTCCATATGGATGTTGCCGCCTGCCGAAAAATGAATATCTTTGTTGCTCACCATATGTATACCGTCGCCTTGATTCAGCTTGATGAAAACAGCACCATCCTTGCCGGTGATTACCACCTCGTCCGGTGTCAAACGGATTTCCTTACCATGTGGCGTCCGGAATATTTTTACGTCCGGCTGCTTCAAATGATTGTGACCACCATCCCCTCGATCCTGCCGGGCCGAGCTACTGGCGATACCCTCGTCATCATGTTGGTTCGGGAAATAAATACGTACTTTATCCCCCAGCTCAGGCATCACATACCAGCCACTATGCCCCTCTGCACTATACCCTGTTGCATAAGGAAACCAGTGGGCTGTATTTTTGTCCTGCTCCGGATCAATATCCAGATGTGCTTTAACCCGATCGCGTTCGACAGCGATCACTTTCCCCTCCAGAGACAGACCCGTCAGTTGCTCGTTATAATACGTTTTCTGTCGCAACCCCTTATGCGTCGTCAAGGTATATGTGTGCAGCAAGACTCCCTGGGTCATACGAGTTTGTGCCTCGTATACATATAGCGTTTTGCCACGGAATTGGATTTCATTGCCCAGTTCCAGCACCTGCTCTGTTTCAACGGTATAATCGAGAAAATCCTGCTCATCCACCGAAGCTGTATCATTGCCTGCAAAGTAGCGATATGCCGAGATTCTTTTGCTTACCGTGTAATGATAATTGTCCAGTTGAACGGCTGTTCCGCTTTCCTCAATGCCAAAATAGAACTTTGGGGTATCAAATATGGCCGCGGGCATAAGGGAGGTATGGTAATAGGAAGCCAGTCGCTTGAGAAAAGCCCAATCAGTCTCGCGGTACTGCACCCACATCCGCCCGATCGACGCTCCCCCGGTGGCCGAATCCATGATGTCCAAGCTAGGATAAAGAAGCGAAATACGACGCAGCAGTTCATCCACCTTCATATTTTTGTCCTGAAAAGAACGGCTTTGGGGCCGTACATCCAGCCTGTAGGTATGCGACACAGCCTCTACCTCCAGGTAGTACACATCTCGTACCGCCTTCACTTCAATCGCCAGCACTGTTCCGCTAAACAAGGGAACCTCCGTGCCATCCTCTGCCAGCTGTGAGATTCCGACAGGTGAGTCAAATTGGGTCATATCCACATACGTGTCCTTTAGTTCCTCAGGCACGACAGCGGTAAAACGAAGCCGGGTATGGTCATTCAGACGCTTGACCAGATAAAGCTCCTGTACATTAACAAGCTGATAAGGCGTGATTTTGAGATTAGAATAGGTGGTGCTTATCTGCTCCATGCTTCTCCTCCTTCGGCCTCACTGGGCAGGATTTTTAGTGTGGTCATCATACGTTGAGCGACCGGACGCCATGTATCCATACGTTCCTCCGTACAGTTAAATGAGCATATAAGAGCCTGCCCTTCCAGAGCTGTAAAAAAGGTCAAATTATACAGACGCGTATTCAAAGCCGGAGTCATAAATTCACAGTATCCGACCCGTCGTCCATACACCTTGCACACACCGTCTGCATACCATTCCGTCAACTTTTGTGTGTGGTGCAAAATGTAGATCATCTCGCTGGTGAACGCCTCTAGCTCCTCATCCGTCAGTTCGCTTGCTGTCAGGTTAAAAGAAAAATTGATCTCCCCCGTTGGATCGGTCAAAATGAGCGGTGGGCGATAACTCGAAGGATATTTAAGTTCAATCTCCCGCTCGCCCATCTCGGTGAATGTCCGGGGCAGCCATATCGAAATTTTGTCGTTCAGCAAAGGACGTTCTGCAAAAGCGATTCGTTCTCCGTCCAGCATCATAAGTGGATGAAGTTCCAAGCTGCTCTCAGACTCTATGTAATTGTGTAAATCCGATTTTGGAAGACCTGATGCACCCTGTTGTTCCTTCCGTGCAGCATTAATCATGTCTGCAATTTGCTCATCCATATGTTCCATCGTCGATAAAACTCCTTTATATGTCCAATCTCAATATTCATTTCGTGGAACTCTATAATATAATTGAATCCAAAGAACCATTTGAATTCCAATTTATACCTTACATTATAGGTATCATACGGAGTGTCTTTGTTATTGTCAATTTATAACTTTTATAAAACAAACAAGATATTAGACCTATTATCATGCATAAAAATGAAAGATTTACTATCATTCAGATTCTTTTTACCCAGAGCAAGCCTCCATACTTGTGAAAACACGTCTTCATTTTCATAAAAATAAAGCTGATTTCCCTATGAACCTCTTTAATTTAATATAATCATATAAATTTTAAACTCCTAAAAATGATTCTTTAGAACCTGAATCAAAATGCCTATTTTCGAAAACAAAAAAGCCTACCTTTGCTACCAGGTAAGCTCCTCACGAATATGAATAAATCATAAAACTTCCTATATATTCAGTCCCCTTCCTCCTCCGCATAGTTCCATACATGGCGTTCCACAGCAGAACGGTATTCAACTGGTGTCTTGCCTGTGTGCTTTTTGAACAACATATGAAAATACTGCCTGCTGCCCACACCCACATAATCGGCAATTTCCTGAATGGGAATGTCCGTTTGCTGAAGCAGCATTCGGGCCTTGTCCATTCGCAGCATGGTCAAATAAGCGGTAAGTGTTTGTCCGGTATGTTTTTTGAAAATACGGTGCAAATACCCCGGATGCAGATTCACGGCTGCCGCCATATCCTGGACCACAATATCCCGATCATAGTTCAGATGGAGAAATTCAAGGCAGCGTTTGACGTACATATCCGTTTGCTGCGTGTTGCTGTGCGCTGCCTCTTCCCGCAAACGCGCAATTCGCACCAGCAGCTGCATAAAAAGCAGTTCTGCCATTGCACCCGGATGTTCTTTTCGTTGATCCAGCTCCAGCACGAGACTTTTCAGCGTAAAATATACCTCTTCCGGGTCCGACAATACCAGATACGGGAATGGACGCGACATAAAGGCTGTGATCTCCTGCTCCTCCGCTGCCATTTGCCGGATTGACGGTCCTACACTCATCCCCTCCATAAAACCAAACTCTACGTTCAGCATCCGGCACGATTGTTCTCCCTCCACCACCAGTCGGTGCGGTACGCCTGCGTCCAGCATAATAAACTCGCCTTTACGCAGCGTAATGCTTTCCGCCTTTCCTCCCGTTTGTACATCCACCCGGCACAGGCCGGAAATCATGTACATGATCTCCGTGGAACGATGATCGTGGTACGGCATCGTATAGTCGCGCCACTGCTTGTAATAGTAAGCAAAGAAACGGGGAATATAATCCCCGTTCCGCAAACGCAGCTCAAACAGACTTCCGTTCATCCCCGCACCTCCGCAAAATAGATAAGGCTAACACGGCAGCGTATCTGCAGCCGTTCTATTTTCACAGTTTAACAGACCTGGTCGTGTTATTCTATTTTGCTCCACCGGACGATCTAAAATCCTTTGGCTATCTAAAATCCGGTGGAATACGCCGGGCCGTTCCGGTCAGAATAGCCGCTTCAATCACAGACTTCCTCACCTCGGTAACGACCTGTTCGTTGAATATGCTCGGGATAATATACTGCTCGTTCAATTCCCGTTCACTTACGACGGAAGCAATGGCACGGGCGGCGGCTAACTTCATCGGCTCGTTGATGTGGCGTGCCCGGCAATCGAGCGCTCCTCTGAATATCCCCGGAAACACCAGCACATTGTTGATTTGGTTGGGATAGTCGCTACGCCCTGTTGCAAATACACGGACATGCGGAATGGCTTCCTCGGGAGCAATTTCCGGCTGCGGATTGGCCATGGCAAAAACAATGCTGTCTGCAGCCATACGTTGTACATCTGAGGCATCGAGCAGATTACCCCGGGATACGCCGATGAACACATCCGCATCCGCAATGACATCCTTTAATGTGCCTGACTGTGACTCTACCTGAGGCTGATCTGCCAGCCACTGCCACATTGGATATTGATAGGTTCCACCTCGCACAATGGCTCCATCCCGGTCTACCGGAACAAGGCGGCTTACCCCTGCGGCGAGCAGCATTTTGCATATCGACACACCTGCGGCCCCGATTCCGTTCACAACAACCCGAACATTTTCGATCCGCTTGCCAACTACTTTCAGCGCATTCAGCAGCCCGGCAATCACAACCACCGCCGTCCCATGCTGATCATCGTGGAAGACAGGAATATCCAGTTCTTCCGCCAGCCGGGTTTCAATCTCAAAACAGCGTGGAGAGCTGATGTCCTCTAAATTAATGCCCCCGAAAATCGGGCTGATCGCCTTAATCGTACGAATGATTTCCTCTGTATCCTTTGTGTCCAGACAAATGGGGAATGCATCTACTCCTGCCAGCTGCTTGAACAGCATCGCTTTGCCCTCCATCACGGGTGCAGCCGCATGCGGACCGATATCGCCGAGCCCAAGCACGGCGGTGCCATCGGTAACAACCGCGACGGTATTTCGTTTGATGGTCAGGGAGTACGCTTTTTTCGGATTTTCATGAATGGCCGTACAGACCCGGGCCACTCCCGGCGTATATACCCGCGATAGATCATCCCGATTTTTAATCGGCAAATTGGGCCGGATGGATATTTTCCCTCCCAGGTGCGCGAGAAACGTGCGGTCAGAAACGTTAATCAGTTGAACACCTGCTAACAACTTGAGTGATTCGATTAGCGATGCCTCTGCTACTTCAGCGACGTGGACTGTGATGTCACGAACGGATGAATCCTGTCCGGGACGAATAACATCAATAGAAGTAATATCTCCCCCGGCATGGCTGATGGTTGATGCGACATCACCAAAGTTTACTTTGGAATGGACAAGCTCCAATCGAAGAATCAGACTATTAAAGGCCACGGGCATCTACTCCTATTCTATTCATAGTACAGTGCCGCCCTAAGGCAGACACGTGTATGGTTATTCATATAATCATGCTGTTCCCTGCTTTCACATGTTACCGCTTTCATAAAAGCGTTGGGAAGCTTTTGTCCATATTGTTACTTATGGTCATTTTGGTCACGCAGCAGCTCATACCGATTAACGGGACGACCGACCCCGCCGTAATGCACAACAAGGCGCACGATCCCTTTTTTCTCCAGATAATCCAGGTATCTTCTTGCCGTTACACGGGCAATCCCCACTCCCTCCGCCGTTTCTTCAGCAGACAGTTTGCCGCCATGCTGCTCCATGACCGCAAGCACCTGCTTCAGAGTCGCTGCATTCAAGCCTTTTGGCAGCTCATCGTAAGACATCGCCCATTCTTCGTATACTGGAGCAGGGACTACCTCTTCCTTGGCAGCTTCTCTATTTTGCATAATGAGGTCCAGCTCTTCCTGGGTTCCTACTTCTTTCGCCCATAATCCAGCCTGCTGTACCCGGTAGCGCTCCAATGTATGGTGGATACGCTCTACCTTGAACGGCTTCATGATATAATCGAACGCTCCGTTTCGCATCATTTCGCGGATCGTCTCCGTATCCTTCGCAGCCGTCACGACAACTACATCTACAGGCAATACCATGGAACGGATGCGCTGCAGGGTTGTTATCCCGCCCAGCGACGGCATAAACACGTCAAGAAAAACCAGATCAGGCTTTAGCTCCTCGATCAACTCCAGCCCCCGCAGCCCATTGGAAGCCAGACCTACGACCTGAAATCCGTCAACCTGTTCGATAAACTGCCGATTCACCTCTTGTACCATTGGATCATCCTCGACCAGCAGCACACGAAAAAGTGATTTGATAGGTTTACTCATCGTCGCTCCCTCTCTCCTTCAACGGAAATAGAATCTCTATGGAAGTTCCCAAGCCAAGTGAAGGTTCGCATGTCAGGCGGCCATTCCCCTTGGTGACAATCCCGCTCAGTAAATGCAGCCCCATGCCGCGGCTCTCTCCGTCCTTGGTCGTAAATCCGCGTTCGAGCATTCGTTTCTTCGTGGTCTCCGACATGCCACAGCCATTATCCTCGACCAATATGGACATATATTCGTCATCCTGCCGGATGCTGACATAAACCTCCTTGGAGCCGACCTCTGTATCCTCCAGTGCATCAAAGGCGTTCTCAATCAGATTTCCGAGTAACAGAACAAAATCATGTCGGTCAATTAGCCGGGGAAATTGATTCATTCTGCTGTCAGGATCAATCCTAATATCAATGCCAAGCTCTTTGCCACGGCTAATTTTACCCAACAGCAAACCTGCAACTCCGTCGTCATCGAAATGCCGTTGCAGGAAGCGTGTAATCTCCTCCTGTTGCTCGGTCACCTCAAACAGATAGCTCAAAGCCTCGTTCTGCTGTCCTAGCTGGAGCAAACCAGCAACAGTATGCATTTTGTTCATATGCTCATGATTTTGTGCACGAAGCGCATGAACAAACTCTTTGACACCTGTGAGCTCCTCGGCCATTCTCGTTACTTCGGTTTTATCCTGAAATATGGAGATCGCCCCCATCGTAACTCCCTGTTCGCGAATGGGAATCCGGTTGCTCCAAATAATGGTCCCGCCAATTTTTAGCTCCTGGCTCAGAATCGCGACTCCCGAATCCAGCACTTCCGGCAAACGGGTATCCGGAATGACCTCACGGATCGGCAAGCCCACTACATCACGGTGTACGTGGAAGATTTGCTTGGCTCGTTCGTTGAAAATGGTAATCATGCAGTTGCGGTCAATGGCAATGACACCCTCGTGCATTGCCTGAAAGGCCGCACTTCGCTCGCGAAACATTCTCGCAATCTCCTGCGGCTCCAGGTTGAACATCTGGAGCTTAATATGACGGGCCAGCAGGGCAGAGCCAATCACACCAAACATCATCGACAGCAGCGAAGTCATGATGATGGATTGTTTTTCCTGCCGGATGATTTCCGTCACGCTTGGCAGCAAGCCGCCCGCTACAACGACGCCCACCTGCTCCGAGGAAGCATTCATAATCGGCACAAAGGAACGCAAGCCAATCCCCGCTTCGCTGCGAACTTTGGAGACATACGTATGTTCAGCAAATGCGGCATCATCGTCCCGAGCCTCAAACGTTCCGCCGATTCGCTCCGAAAGCGGATGAGACAACCGTTTGCGGTTCATATCGAGCACGACAATATAAGCCGTATTGTTTAATATCCGAATTTTGTCCGCCATAGGCGCAATCACGGCAGAAGCATTCGGGTCATCAATTCGTTCCACGACGTCCGGCAGGTTGGCAACCGTCTGAGCCGTAATCGTAAGCCGCTGTTTGAGTTCTTCTTCCTTGATCCGGGTAGCGATACCCAGCAAAAAAAGACCGCCGATCAAAAGAGCAAAAAGCACGACCCCAAATGAAAGGATCATAATTTTCCAATACATGCGAAGTCTGTTCATCATTTGTTCCTTCCCTATTAAAGCGTTTACCTTTGAATATCATTGTGGAATAATGGGTCTAAAATAGCAACAGAGGGGGTTAATTTGTGAAAAGAGCTGTTGGATTCTCCGTTTTGCTCATACTGGGCATTCTAACGGCTTATGTGATCGGTTTTCAAAAAAATTTTGGTGAAGAGCTCCCTTATGATGATGAATTTACTGGTCTGAAGGAAAGGATCGTGATCAAATTCAGCCACGTCGTGGCTGAGAACTCGCCCAAAGGGCTGGCTGCCGCTCGTTTTGCCCAGCTTGTTAAAGAAAAATCCCATGACCGGATTGAGATTCAGGTGTTCCCTAATGGAATGCGCTACTCAGAATCCACCGAAGTGGCTGCACTTCAACGGGGAGAAATCCAGATGATCGCGCCTTCATTTTCCAATTTGAATGCGATTGATCCGGCCTGGCTGGTGATGGATCTTCCATTTGCCTTCGAGAATCAAGCTGGGGTCGATCAGGCACTGAACGGGCAATTGGGCAAGCGGCTATCGCAAACACTTGAACCCCATGGAATGAAAGGCGTCGCTTTCTGGTCCAACGGCTTTCGACAGATCACTAACAACACCCATCCCATTAGCCAGCCCGCAGACTTTGTGGGCTTGAAATTCCGTATTCAGCCAAGCAAGGTGTTGGAGCGTCAGTTTGAAGCACTTGGGGCATCGACCATTAGTACTCCTTTCAATGAAATATACCACAACCTGGAGACGGGCACAGCAGATGGACAGGAGAACACAATATCCAACATCCTTACCAAACGGTTTTACCAGGTGCAACGATATATGACCATCAGCAATCACAGCTATCTGGGGTATGCCGTCGTATTTAACAAATCCTATTGGGATAGCCTCCCAAGTGATGCCAAGCTGGTGCTGCAGGAGGCACTTGAGGAAACGACACGCTGGAACAAACGGGAAACAAATGAAAATGCCAATCGGCTTAGCCAGCTGCAACAGGCCGGAGATATTACTATTACCCGTCTGTCCGAGGATGAGCGTATGCTTTGGAGGAAACGTCTGCGCGCACTCTATCCGGAGTTCATCCCTGTCATCGGGTCGGATCTGATGAATATGATTCAGGGACCTTAAAGACCAAAAAGAACGTTATGACCGTATTCTTGTTTGCCAAGATCGTAGCTTTTACACTGGGGATACAAAAAATAAAGCGTTTTCAAAAATCAAAGGAAAGCGAGAGCGTATCCCTATGAAACTGAGAATTAATTTTAAAAACTTGACGGTTCAGGTCGTTATCGCTATTGTTCTGGGCATTCTACTGGGCCACTTTTTTCCTACAACAGGTGAAAAGCTCAAAGTGCTCGGAGACTCTTTTATCAAGCTCATCAAGATGGTCATCGCACCCATTGTATTTTTTACGGTTGTGCACGGCATTGCCAGTATGGGGGACATGAAAAAGGTCGGTCGTATCGGCGGAAAGGCGCTTCTTTATTTTGAAATCGTTACCACGATTGCGCTGGCTATTGGTCTGCTTGTGGTTAACCTCGTAAGACCGGGAGCTGGCATTGATGTGAGCAAGGCTACCGGAGACGTATCTCAATATGCTCAAAAAGCAGCGGAATCAAGTCATGGATTCGTTGATTTCATCGTCGGCATTATTCCTGAAAATGTAGTCAGCGCTATGGCAGGTGGAGAGCTGCTGCCTATCCTGCTCTTTGCCATTCTCTTCGGGCTGTCACTGACGGCCATGGGAGAGCAAGCCAAACCCGTCATTGTCCTGTTCGACAAGCTGTCGCACGCCTTCTTTGGCATCGTCAATATGGTCATGAAATTATCACCAATCGCCGCATTTGGTGCCATGTCCTATACCATTGGCAAATTCGGCATCGGGTCATTGACCTCTCTCGGCAAGCTGATGGGCTCCGTTTACCTGACCATGGCTTTATTTGTTATCATTGTACTCGGTCTGATTGCTCGCATGTACGGGTTCAGTATTTTCAAGTTTATTGCTTATATCAAAGAAGAAATTTTGCTTGTACTCGGTACTTCATCATCCGAATCTGCCCTGCCACGTATGATGGACAAAATGGAGAAATACGGCTGCTCCAAGTCAGTGGTCGGTCTGGTTATTCCGACGGGCTATTCGTTTAACCTGGATGGTACGGCGATCTATTTGTCCATGGCCGCCATATTCGTGGCTCAGGCCTCTGGTGTCGATATGACTCTATGGCAGCAGCTGACACTGCTCGGCATTCTCATGCTGACCTCGAAAGGAGCAGCAGGCGTCACGGGCTCTGGATTTATCACGCTGGCAGCCACACTCGCGGCCTTCCCTTCCATTCCGCTGGCGGGAATGGCGCTGCTGCTCGGTGTGGACCGCTTCATGTCGGAAGCACGCGCCATCACCAATCTGATTGGTAACGGAGTCGCTACCGTCATCGTCGCCAAATCGGAAAAGGAGTTTCATCCCGACAAACAAGTGGAGATGATTCCGGCAGCGACTGAGTTTGAAAAATCCAGTCCCTTAAACAGCCCGGTTACTGAATCTGTATAATAAGGCAATACTTTTTTGAAACTATTAAAAGATATATTGTGTCGGTTTGGGGGTGTCCCAAAAGCCATAAAATGGCTGCTGGGACACCCCCGTTGTTTTAAAACATCCCACCTAACCACCTCGTTCATGTCGTCAATGACGCTATTCATCGGCTGGACGACTCCATCTTAGACGTAGCCTACCCCGACGGAGGCCGTGACAGCAAACACAAGGCCAAACTGCCTATCGAGAGCCAGCTTAAGTGCTTTGCTTTTTCAACTGACCCTCATATAAATCGCTGTAAAAGCCTTTATGGGCCAGCAATGCATCATGAGAGCCCTGCTCCTCCAGACGACCATCCTTCAAGACCAGAATCCGGTCAGCCTGACGAATGGTATTCAGCCGATGCGCGATAACGAAACTTGTGCGACCCTGCATGAGCCGTTCCAGCCCTTCCTGTATTTTCAGCTCGGTAATGGTGTCGATGCTGCTGGTTGCCTCGTCGAGGACAAGAATTGAAGGGTTGGCCAAAATAGCGCGCGCGATCGCCAGCAGCTGTTTTTGTCCTTGGCTGATGCCGCTGCCGTTAGCCTCCAACACCTTATCGTATCCGTCCTTCATCCGCATGATAAAGGAATGAGCATTCGCCAGCCTGGATGCCTGCTCAATCTCCTCATCGGTGGCATCCAGCCTGCCGAAGCGGATATTTTCACGGATGGTTCCCTGAAACAGGAAGGAATCCTGCAGTACAAACGCCATATGGGAGCGCAAGCTTTCACGCTGTATGGTCGTAATGTCGCGCCCGTCCAGCGTAATCGTTCCCTTGTCGGGAGTGTAGAACCTGGAAAGCAGCTGAATCAGCGTTGTTTTTCCAGCCCCGGTTGGACCGACCAATGCGATCATTTCACCGGGCTGGGCTTCAAACGAAATGCCTTCCAACGTATCGCTCCCTTCATCATAAGCGAAGGAAACATCGGCAAACCGTACAGCCCCTTTTACATGCTTCAGAGCTATCGCCCCTTGCTCGTCCTTGGACTCTTCATCCTCGTCCAATATCTCGAATACACGCTCAGCTCCGGCAATGGCAGACAACAGCGTGTTCCACTGGTTCGCCAAATCGTTCAGCGGTCTCGTGAACTGGCGGGCATACTCTACGAATACGATAATCGTACCTATGGTAATCGAGCCGTGAATGGCCAAAATCCCGCCGATCCCCGCTACCATGGCAAAGCTGAGATTATTCAGTCCGTTCATCAGCTTGGGGATAAAGCCGGAAATGGTTTGTGCCCAGAACCCCGACAGACGAATGCGATCATTCCGCTCACCAAAACCGTGGATAACCCTCTTTTCCTGCGAAAATGCTTTAATAATCTGCTGCCCGGACAACGTTTCTTCAATATAACCGTTCAGTTCGCCCAGGTTCTGCTGGCGTTCCTTGTATAAAGGCCCGGTACGGCGTGTAATCCAGCGCATCCCGGCCGCCATTAGCGGCACTACAATAAAGGTCAATAGTGTCATCAAAGGACTTAACCACAGCATAACTGCAAGCGTACCGACCAGCGTCAAGATGCTCGAAAAAATTTGAATAGCCGAGCTGTTCAGTGTAGAGCTGACACTTTCGATATCATTGGTCAGACGGCTCATGATTTCTCCCTGTTGACGTTTGCCGTAAAAAGGAATCGGCAGCCTATGCAAATGCGAAAACAGATCAAACCGCATCCGGTAAACGGTCTCTTGGGCGATTTCAATCATCCAGATGTTTTGCAGCCAGGAGGTCAGCGAATTAAGCAGAAATACAGCCCCTAATCCAATAAGAAAATAAATCCACGTTCTTCCACCCGGACCTTCGAGAAAATCATCCACCGCTACGCCGACCAAATATGGACCTAGCAGAGCCAGCCCGGAGCTGAGCATGACCATAAACAGCACCAGCATCAGCTTGGCCTTGCGGCGGGCCAGATAAGCCCATATCCGGCCTAACGTGCCGGACCAGTTCTTCGCTTTGGCCTTGCTGCGTCCTTCGGCTCCTGCCGGATTACGCAGCACACCGGACGATGGTGTTGGCTGACGGAATGGCTCAATGAGTTTCTTGAGCATGCGGCTCCTCCTTTCCATATTGTGATTCATAGATGCGGCGATACAGTTCTGAGCTATTCAGCAGATGCTCATGACTCCCGCTCCCGATCAGACGACCCTCATCCAGCAGTAAAATCTGATCCGCCGATGCAGTCGAGCTGATCTTCTGCGTAATGAGAAATGTCGTGCAGGACAGGCCATCCAGCGCTTTCAGCAGGGCTGCCTCTGTCCGCACATCCAGCGCACTCGTGCTATCGTCCAGAATAAGCACCGCCGGATGGCGCACCAGTGCGCGGGCAATGGATAGCCGCTGCTTCTGACCGCCGGACAGATTGACGCCACGCTGCCCGAGCAAGGTGTCATAGCCTTGTGGCAGGCGTTCAATCGTATCATGAATTTGCGCCATCCGGGCGGCCTCCTGAATCTGCTCCAGGCTGGCATTCTCCAGCCCCCAAGCGATATTGTCCCGAATCGAGCCGGTGAATAACAGCACCTCCTGCGGTACATAGCCGATGGCCTCACGCAGTATGGAAGCGTCCAGCTCATGCGCGTCCTTTCCATCAAAGCGCACATGACCGGCATCTTCCTCATACAGACGTGTAATCAGCTGCACAAGCGAGGATTTGCCCGAGCCCGTAGCCCCCATGATCGCTATACGCTCACCCGACCCAGCCTTAAAAGAAATATCCTTCAGTACAGCCAAATCGCTGCCCGGATAATGAAAGCTCACCCGCTCCAATTCTACCTGCCCTTCAATTCGCGTGTTATTTGTTGGAGTAGACGCTGCCTCTCCATGTTCTTCATGTTGTGTTTCCAGCACCTCTCGAATCCGTCCCGTAGATGCGGTCGCCCGGGAAAACACGACCACGATACCGGACAAGGCAGACAAGGCCCCAATCGTCCGCAAGGAATAATTGACGACTGCGACCACCTGCCCTACACTCGCATCCCCTGTGGAAATTTGCCCTCTTCCGAACCAAAGCACCGCGATAATTCCCACATTCATCGTAAACAAAATGAACGGCATCGTCGTTTCCGTCCAGCGTAGAGCAGATACCGTCCCTTTCATCAATTCGCCTCCATAATGGGCAAAACGCTCGATTTCATGCCGCATCCGCACAAACACCCGAATCAGCCGAATTCCGGTCAGATTCTCCTGAATCACCCCGTTAACATCATCCAGACGACGCTGAACGTCCTTGAACAAACTGACCGTTCGCCGCATCATCACCAGCACAAATACAAACAGCACCGGAGCCATAACCGCCAGCAGCAGGCCGAGCCTGAAATGTACGACCAACGCCATCACAATACTGCCGATGACCACCAGCGGCACCCGTGTCATAAACCGCAGGCTCATAAACACCGTATCCTGTACTTGCGTAACATCCCCCGTCAAACGCGTAATCAGCGATGAGGTGGCAAAACGCTTGAACACCGGATAGGAAAAGGCCTGGACCTTGCGGTACAGCTTTTCCCGCAGGTCATAGCCAAAGCCCTGACTTGCATGTGAGGCAAAAAAGGAGCTGGAAATACCTGCCATAAAGGCGACAACTGCACTCCCTACCAACACACCGCCCCAGAACCAGACAATGGACAAATCCTGCTGACGGATTCCTTCATCAATGATTTTGGAGATCAAATACGGCTGCGATAACTCCACCGTCAGTTCCAGCAGCATCATCACGAGCGCTGCAATGGCCGGAACCCGATATTTTTTTAGAAAAGAGAACATCATCCCCACAAGCATTCCTCCAATTGCCAGACAGCCGTCCTTCCAGATCAGCATCCAATCATCATATAAATCGAACCTGCCGTAAAACTATCTATGCGCACTTTATACAGCACTGTATTGTATTATACCCCTCTGAACGACTTCGTTTAACCAGTAAGTTGGAGACTTCGGTTGCAGCCCTAAAAGATATGTAAAAAACAGCAGAACGAATAAACCTTCATTGGCGTGGAGGTTTATATAAAAGAAAGCGTTCCAGTCACGGTCACACTTACCGTACAGGAACGCTTTTTTGGTTATTTTGACAGCTCTGCCGGATAATGCTGCAGCCAGTGCTTTAAGTCCGTGCTGCGGATGACCCGCTTGGGGTCTTCACCGACCAGGCGAAGCCGCTCCAGCAGGAATTTGATCTCATCGGGGCCTGCCTTGATCCCCTCCTGCTCCAGCATATATTGAACTGCACTTCTGCCCGAATGCTTGCCGAGCACGAATGAATGGTCAGTGCCCAGTTCGGTCGGATCGAGGGCCTGATAGGCGGCGCGCTCCTTCAGCAGACCATTGATATGTATGCCGGATTCATGGACGAATACCATGTCTCCCACAATTGGCTTGCCTTCGGGAATGATTCGGTTGGAGGCTTTGGACACCAGTGCAGCCAGCGGGTTCAGCAGTTCGGGACGGACGCTACAGGTTCCTTGATACAAGTCTTTCCACGACATCACGACCTCCTCCAGCGCCGTATTGCCTGCCCTTTCCCCAAGACCCGAAACGGTGGTGCTGGCCCAGACAGCTCCCGCCTGCAAAGCTGCCAGAGTATTGGCAAGCGCCAGACCATAATCATTATGGCAGTGGATCTCAAGCTCCACATCCTGCGGCACGCGCGCTACAAGCCTGTTTATACGGGCAGCTATGGCAGCGGGATGGTGAACAGACAGCGTATCAGCATATCTGAACCGCCGAACGCCATCCCTATAGAGCTGATTCGTCAGCTGCTCCAGGAACAGGCCATCTGCCCTTGAAGCATCCTCAAAGCCTACGGAGACAGTCAATCCTTTACACAAACCGTAATCGACAGACCTGCGGATCAGCTCCGTCACCTGTGCAGAAGTCATACCCAGCTTGGCCTTTATCTGTACCGTCGATACGGGAACCGAAATATGGGCCCAGCCGACACCCGTCGATTCCGCTGCATCAATATCCGAGAACACTGCGCGATTCCAGGTCATTAGCTTCATCTGAAGTCCGAGAGCAGCAATCCTGGCAATAGACCTGCACTCTGCCTTCCCCATTGCCGGAATTCCGATCTCAGCCTGCTCCACCCCTGCCAGATCCAGCATAACCGCGATTTCAGTCTTCTCCTCGGCCGAAAAGGCAACCCCCGGAGCCTGTTCTCCGTCACGAAGCGTTGTATCACAAACGCGCAACCGACTCATCTGTATCCCCTCCTGTTCCACAGCACGGACAACGCGGATTGCGCTTGACCGCTATGCTGTAGCTGCTCATATCCAGCACATTCATACGGTACATGCGGTCAGTGAACAGATTACCCGCAGCTGTAATCCATTTGACCGCTTCCAGTGCGGCCATGCAGCCAATCAAGCCGGAGGTGGCTCCCAGAACAGGAAATCCCAGAGGCTCCCAAGGCTGTCCTCCTTCCGGGTAGAGACATTCCAGGCATGCCGTCCTGCCGGGAACAATGGTCATCAACGATACTTCATAGCCGTACATGGCGGCTTCTATCATCGGTCTGTCATAGCGAACACATAGCCTGTTCAGCGTATATCTTTCCGGAAAGTCATAGCGTGCATCAATCACGAGATCTGCCGCTTCCACCCATGGTCCGGAGGATTCTTCCGTAATTCTGTGGGCGTGGCCCTCAAGCTCGGTCTCCGGATTGATACGATGCAAATGCTGCAATGCTGTCTCCATCCGCTCCTCACCGATTCGTCCGCTGTCCATCAGCACCTGTCGGTTCATATCAGGCAGATGAATTACGCCCTCATGGGCCAATATCAGCTTGCCCACTCCGGCAGCGGCCAGGTACATGGCCGCTGTCCCTCCCAAGCCTCCGATGCCTGCGACCATGACAGTGGCCTGCTTGAGTCTGTTCTGACCTTCCATGCCCAGCAGCTTCAGCTGGCGTTCGTATCTGCTGTCCTCCAGCAGCTGTACCATTCGTCCACCCCCTCCATGTACGACTCCCGCCTTTTTGATATTTGTTGCACATGCTTTACACCCCTATATCACTGTTCTTCCTTACAGCATGCTCATGCTTCGGTTTTGCTGCTGCCTTCCTCAGCATGCAGGATTTTGGCAAGCCACATGGGCGGATTGCGTGCCAGCATATGCTGGAGACGCTGGACCTGCTCCTCAATGGAGCTGCCATAGGCTACCTTCACAGGCATAATGGTCCGCTTGGTAACCTGTGCGGCAGCCGAAGCGCCGATCTGTACCAGGAAGATCAGGGCACAGTCCTCGATCAGGCCAATTCGGCTGGCAATCTTGCCCGCTTCGTGCTCATCGCTCCCTGGGGCTATCCGCCGATGCTCCAGGAACTGAACACCTGAGAGCCGGATTTCGAACACAGTGAACATGGGACTCTGCCCAAAATGAGCATTCACAAGTACCCCGTCTTCCGTCGCAAATGCAACCTTCATCCTCCCTTCCCCCTCTCGGCAAGCAATACATTGCCCACCTTGTTCACCCACTCCATGCTCCCTCGGTATCCGACGCTTACGGATGTGTGCGCACCCAGTTCGTCATACACCGGCAAGCCTGCCGATACGAAGGAGGCACCGGCCCGTGCCGCTCCCTTTCTTCCATGCGAATTGCTGATCCATAAATCCACGCCCTGCGCGCTCTCCTCTGCATCATCCAGATCACCGATCCAGACTTCCCGTTCTGTCTTTTGCAGCGCGGGCGTGCTGCAGGGTGCAATGAGCCGCTTCAGTTCCACTCCCATCTCCTCTAGCCAGGCTGCGGTCGACAACATATGATCCGGTTCAAGCGCCACTACAGCCGAAGCGCCGGAAAAATAGAAATGGGCATCCAGCATGCTGTCCAACAGATTTTCACGCTGCCAGCGAAAGCGGACGGGAGCCGGCTCGCGACTGATCTTCTGCAGAAAATGTATGAACGCATCGCTCGCAGCCAAACCAGACAGACCAGCGAACAAGTGGTAGGGAATGCCTGCGGCATGAGCCAGTCTGCGCGCCGGACGCTCCATGCTCGCGCCAATGGCAATGGTGCAGGAAGACTCCAGCATCTGGCAGGCTGAATCCAGCGGAGTTCCCCCTCTTGTTAAAGGGGAAAAGCCTGTCAGCAGGTGACCGGACAAGGAAGTGGAAATATCGGGGAGCGTAATCACCTCCAGGCCGAAGGAGGCGATCATATCCTTGATTTCCATGACGTCTCCGGCTGTCAGATAAGAAGCCGGCAGCAGATTGACCTGCGTCCGGCGCTGTTTTTTGGGGGACTTGCCTCCGGCCGACACGAGTATGGCATCCATTAGCGACTCTACTGTGCTGCTGTAGCCCGTCTCCAGGGAACCTTGAAAATCAGGCAGCGATACAGAAAACAGCAGATTGTCCTTTAATGCCCGTTCTCGCTTGAACGCCTTTACCCTGGATTGAAAATCAACGCCTGCCACCTCGGTGAGGGCCGTACTGATAACGCCGATGACATCAGGATGGTGCTTGGACCAGATATGATCCAGGGCCTCCTCCAGATTCCGGTCTGCGTCAAATATAACGTCCATCTCTTGCAGCGCAGAGGTCTGAACGGCGATCGGCTCTCGAAAATGGCGGGTCAGCAACGCCTTGGAAAAGGCCGAGCAGCCCTGAGCTCCGTGCAGCAAAGGCATGGAGCGATATATCCCCTGCAGAGCCAGCACGCCGCCCAAAGGCTGTCCTACCTTGAGCGGGTTGACACTGACAGGCTTCGTGGCGGATTTAATCGGCAAATTCCGTCTCCTCCTCCCATGGAGCCAATTTGGCGGTCAGCTCCCATACCGGATGCTGCAGCGTATGCACAAGCTGTTTGGCCAGGGACAGCAGCCCGTCATAGCCCGCATAGGCCTTGTGCCGCTCCTGATTGATGTCCACAAAAGGAATCTGCTCCTTAAGCGCCATATACATGTTACGCCCCCCGGCAATGACCATGTCTGCTTTGCGGCTCCGTACGGTCTTGAGAATCTGCCGGGCGCCGCCTTCCGGGATGTATTCCGCATCATCCCCGATCCGGGCAGCAATCCGGGATACATCCTCGGCAGTGCTCTTGTTCGTGCCTACACCCACCACCTTAATGCCCAGCTCCTGCAAAGCCGTAATGACAGACCAGCTCTTCACACCTCCGGTATAGAGCACTGCCCGTTTTCCTTTCAGCTGCTTGCGGTAAGGCTCCAGCTCCAGTGAAAGCCTCATTTCCTCCCGTGCGGCCAGCTTATCCACCCGTCGCTCCACATCTCGATCTCCGGTCAGATAAGCCATCTGCCGCAAGGAATAACTCGTTTCCTTTGCCCCGTAAAATGAACCTTCAAAATAAGGAATACCGTATTTGCGCTCCATTTGGACTGCCAGGCCCAGCAAAGCCCGGCTGCATACGACCATATTGGCCTTGGCACGGTGCGCCCAGCCTATCTCGCGGAACCGGCCGTCCCCGGTAATTCGGGACAGGATACTCATTCCCGTCTGCTGCATCAGCCGCTCGATATACCACATCTCACCCGCAATATTGTATTCCCCGATGAGATTGACATCATGGGAGGTTGTCTGTTCCGGCTCGGTGGTGCCGATAATATGCTGGAACAGCACATCTCCGGCCAGCCGGGTCCCGAGATTCTTGCTGCCCACAAACCCCGGACTGTTCACCGGAATGATCGGCGTTCCCAGCCGCTCGGATTCAGCCTTGCAGACCCCCTCGATATCTTCACCAGTGAGAGCTGTGACACAAGTTGTATAGACGAACACAGCCGGAGGTGCAAAACGGCTGACAATGTAGTGAATCGATTCATGCAGCTTCTGTTCACCGCCAAAAATGATGTCCTGTTCTCCAAGATCAGTAGTGAAGCCGTACGCCGACAACTCCGGACCGCTAGACAGGCTGCCTCTGCTCTCCCAGCTGTTGCCGAGACACGCCATCGGCCCGTGCACCAGATGAGCCGCATCTGCAATGGGAATCAGTGTAATCTGGGCCCCGTCAAAAGAGCAGCCACCCGAAGCCTCCCCCGGCACAGGCCGGGGACAGGGCGTGCTTTTGGGAATTTTGTTGCCGCAGGATATTTCCAGCCTTCCGCTAGGCACAGCCGCCTCCATCCGTACAACCCCCTTATTTCAGATAGAATCCATTGAAATCACAAGCCAAGCTGCCAACATGCATGTACGCGTTACAGCAATTAGCGCACCAGATCAAAGCTGTGATCCGGAGCCTGCTCCTCCATGACATCCAGTACGGTATTTACGAATTGGGTAAGCAGATTCAGCGCACCCTGGTAGCCGATAATCGGATAACGATGCATATGATGCCTGTCGAAGATCGGGAAGCCCACACGGAGCAAAGGAATTTTCGCCTCTTTGGCCGCAAACTTCAGATGGGAGCTGCCAATAGCCAGGTCCACCGGGTCCTCGAACAGCAGCGAACGCATATGCCACAAATCCTGGCCGCAATGCACCGTTGCTTCTGCACCGTAGGGGCTGGACTTCAGCAGAAGCTCTGCTTCCTTCTCAAATTTCCGGTCCCCATTGGAGCAGACAATATGCACCGGCTCCATGCCCAGCTCCAGACAAAAGCCAATCAGGCCGATGAGCATATCCGGGTCTCCCGCCATAGCCACGCGTTTGCCGTGCAGATATGCATGCGAATCCATCATGGCATCCAGAATTCGGGCGCGCTCCTGCTTTAATGCCTCGGGAATTTCTCTTCCGGACAGACGGCTGATCTCTTCAAGCAAGCGATCTGTAGCGTGGATGCCCAGCGGCGTGGAGACAGAGGATACCTGCTGCCCCCAGGTTCGCTTCATATAACCTAATGTTTTGCGAAGAGAGTGCTGTTGAATCGCCAACGTACCAGCAGCATCTGCAGCCTTGGGCACATCCTCAAGCGGCGTTCCCCCATAATAGTAGCTGTACTCTCCGGTAGCGCCTGAATCAAAATTGCTGCTGTGGTCACCCAGAATGGTATACGGTACACCAAACAATCCCAGTATGCGCCGCATTTCTGCAAAATTGCCCGTATACCCGTCAAACCCGAGCAGTACATTCAGCTTCAATTCGTGTCCAGGCTGCGGCGTCCGGCCTGACTTGTTATACAGGGTCTCCAGCACAGAGCGCAGCATGGCATCATAGCCTGTAATATGTGAACCGGAGAAGCTGGGGGTATTGGCAAAAGGAACCGGCATATCCTCGGGAAGGGCTCCCTCCTGACGGGCATTGGCCAGGAAGGCAGACAGATCATCCCCGATCACCTCTGCCATACAGGTCGTGCATACCGCAATCATCTGCGGCTGATACAAGGCAATGCAGTTCTCCATCCCGTCAATCAGGTTGCGCATGCCGCCGAATACGGCGGCATCCTCGGTCATCGAGGTGGATACGGCAGGAACAGGCTCCTTGAAGTGGCGGGCAAGATGGCTGCGGAAATAGGCCGTACAGCCCTGTGAGCCATGAATGAACGGGAGTGTTTTCTCGAAGCCCAGCGCAGCCATGACCGCTCCCAGCGGCTGACAAGCCTTGGCCGGATTCACGACTACAGCTGTACGAGCAAAATTCTTGTCCTTGTATTCCTTGGTCTTGGTGTACTCCAGGGTGGAAGTAACCTCCTCAGGCGAGCAAGGGGCTTCGAAGGCTCGTTTCCCCTCACGCTGGCGCACATACTTTTCCTGCCGAAACAGCTGATTGTGATCGACAATATTCAGGCGCTCGCTCATACCGACACCTCCACAGTCTGCCGGGACGGCAGCAGGCTCCATACTGGGCTGTTGATGGTCATATCCATATCACGTGCAAAAATCTTGAAGCCGTCAAAGCCATGATAAGGCCCGCTGTAATCCCAGGAGTGCATTTGACGGAAGGGAATGCCCATTTTGTGATACACATATTTCTCTTTGACTCCGGCACCCATCAGGTCAATATTCAGCCGCTGGGCCAATTCCTCCAGCTCATAGGCCGTTGGATCATCGTACAGAATGGTGCCTTCCTTTACATCGGGATACGTCTTTTCGTAATCATCCTTATGGGCAAATTCATAGCCTGTAGCCACAATTTCCATGCCCAGATCCTCATAGGCACCGATGGTATGCCTTGCCCGCAGCCCGCCAATCAGAAGCATCACCTTTTTCCCCTCCAGACGGGGACGGTATTTACGGATAACCGCCTCCATCTGCGGCATATATCGGGCGATGACCTGCTCACATTTTTCCTGAATCGTCTCGTCAAAACGGGCGGCAATCGCCCTTAGGCTCTCCACCGTCTTGGTCGGGCCAAAGAAGTTATATTCCATCCAGGGAATTCCGTATTCCTGCTCCATTGTTGAGCACATATAATTCATTGAACGATGGCAATGGATCAGGTTGAGTTTGGATTTATGGGCAATCCCCAGCTCATTGATCGTACCGTCACCCGACCACTGCGCTATGACCCGCAGTCCCATTTCCTCCAGCAATATGCGCGAGGCCCAGGCATCACCGCCGATATTGTAGTCCCCGATAATGGAAACATCATAAGGCCCGCACTCCTTCAGCTCCCGGCGACCCATCAGAAAATCGTGGATCGCATCATTGGCAATGTGGTGGCCCAGAGATTGACTCACCCCGCGAAAGCCCTCACAGCGCACAGGAATGACCGGAATGCCCAGCTCCTCTGTCATCTTCTTGGCTACAGCCCCGATATCATCACCAATCAGTCCAACCGGACATTCGGATTGCACGGAGATGCCTTTGACCAGCGGGAACAACTCTTTAATTTCCCTGCAGATCACCTCCAGCTTCTTATCTCCGCCGAACACAATATCCTTTTCCTGAAAGTTGCTTGTAATCTGCATGGCGGTAAAATTGTTGATCCCCAATACCCCATTCGCATAATTGCGCCGGGTGCCCCAGCTGTATTGTCCACAGCCGATGGGACCATGGCTAATGTGCACCATGTCTTTAATCGGGCCCCATACCACACCCTTGGACCCTGCAAAGGCACAGCCTCTCGCCGTCATGACGCCGGGCCGTGATTTCATGTTGGACTTGATGGAACAGGTTCCGCAGTTTACAAGCTCCTCATCTGCGATCTCAAAATGCTTGCTCCGGTCCTTCTTTGCCTTCTTGGGGTATACCTCCAATATCTCCTCTACGATCTGCTTTCCCTTATCCACAATACTGCTCATTTGGCCTATTCCTCCCTCCTGCAAGCTGCGCGTTCAGCTCCCCCATCAATCACACGATGATTCCGGCATTAAGCCTTCCGGCTGTGGTCTACTGTCCCGACGCCTCGGCTTTGTTCATTGCAGTCTCTTCATCCTCAATAATGCCGAATTCCATCAATAGCTCCTCCAGCTCTTCCATGGAAATAGGAGTGGGAACCGTCAGCATATCGTTATTCAAAATTTTACCTGCCAGCTCTTCATACTCCGCAGCCTGCTTATGGTCCGGGTTGTATTGAGTAACGGTCATACGCCGCAGCTCAGCGTGCTGCACAACATTGTCACGCGGCAAAAAGTGGATCATCTGCGTGTTCAGCCTTCTCGCAAGCTCTGTAATCAATTCCGCTTCCCGGTCTGTATTCCGGCTGTTGCAGATTAAGCCGCCCAAACGCACCCCACCGCTGTTGGCGTACTTCAGTATCCCGCGCGCAATATTGTTGGCAGCGTACATGGCCATCATCTCGCCTGAGCATACAATGTAGATTTCCTGAGCCTTCTTCTCCCGGATCGGCATGGCAAAGCCCCCGCACACGACGTCGCCCAGTACATCGTAGGACACAAAATCCAGCCCTTCGTAGGCCCCCTCTTCCTCCAGAAAATTAATGGCCGTGATGATGCCGCGCCCTGCACAGCCGACACCAGGCTCTGGCCCGCCGCATTCTACATTCAGAATGTCACCGAAGCCCTTCTGGACAACATCCTCCAGCTCCAAATCCTCCACCGTGCCCCTTTCAGCCGCCAGATGCAGTACTGTCTGCTGGGCCTTCGTATTCAGAATAAGACGGGTGGAATCTGCCTTGGGATCACAGCCAACGATCATAATTTTTTGCTTGAATTTGGTCGCGAGCTGAGCCAGTGTATTCTGCGAGGTTGTCGATTTGCCGATACCGCCCTTGCCGTAAAACGCAATTTGTCTCATATTTTCTCAGCCTCCAAAATGTTCAATGGGTGAATGCTTACTTCCCTTACTGCTCTGCACAGGATACATATAACGTAAAAATTTTACGTATTCCAAAACGGATTCCTCAATATCTCCGCCACATACAATGGGCAGCACGCCAGCTTCCTGCAGTGCCTCTTTGGGGGCTTCGCCTATGCCGGACGACAGCAGCAATGCACAGTCATGCACCATGGAAAGGATCTCCTTCATCGTCTCAGCTTTGTCCCCGTTGCAATCGGCTTTCCCGTGACAGTAGGATTGCACCTTGCGAATGCCTACGAAATGTACAATAGCCCCGTCGCTTTCATAGATCATGAACTCCTTGGCACGGCCGAAATGCTGATTCACCTTCCCTCCGCCACGGCTGGCCACGGCGATCAGGACCGGCTTTGAGGCATAGCTTGCTTCAGGCTGATCTCCCGATAACGGACAGCTGCAGCCAGCCCCGGTTGACGATTGCTTACGGCCCGATTGTCCCTCCTTGCGTTCCATTTTTACTCTCACCTTCTCATCCAGTTCTTTCTGAAATTGTGCCCTTGCCCCTTCATCCATGGGAGGAGCAGCCGCTATGTTCTCCCATGTAAAATCCTGATTGCGATCATCGCCCAGCAGTCCGATCGCATCCGCCCTGCACTGACGGCAATGGCGCATAATGACGGCTCCCGCGTTCGCACATTGCTCCTGCAGCTGCCGGACCAGACGGGGACGGGGTGCCCGCATCCCTTCCTGCTCATACCGGCTGCCGGGAGCAATGATGAGCGGCATAATGTTGTGAAGCACTGCGCCATGCTCCTTGACCACCCTGGCTACCTCCGGCAGATGGGCATCGTTGACTTCGGGAATCAGCACCGAGTTCACCTTGCACAAAACGCCTCTGGAAGCCAGCATCTTCAAGCCTGCCAGCTGGCGGTGAATCAACAACCGTGCGGCCTCCTCTCCCGCATAGCGTTTTCCTTCATCGTAGACCCATCCATAAATGCGGCTCCCCACGGCTGGATCTACAGCATTGATCGTGATCGTGACATGCGAAATGCCCAACTCTACAATCCTGTCGACATGCCTGATCAAGGTAAGGCCATTCGTACTGAGACAGAAAATGACATCCTTAACTGTCTCACGGACCCGGCGGAAGGTATCGAAGGTTGCGTCCGCATTGGCTAGCGGATCTCCAGGTCCCGCAATGCCGACGACGGATAGCTGCATAAGCTGTGCCGCTACGCCATAGGTCTTGCGTGCCGCCTGCTCCGGCGTGAGCAGTTCACTGACCACGCCGGGACGGCTTTCATTGACGCAATCGAATTTGCGGTTGCAATAATGGCACTGAATATTGCAGGCCGGAGCTACCGGAAGATGAATGCGCGCAAAGTAGCGATGCGCCTCTTCGTTATAACAGGGATGTCGTCTGAGGGTTTCTAATGCTAAGGGGGTCTCCGAGAGATCAGCTAAAGAGTCCATTCATTCTCTCCTCTCCACGTTATATTCCCTTACACAAATCTCTTGTTTAGCCTGGAATATAATTACATCTTAGAGACAGGGGCCATTCCAGTCAATTCGCTTCTCCATAAAAATCCTGACATTTGTCCTCATTTCACATATGTGTCAATTTCTGCGTTAGGTAAGATGTCATCCCCTTCACATGTGTGCGGTTACATTTCATTTTCTCAATGACATTAAGCCGTAAAAAAAGAGAGTCCGACCACGGCTCTCCTGATAAAATAGGATTTTGCAAAATCCTCAAAATAGGAAATTTAATTTTTTTGATTCCTTACATTTTGGTAAAAAGCCTGCCCCCCAAATACATTCACACCAAAATATCCCTCAGTAAACGTTCCATCTTCCAGGTCGATGGCTTGCTCGCCATCCAGGTCAACGCGAATGCGCAGGCCCTCCGCCACGATTTTAATATGATAAAACATATCCGGCAGGACAAACCTCGGAACCTTGGCAAGCACCTGCCGATCCTCGAAACGGCCGTCTTTTTTATAGAACAAACGGATGCATTTCATATTGGGGTCCAGATTCAAATAATAGCCGTTTGATCCGTCAGCATTGGCGCGGAAAAGCATGGAGCCTGCACTGCCATGCCCAGATAGCTTCACATCTGCCTCATACGTGAAATCGTTCGCTTGCTCGCTTGCCATGTAGTTTGCATCCATGGTATAGCTTCCACGAACCCCGTCCGTTGTCACGATCCACCGCGAACCGGAAACATCCGGCTTCCAGCCCGTAAGGTTGGTATGAAACACCCCGCCGTGCACCTTCACCAGGGTACTGCCGCCCACCTTATCCTCAGGGTCGAAAGCCGTGATAACTGCTTCTCCCGGCGAAACCGCTTCCATTAGTGCACTCCCATCTCCAGACGCGGTGATCTTCACAATTCCAGGATTACTGGAAGCCCAAATCAGCTCGCTTTCTTTTATTCCAGACTCACCCTCCACACTCGCGTACATACGCTTCGACTGCCCCCTCGCAAGCTCCACATATGCGTGATCCATGATCACTCTGGCGAACGAAGCAGCTGGCAATCTCCAGCTGTTTTGTAAAGCATATACATGGAGAGAAACGACTTTGACCTCACCGCCCTGGGTGTACAAGCTCATCCCTCTTCGCGCCGAATCCGGGAAAATAATCTCCGAAAATACGACTTCTCCGTTATTTCCAAACACCTCAACTGAGGATTCGTCCACGAATATTCTCATGCGGATTCGGTTGCCGCTGGATGCAAGCGGCGCTTTATGAAGCGTCGTAAACAGACTGGAGAAATCAGTAAGCCCTGAATCGGCACGGTTCACGAACATCTGCTGCAATCCTGTAGTATAGCCGACGACTGTTCTTTGATCTCCGCCGCTCCTCAGGTGGAACCCCAATTCTATAGCCGCTCCAGCGGAAGGCAACTCGAACTCTGCCTCGATTTCATAAGCACTTGCCTTCAAGCCCTCCAGTATATTCAGAGATGATTCGTTAACACTGTGGTTCTCCAGCGAAAATAAAGGAGAACGCAGCGATTTTAACTCAGATACGGGATGCTGTATGAGACGAATACCCGCAGTGGTCGTTTTTAGCGATAGCTCTCTTGGAATGGTAAATTGCCCCTTCCAGGGAGAGGTCGGAAAGCTGAACGGGTAGTCCCAGTTCGTCATCCATGCCAGCATAATGCGCCGCCCATCGGGTACATTCGAGAAGGACATGGAGGCATAGAATTCTTTGCCCCAATCGGTTTTCAACACATTCCCCGGCGGAAGATCATTTTGGAATTTCCCCTCAGGCGTCAGCTGACCGATAAAATATTCTGCATCCGATCCCTGAGTGTTCGCACTGGCTCCCGTGCTAATCATGAGTACCCATTTATAGGTACCTTCGTTTTTAACCGGAAACCGAAATAGATCCGGGCATTCCCATACCCCGCCACGTATATAATCGCCATAACCGAAATTATCCGTCCATCCCCAATCGATCAGATTCGTGGAGGTAAAAAACTGGATATGATCGCCTCCCGACACGACCATGATCCAGCGCTGATAGGTTTCGTCCCATACCACCTTCGGATCACGAAAATCCCAATTGCCGGGATCGTCTTCCCTTTTGCCCGGATTCTCGATCACAATGGGACGGTCTATCGAGTATTGCCATGTGCGCCCCCGGTCCGTGCTGTAGGCAAGGCCAATCCTCTGGTTCCCCCTCGGCTGATCTGGATTGAAGGAAGTATAATAAACGATCAGCCCTTTTCCACCATAATCGCCGAATAAGCCAGAGACATTGGTCAGGTCTGCTACAGCCGATCCTGACCAGATATGTCCAAGATCATTCCACTCCAATGCGAACGGGAGCCCTTTCCAATCCAATAAATCGGGGCTGACCGCATGCGCCCATTGTCCTCCATCCTGATGGAACAGGTGGTACTCTCCTTCAAAATAAACCAATCCATTCGGATCGCTTGCCGAACCTCTGGCAGGGGAATAATGATACTGCGGCCGATACTTTTCTGTATAGTGATCCAGGGCGGGGGTGAGGTAGATATCCTGAAAACAAGCCGTCCCCCCAGTCACCTTCATGCCTGTAAAACCGCTGGCATAGCTGTTATCCACGATGTCAATCGCCGCAGGAGTATAGCCATCTATAAACACGCGAATCCGCTCTCCATGTGCGTTGATTTCCAAACTGTGTCTACCGCCCGACGAAGCCAGATACGTCTGTGCCGAGCTTGTAATCAACGTTCCGTCTGCCTTTTTCAACTGCACGCGAATCTGATTCCCTTCACCCTGCACAGAAGCAACATATCCATCTTTCCCGTCTTGGCTTCCTCTGAAAAATAATCCTGCTTCGATTCCCGGTTCAGCAGGATCCAGGGTCACACTCCCTTCCAGCACCAGGTCTGCAGCTGCAGAGCCATATATTTTCAACGCACCCTCTATACTCCCCCCTGTGCTTCCCTCTGTGCTTGCTCCCTCGGCCCTCTGCCCCCGCAGGTCAGGCTGCCATTTTCCACGGATCAGAAGCGGTTCGCCTACATTGGTATTCATATCACTGACCTGAATGTTCTGAAATAACGCCGATCCATTCCAAACATTCAGTCCCAAATATCCTGATGTATACGTCGTATCGACCACATCAATAATCGGACTATAGCCCCCATTCCAATACACCTTAAGATGATATCCTTCCATGCTCACCTTGAGATGATAAATGTTTCCTTTCACTACATCTACCCGGTGCTCCTCTTTCAGTCTTCCGGTGTCTCCGGCAGCATCCCGCAATCGCAACAATCCGGCACCCGGCGCGATCTGGAGCATATAGGAGGAGTGTCCATCCTCACTGGAACGGAATACCAGCGCAGCATCTGCATGTGTGTCCACGATCATAACATCCGCTTCAAAACTAAAATCCCTAGACATTGTCCCAGACATAGCCATCACAATTTTCTGTGGCCCCGACCTCAGCAAAAGACCCTGGACGTTATCCTCCACGTGTCCCTGTCCCTTAATCTGCCAATCGATCAGGTTCGTTCGCGTGTTTGTCAACTTCACCTTCATCCCCAGCCTCCCACCTTCCAGTACGGATCAATACCGCGCTTTCACTACAAAATGCTGAAAAAAATCGCTGTGGAGCTGATATCGAGAACATCTCATTCATTTCAGCTCATAAAGCTCCAGCGAATACAACGTAATCTGTTCATCCGCTGTGAATATTTCAAGACCATTAGAGGCTGCATCAGGGAATATTAAATCGGTAATCACCACCTGCCCGTGGTTAAAAAACACTTCAATAGACGACCGATCCACATAGATATGAATGTGCAATCGGTTTTCTACCGCTTCCAGCGAGACGGCGTGCCTTCCCGCAAAGTCCTTATGAAAATCCGAACAGCCTGACCGTGTCCGGTCTACATATACCTCCTGTGTTTCGGATGCATAACCGACGAGTGTCTCCTGCTGATCTGATACCCGCAGCTTGAAACCAAAGTCTCCGACGGTCGCCACCTCAGCTGCAAGCTCATAGCAGTCCAACCTCAGGGCCGAAAATGCGGCCCGTATTTCCGCCAAAGACGGCTCTTTCAGGGACAGGACGGGAGTTCTCAGTCCTTCCAGTTCCCGGACAGGCCGCTGAATAAGTGCAACTTTGTCCTCTCTCGTTTCAAGCGTAAGCTCTCTCGGAATGGACATGGCACCTCTCCAGCGTTCCGTCGGTGTCAGATTGGCATATCTCCAGTTGCTCATCCATCCAATAAACAGGCGTCGTCCGTCCCTCACCGGGATATCCGACCAGCACACACCTGCGTAGTTATCCCTGCCATGGTCGAGCCAGCGGACCTTTTCACTATCTGCATCGGGTACAAAGGTCGTTCCATCAAATTCACCCGTAAAATACTGTGTTCTGGACCCTTCCCGAATCGTCGGAGCATCACCAATACTTACGAGCATGACCCACTTCACCTGTGCCCGCTTCCCATCAATATGCAGCGGAAATAAATCCGGGCATTCCCAGACCGCGTCATGGCTACCGATGCCATGGCCAAATTCACTGGCAAAGGTCCATTCCTTCAGATTCGGAGAATGATAGATGCGAATCGTCTGACCACAAGCCAGCACCATCACCCATTGCTCTGTAGGCTTATGCCAAAATACTTTGGGGTCCCGAAAATCAAGGCAATGCTTATCCTCCAGCACCGGGTTGTCCGCGTATTTAATCCAGCTTTTACCCGAATCCGTACTATAGGCAAGGCTCTGACACTCCCGTACCTGCCCCGTACCCGGAGGTGAATCATGATGGGTAAAAATAGCTACCAAACCCGGCCTGCCTCCGAAAAATCCGGAGGTATCCTGCTCATCCACTACGGCACTCCCGGAAAAAATCATCCCATGCTCATCCGGCTCCAAAGCAATCGGCTGCTCCTCCCAGGTCACCAAATCGGTGCTGACAGCGTGCCCCCAATGCATAGGCCCCCATGTCGTGCCAAATGGGTGATGCTGATAAAACAAATGATAACGTCCTTCAAAATAAACCAGTCCATTCGGATCATTCAGCCATCCGCTTTTCGGTGAAAAGTGATAGGATGGGCGGTATTTATCCTGCCTAATCACGTTCATACACTCCAGCTCCCTCGAATAAGAATCATTTGCCTGCGTTTCTGTTATAGCCCGCCTGTTTGATTTGCAGCCATTCCTGCAGCCCCAGACTGTTCAACTCCTGCAAATATTCCGGCCACTCCTCCTCCACCTTGCCGTTCTGGTACCATTCCGTACGTTTTCGAAGAACATAGGCGAACAGATCGGTTTCAATGGTCGATAAGCGGTCCAGCTCATCTATGGAGAAAAATACTTTGGGATAATTATGATCAGCCTGCATATGGGGAACCATCACCTTTTTGAGCAAACCCAGTCTCCACGTAGCATCTTCCGGCCGCGTCGTGTATTTTCCGTAGTATTCATTCAACACAGCTAACGGTCCGCCAATGTTCGTCTTTTGTCTGATTTCCACCGGCGCCGAGCCTTCCAGCGGCAGATGCTTCAGCATTCCTTTTGTGGCATCATACTCAAAAATATTTTTCTGCTTGGTATCCCCGTAAGTCCCCCAATTGTTCTGTATGGACTGGAGCGGCTCATAGAGCTGGTCAATCCACTTGGCGGTAGCCTCCAGCTTCTTATTGGCACTGGTGATCACCATGCGCCCCCGATCGAAGCCTATGGCATTCGTCCGTGTGACATTCACATGTCCATCCGGACCAGCCAGCGGCGGCATGAGCTCATATTTATCATTCATGCCTGTAATATTCGCTTTATCCCATGTAAAGTACAGGCCATAGCGGTGATCCTTCCCTTTGGCCAGATAAGTATTCCAATCCTGCTGGGAGGATTCAATATCCACCAGCCCTTCCTGATATAAATCATGAATGTATTTGACCGCTTCCTTATATCCGTTATCCGCCGCCGTAAATACGACTTTTCCATCGTTTGTCACTACCGTATGGTCCCAGTTCTCCCCAAGCCCAAAGGACCCATATAAAAAGGCCAAATCCTCGCCGCCGGGCTTATCTATAAACGATAACGGAATTTCATCCGCCTGCCCGTTGCCGTTGGGATCTTTTGTTTTAAAGGCAATCAAGACCTGCTTCAGCTCTTCGGTCGTTGTCGGCATGGACAACCCCAGCTTGTTCAGCCACTCCACATTAATCCACGGCAAATCATCCACAGACTGGATCGCTTCTTTTCCCGTCCCCAATTCTTCGATCCACGGAAAGGAGTAAATATGTCCATCTGGCGCGGTCAACATCGCTTTATATTCCGGCGCTTGCTCCAGCACCTTTTTAAAATTCGGCATGTGCTGTTCAATTAAATCCTCCACTGGAATAATGACGCCGTCTTTGGCGAGCTTGAGCAGATCATAATCCGAGTAGCCCGCATCGAACACCGCATCCGGCAAATCGCCGCTGGCAATGGCCAGATTTCTTTTTTCAACAAACTGATCACTGGTAAAGTTCTTCCAACGAATATGAATACCCATTTTTTCTTCCAGCCGTTTGTTAATCAGCTTGTCATTCGGGTCTGCCGGAGCGAGTGGTGAGCTTTGGGTTAAAAAGTTAAGCGTCATTTTTCCATTCACATCTGTTGAATCGTTCTCATTAGAGGAACTGCTGCTGCCGCAGCCGGAAAGAACCAGAATCGCCGCCAATGCAGCAAATGAGGCAGTTTTGAGCATTTTCATCTGGATGACCTCCATGGAATAAAGTAAAGGAGCATGTTGCGTATGGTGTGTACAGCGCCTATTATTTTAAGGAACCGACCATAACGCCCTTCTCAAAATATTTTTGAAAAAAAGGATACATTACCAGTAGCGGAAGACTGGAAATGACAATAGATGAATATTTGATCATTTCGGAGAGACGTTTCAGCTCAGCCATCGCTAATTGGTCACTAATCATGCCAGGCATCGTCTGGTTTTGGATCAGAATGGATCGGAGCACCAATTGAAGCGGATGCAGCTGTGCATTATCCAGATAAATCATGGCATCAAAATAAGAATTCCACTGACCGACAAAGGCATATAGCGCAATTACAAAAATAATCGGTTTGGACAGCGGCAGCACGATTCTGAAAAATATCGTCCAATCCGAAGCTCCATCCACGTTGGCAGCTTCTTTTAATTCATTCGGCACCCCCTTAAAGAAGGTTCGCGCCAAAATCAGATCCCACACGTTGATCGCACCGGGAAGAAGAATGGCCCATACGGTATCCAGCATCCCTAAGTTTTTGACCAGCAGGTAGGTTGGAATCAGCCCTCCACTGAAAAACATGGTGATGATAAACAATGTCATGAAGAAGTTCCGTCCCACCAGGCTGTTTACCGACAAGGCGTAGCCGGCGCAAATCGAAACGGTCACTGAGATCAGGGCAAAGCATGTAGAATAGAACACCGAATTGGCAAATCCACGGAGCATCGCCGGGTTGGACAAAATTTTCCGATATCCCTCCACGCTCCAATCCGAAATCCGGAAGGATAGCCCTTTACTTAACAAAACAGTCGGGTCCATAAACGACGCAATAACGATATAACCCAAGGGAACTACGATAGCTAAAACAGCCAGACCAAGCAAAATGTAATTCACACTGATGATGAAGCGGTCCAGATTGGAATGTTTGACATGCATAAAGAGGCTCCTTTCCTAGTACAGCCCTTCTCCCTCATTGAGCTTCTTGACGATAAAGTTAACGGTCAGCAGCAAAACCACATTAATTACCGAATTGAACAGCCCGACAGCCGCAGAGTAGGCGTAATTACCGGATTGCAAACCGACTTTATACACATAGGTAGGAATAATTTCAGAGGTAGGCAAATTCATGGATGTCTGCATGAGATACGCTTTCTCAAAGCCAATCGACATGATCCCTCCGGCTGCGAGAATAAAAACAATGGCCATGATCGGTTTAATCGTCGGCAAATCAATATGCCAAATGCGCTGGAGCAGGTTGGCCCCGTCCAGACTGGCTGCATTATGCAGCTCAGGATCTACATTGGCCAGGGCTGCTACATAAATGATCGAAGACCACCCTGCCCCCTGCCAAATTCCAGACAGGATATAAATCGAGCGGAAATATTCAGGCTCTGTCATAAAGATCACAGGGTTGCCGGTCACCGACGCGATGAGCTGATTGATCGGACCTGTGGGAGACAAGAAAATAAACAGCATACCCACAATGACAACGACAGAGATAAAATTAGGCGCGTACAATACAAGCTGGATATTCTTTTTCAATCCCGCCTTGCGGATTTGGTTCAGCATGACCGCCAACAGGATCGGCACAGGAAACCCGAGCAAAAGACCGTAGAAGCTCAGCTTCAGCGTATTAAAGAAAATATCCGTAAAATTGGGCGAGTTCAAGAATTTAGAAAAGTATTTCAGCCCGACCCAATCACTTCCCCAAATTCCTTTGAGTGGACTAAAATCCTTGAACGCAATAATGGCTCCATACATCGGGACATACTTGAAAAGAATCGTAAGAATCAATGCAGGCGCCAGCAGTACGTAAAGAAAGTAGTTCTTGTGAATATAGTCTAATTTGCTACGAATGGACCTTTGCTCCCCCAGTCTGGCAGTTCTTTGAGCCGCCTTGGCCAAGTTTGCCATTTGCATCCCCCCTGTCTGTAATAAACCGTTTGTACAATAAATTTGAAAAGGCTTACAATTCACATCTTCAATTTACCAATCAGAACGTTATTCGTCAATAATTTTTGTAAAATAATATTTTTACATTTGACCAAGTTATTTGTACTAATAAGCTGTCATTTTGTAACATAAAATGATAAAAGACCTTTTAAAATTACCCTAATTACTCTGTTTATCATATAATTTTTTGTTCATCCTTGTGTTCATCCTATATTTAAATTCAAACTCATCATTTAAAAGGATTGAGTTAAACACACTTGTCAAATGTAAAAATAATTGAATCATTTGTAATGCGAACGTTGCTATTTTATGCGAACTATTATACATTTAGGATACATTTTTAAGGTCTATACGGAGAATCGGAAAGGGCAACCGTATCTCACCGACAATCATATATAAGCGAAGGTGGAACCTGTCCATGAGGAAAGAAAAAGTAACTATTCAAGATATCGCCGATGCTTTGGGGATTTCCCGAAACACCGCCTCCAAAGCAATTAATGGGAGTGACAGCATCCCGGTTGAGACCCGGAACAAAGTCATAAAAAAAGCGATAGAACTCAAATATAAGCAATTTGCCTATGTAGAAACGGAGAGCTTCATCCCGAAAAATCAAGGTAACATTGCCTTGTTTACATGCAATCTGCCGAACAGCTCGCATTTTGGCTCCTTTCTCATCAGTGGTCTGGAGAAAAGAATAAGCGCGGAAGGGTATAATCTGTCGATTCATATTGTGCGGGACAATGAAATTCATGCGGGAACACTTCCTAATAATTTTGAAGCCTCCAAGGTCGATGGAATCATTTGTATTGAAATGTTTGATCCACAGTATAGTGAGCTTGTTACGGGGTTGGGGCTGCCCACGATCTTTATTGATTGCTCTGTGGACATTTTTTCCCCTGACCTGAAAGCGGATTTATTGTTGATGGAAAATGAACATAGCGTTTATTCTGTCACCAAAAGCCTGATTCAGGGCGGCTTAACGCGAATCGGTTTTGTGGGGGATTATCAGCATTGCAAAAGCTTCAACGAGCGGTGGGTTGGATATAACCGAGCTCTAATCGAAGCCGGTCTAAATGTGGATTTATCCTGCTGTATCATTGATCAGGACCGAAATTTTTTCTCCGAGTCGGATTGGATGGATAAACAATTGCAGCATATGAACGTGCTGCCGTCTGCGTTTGTGTGTGCCAATGATTTTATTGCGGTCAGTGTCATGAAAGCGCTCAAAAATAAAAACATGAGAATTCCGGAGGATATTGCTGTGTTTGGATTTGATAATGCTCCTGAATCCCGGATTGTAGAGCCTCATCTATCTACCGTCCATATTTACAACAACGAGATGGGCATTATGGCGGCTGAGATGCTGCTGGCGCGGGTCAAGGATCCTTCACGACCTTATCAAATCACACATATCAAAACAGAGCCGATATTTAGAGAGTCCACTCCGACATTGCGATAGATGGTGAGAGTAAAAAAGGTGTTCTGACGACGCTCCGCTGACGCTTTTCTGCAATCGTTCCGTCCTCTCCGCTGCTTTCAGCAGATTTGCTATTTTAGAGATGTTCTAAAACCAGAAATGCCGACCCTGGATAGATTCAACTCTGCTGTAAAAGCTCTAAAAATACAAAACGGCAAGCCCCTACATCATTCAGAGGCTTGCCATTTTGCTAATCCATTAATTAATTTATCCGGGATAGAATCTTAGTGTTCAACTAGCATTATAAATCGTCTACTAATTTCACTGACTCGGCTTTTATTTCTATCCATCTATTTCCGCCCCATCAACTTTCACTCCACCGACTTCCTTTTCATCCAACTTTGTTGCATCGATCTTCGATGCCTCTGCCTCATCAGCTTCGTCACTGCTCTCTTCCTCCATCAAGGCTCTTGGTGTGTAGAGCTTGGGAATCGGCACGTTCGCCCAATCCATATCGGATGCGAAGTAAAAGCTCGTGTAGGACGGCTGGTTATAGCCGGTATTCTGACGCGCCACATCCGCCCGGTACTGCGGATCATGCATCAACGTGTATAACTTATGCGTCGTAGGCTCGGTACTCAAATAGATACGGATCGCCGAGCTATCCGCTGTACGGACAAGCATTTCCTCGCACCAATCTCCGAAAACGTCAGCAACCAGCGATGGCGTTCCTTTCGTATAGTTGTTCGTTTTGGTGCCTGTTGCGGTCAGCAATGTGCCGCGTTTCCAGTCTTCAATGGTAGGGGTTACGTCGATCGCCCCGTTCACGATTTGTGTGGTCATATTGGCAGCCCATTTGATACTCATATTGGTGCCTGGCATCTTCGTATCAAGTTGCTTGCCCGCCGCAGTCCACAAGCCCATAGCCCAGGTCTCCAGCCCTCGCTGATCCGGGTCTATGTCGCCGATCATTCCGCGGCCTGTATCCTTGCCGGAATATCCGCCGTAGATGACTTTACCCGTCTTGGCATCCCGTAGCGAATAGCCATATGGAGCATAGGTTCCACCCTCATGCACCATAAAGATTTCTTTGCCCGGCCGATCCGGGTCAATATCAGTCACATGCAGTGCGTCGCCGTGTCCCAGTCTGGCGGTTTGGCCCGGAATGGCGCTTTCAGGAGGCATGACATCAAACGAGCTGTACAGCAGGCTGCCGTCATGGTCGATGGTAGCAGAGCCGTATACGATCTCGTCCTTGCCGTCACCATCTACATCCACCATACTCAGTGAGTGCGCTCCCTGTGTAGTCAAGGTGCCGAATTTCGGGTCTGTTCCGTCCCGTCCGTGTGGGCTATCGTTAAACGGATTGGTCATGGGTGCCCAACCGCTGTCCACCATCCAATGCTTTTGGAGATGGCGGCCGTCCCATGTATAGGCGACCAGCGTGGAACGGGTATAATAGCCGCGTGCAAAAACAGCATAAGGCTTGCGGCCGTCCAGATAAGCCACCCCTGCCAGGAAACGATCTACACGGTTGGCAGGTTCAATCCGGGCCATAGCGTAATCTCCCCACATGAGGCCGTCGTCATGGCGCTCCGGCTCATAGCGGATGGTTTCCAGCTCAGCTCCCGTTTTTCCTTTGAAAATGGTCAAATACTCCGGCCCATCCACAATAAAGCCTTCGAACTCTCTCAGCTTGTTTTTGTCGCTCCGCGAAGGGGCGTATACATCCATAAAATAGTCCGTCAGGCTTTCCGCATCCTTTCGGGATAACGGATAGCTGTACTTGGGAGCAATACCAAAGCACTCCTCCAGCGTAGCAGGCCACTGTCCTTTGACCACTTCTTCATGCTTCGTCCAGTTCATGAACATGTTCACTACATGCTCATAATAATCCGTGCGGCTCAAACGGTAATCATCCTGATGTGTAATTCCAGCTTTGCGATCCTCGCGGGGCAAGGTAATATATTTTTCTTTTTTCGGCTTGCCCTTCTTGTCAAAGGTAATCGTTTTGGTGCCTGGAGCCGTCTTGAACATCAACTCGGCTTTGCCGTCTCCGTCAAAATCGTACACCATCATCTGTGTATAATGCGCACCTGATCGAATATTCACACCGAGGTCAATCCGATACAGCAGTTTGCCCTCGAACGTATACGCATCGACATACGTATTTCCGGTGTAGCCTTTCTGAGATACATCTTTGGAATTCGACGGGTCCCATTTTACAAAAAACTCATATTGTCCGTCTCCGTCCACATCGCCCACACTCATATCGTTGGCTGAGTAGGTATAGGCTTCACCTGCGGGTGTTGTGCCATCGGCAGGCTTTTGAAGAGGAAGCTCATAGTAGCCCTGCTGCCATGGCTTCACTTTGGCACTGCGATCCTTTTCTTTCCCGTTAACGAGTGAAGCCACCCTGTACACCGCATTTCCGCTTCCTTCCTTATCGACATAGTTGGTGCTATCGGTCACCGTCGCAATTTTCTTGCCGTCACGGTATACGTTAAAGTCCGCTCCCGTCAGTCCTGTTGAGCCGTAGCCATTCACTTCCTGGGCCAATAGCCGCCAACTTAAAAACACACCCTCCTGCGTCACCGCAGCTACCAGTCCGCGATCCAGCTTTTCCAGTTGGATGCTGCCACTGCGATACTGTTCAGTAGCAATTGTTGATTCCGTCTGTAGCGTCGTCGGTTCGGTCAAGTCTTCCGCAGCCACTCCTCCAGTCGTGCCTGTCATCGCCAGCATCGCTGCCAACGCGGCCGTCAAGCTTCCCTTTCGCCATGCGCCTTTCCTTTGAGCCATCCAAGTCGTCCTCCTCGATTGTATTGTGATGACAAGCAAATACCCAAAAATGATTGCGCTTACATAATTTAAATTCCTTTTTATTATAGTTTTGCTGTTATCCCAAAGGCGTTTAAATATCCGGGGATTTCTCTACACAAATCCGTGTTGTTGCCAATTAATTGGAATAGCCACCACCAAGCCTGTGCAAACATGGCAAGATGAGCTTAAGCAGACCGTAAGAGAATATATTATGTTCTATAAACTACGAGCTCTTTCAGAAAAAACGAAACAACCGCTCCCCGATTGAATACCAGGAAACGGTTGCTGCATGATGATGTGTTTCTCTCTCGTCTACTTTACAAATTATGACTAATGTGGACGCTTGCACCCTCTTGACTGTGCCGGCTAATCAGGAAATATGCGTACCAGCTATTCCCCTGAGAGCCGAAACGGCATCTTCGATCGAACATATAATGGTGTATTTTCCTTGTTCTGCAAATGATATAGCCGCCTCTATCTTCGGTCCCATACTGCCTGTGGAGAAATGTCCCTCCTGAACGTACTGTTTGGCTTCCTCCATACTGATATGGCCTAGCGCCTGCTGCTCCGGCTTGCCGTAATGAATGAAAACATTTTGCACGTCTGTCACCATCATGAAGATATCGGCGTTCGCTTCCTCGGCCAATTTGCGGCCGCTGCGATCCTTATCGATTACCGCTTCGACGCCTTTAATCGTGCCGTCCGTTTGCCGGATAACCGGAATGCCTCCGCCTCCGGAAGCAATGACAATTGCTCCGCTCTCGACAAGCCCCATAATGGTTTCTGCCTCCAAAATAGACTGCGGCTGCGGCGAAGGAACGACACGACGCCACCCCCGGCCCGCATCTTCCTGCATGTTCCAGCCTTTCTTCTGTATCATTTGTCTGGCTTGCTCTTCGCTGTAGAAGGTGCCGATTGGCTTGGTCGGATGCAGAAAGGCTTCATCTTCCTCGGATACCTGCGTTTGTGTCAGCACACTGACGACCTGCTGTGTCAGGCCCCGCTTCCGCAGTTCATTCTTTAAGGATTGATCGAGCATGTAACCGATCAATCCTTGAGACTCCGCACTGCATACGTCTAACGGAAAAGGAGAGACAACCTCTTTTGCTTCTTCATTTTGCTGCAAAATCAATCCCACCTGCGGACCATTGCCATGTGTAATGACGACTTTATAGCCCGCTTCCACGATATCAGCAATCTTTTCACTGCTGCTGCGTACATTTTCTAGCTGGTTCTCATAGGTTGCTTCTTGGTGTGGCCGCAAAATGGCGTTGCCCCCCAATGCAATCACAACTCGTTCTGACATGTTTATACCTCCTTAGGGCCATGATGGCATTGGCGATCCCAAATACCGTATCGATTCCGGAACTGTGTCCGGTTTGCAGCAATAGCAAAAGCCTGGTTTGAAAATAAGATACATTTCTCATAACCATCGCGTTCAGCACCCGGGTTACCTTGTCACTGAATCGGCCATCCAGCGCATGGAGCAAATAAGCTTTGCTCACATCTGTCGTAATGGCTTCTGTTTCCAAAATATGACGCAAGATGGTCAAAAACGCTGGATGAAAAGCGCCGGTCAATCTATGAACGGCCAACAATCCGATAAGGAAATCGTCTCCCGACGGTGTCAGTCCTGGCCCACGCCCCAGAAAATAACGCAAAGGCGCCGCGATGGCTCGAACCTCGCCGGATAACAAGGCGTCAAGCAATTGCTCCGCATGCTGTATCGTAGCATACTGCCGATCATCCGGCCTGTAATCATTCGCTAGAAAGCGATTCCATTCAACGTCGAGTCCCGTCGGCACCCCCCAAGTGAGGCATGTTGCCATTAATGTATCCACGTGAAATAAATCAAGAAAACTACTGTAATGATAGGCACGGATTTCATAATGGAATGACGTGGCTCGCGAAAGATCAAGTGTCACCGGGTATTGGGGATGACAGAATTGAAGCATGTCCGGCGTCCTGGCAACAACCTCGTCATTGCACCTGACATAAAAACGCAGCCTTCTGACACTTTCTTGTCCCATATGAATGCCGAACGGAACCCTGCCGTTCTTCGTTGTCCCGACAAAAATCAACTCGTCTTCCATAGCCAGGTTGATTCCGTTCTCGAAAATGCTGTGGACACGGCCAATCGGCCTCCGGGAGAGGAATGCCGTAAGCTGGGCGTGAATCTCCTCTCCCATGAGACAAGATGTATAAAGCGACGCTTTACAGAAGTCCGAGCTTCGACGCATAAGCCTCAAGCGCCTTCTCAAAGCATTCGACAGGCGGACGAACTGTACCAGCGCCGATCTGCCCCACACCCGGCTCCTTGTGGGCAATACCGGTATTAATGACTGGCGTAATTCCCGTTTCCACTACTTTTCTGGCATCAATACCGAGACAAATTCCGCGGAAGTTCCAGGTCGGAACAGTAAAGTTCGGGTTCTGGTCGATAGAGATTTCGACCATTTCATTGCTCGTTGCCAACGCATCTTGAAACCCTCCGGCCCCGACGAACCGCGTAACGCCTGGAGCGGCAATCATCGCCATCCCGCCAACGCCAAACGTTTCCGTAATCGCGCTGTCGCCGATGTCCGGGTTGGCATCCGCTTGTGAAAAGCCGGTAAAGAACAGCCCCTGCGGCGTATTTACGGGTGCGGTAAACCATTCGTCTCCCATACCGCTAATGCGGATGCCAAAGTCCTGTCCATTCCGGCACATGGCGGTTACGACCGTGCCTGCTTGGATGGTACGGGCCCCGTCCATTACAGCCTTGGACGCTGCCATCATGATATTCAGGAAAAATTGATCGGTATCCGCCAAAAATTTGATAACGCTTTGCATCTCCTGCTTGTCCATATCCAGATTTACGATATAAGGGCTGATTTCTTTCAAAAAAACGAGCGAAGCGGCAATATTGCGTTGATGGAATTCATCCCCCATCGTAATGGCTTTTGCGATCATGACATTCAGGTTAAGACCTTCCTTCGTCACCTTAAGCGCCCGCGAAAGCGTCGGACCAAGCACGTCCTTCATCCATGTCAAACGGGTAATAACTTCTTCTGAGTAAGCCCCAAAGCGAAGCACCTTGCCGATGCCTTCATTCATGATGCAGTATGCCTCATTGCCTTCGGAACGGTTATTGACTACGAATACTGGCATATTACCGGATGTGATTCCTCCCATAGGTCCGACTGCCTTGACGTGGTGGCACGGGATGAAATGGATATCGCCCTGTTCAAGCATGCTGCGGGCCTCCATTTCATCCTTCGCCCAGCCCTCAAATAAAGCAGCACCTACGCACGAGCCTTGCATGGGGCCTGTCATGTCCTTATATGCTATCGGCGGCCCCGCATGCAGCAGCGTCTTGCCTTCCAACTCCGGAATGACGGTATGTGCCGGTACTACATCGACGAGAAACGGCGCTCCGCCAGCAATTTTGTCAATAACCGCCCGATTGGCTTCATCAATAGTCTGATATTTCATATGATATTCCCTCCTGGCTGTTCATCTGCAACGTTGATTATTCAACGTAGGCGCAGTTCATAGCAGTTGATTTTATCGTTAACTCGTAAACCGGTAATCTTTTAATTGGTTTAATATTTGCTGCATCTTCACGCTGCCGCCCGCTACTGGTCTCCAATCATACTGGATTGCCGGAGCACCGCTTGCAGTAATGGATTCTGTAAACTTCCGCAGCCCCACATTAATGACAGACGGCTTCCCGGCAAGCAACGCTTCGATTGCGGCAGAGGTGGAGAACGCCTGGGGAGCGAATGTTGTTGCAGGACGGTGTGCCTTTGGCACGTCTTCGAGGAAGAGCTGCATCATGGCTAGCACCGTGCGCACCGCCTGGTTGTTGCTCTCTTTGACTAACACGCCCGCCTGTTCGAACTTGCGCTTCTGCTCTTCATAAGACTGCGGATCTTGATGGGTACCGCACAGGGCAGCTACAAAATAGAGGTTGCGCCCTTCGGTCTTCGCCTTGGCTGCGGCCTTCTCAATAGCCGGAGCCAGTACGCCCGCCACGTCGTCATGACCGCCGTATCCCAGCACGACGTCGAATAAAATGACCGCAGTGGCCGGATCTTGCGCAGCCTTCTCAATATGCTGAATCCGGGTAGCTGGATCAATCATCGGATGCGGCTTGCCTTGCGTGTACATATCGTCGCCTAAATCAACGATGGCATGGCCGTTTGATCTGAGGACATAACCCGCTTCATGGATAAGTCCATCCTTCAGTTGAAGAGCATCCGCGATGAGCATAGCCGCTTCAGCAGCTAATGTGCCGCCTGCATACAAACCCTGAATCGAGGTTTGTTCCGGATTCAATGCGGTCTTCGGCACATCGATCGGCAAGCTATATAACGGTTGCACGGCAGCGCCTTTTGCCAGATCAATCGCAATCATCGCCGCTTCCTCCAACGTATAAGCCTCATAGACATTCCCTTCATGTGCGGACGGTTTTTCTCCAAGGAAAAGAGTGACCACTGGCTTCGACAGCCCCTGTAGCTGGCTTACGACCTTCTCGCGCACCGCCTTGGCCGGCGGCTTGGATACAATGACGATTACCTCGGTCTGGTCGTTATGCGCCAGTCCGCGGATACCGTCCAACATCGTAATCGCCCCGACGATCTCCGAGAGGTCACGTCCCCCGGTGCCAATCGCGTGACTGATGCCGCCGCCCATGCGGTCGATTAGTGTGGTCACTTCCTGGATGCCTGTACCCGATGCACCGACGACACCGATATTGCCCGCTTTCACCCGATTCGCGAAGGCAAGCGGAACGCCTGATATAATACCTGTACCGCAGTCAGGACCCATCACGAGCAACTCTTTGTCATGTGCCTTCTGTTTTAGACTCAACTCTTCTTCTACCGGGACATTGTCACTAAAAATAAAGGCATGCAGTCCGTAATCGAGCGCTTTTTCCGCTTCTGCCGCCGCGTATTGACCTGGCACCGAAATAATGGCCAAGTTGGCATTCGGGTTCTCCTTCAACGCGCGCTCCCACGAGCGTACGCTCTCCATTGAGGACTGGCTGCTGCTGACGGATTGGTCGCTTAAGAAGTTGTCAACCGCAACGAGAATATCATCCAGTCCGCTATGCGCCTCGGTATCGATGACAATGCACATATCGTTGGCCCCGGCCGGCTCCAGCTCATCCGTATACAACCCGGAATTACGCATAATGTCTTTGTTGGCCGGCGTCCCCATCATGATAGACGCTTGAACCACACCTTCAAGCGCAGAAATATAATTGGTCAGAAGCATCAAATTGACCGAATCTTGATACGAATTTTTTTTAATGATCGTATGCAGCATTCCTGGTTTCGCCTCACTTGTCCGTTTTGAGTAATTGACATTTCTTATCATGCAGGTGTTACGTTGCAAATGGATCTTTATGATCATAAGTGTTGTTATGAACGACATCGGATACGAGATAGTTATATACCTCGTCTACAATCTCAATGCCGTTAGCTTCATTCTCCTGCTCGATCAGGTCATAATTCTGTCCCGGATAGAGAACCCGCTCAAAGCCAGGCGCCGGATTAATGCCGTTCAAATCACTCATCGTCTTCGAAATGTTGCGTCGGAACGTATCCAAATCGGTAAAAAAGGACGGGTTAATCACAATATGAAGCTGACCCAGATTGCGGCCTTCGGTCAGGTCGTGGTACATGGAGCTGACCTGATTGCCGAACGGCAAACCAAGAAGGATGCCGGACAGTACATCGACCATCATCATCAGTCCGTACCCTTTCGGCCCTGCAATCGGAAGCAATGCGTGCACTTTAAACGGGTCATCCGTCCTTACGCCCTGTTTATCCACCGCCCATGTATCCGGAATCGGCTCGTGCTTTGAACGGGCATGCAAAATCTTCCCCCATGCCTGGACGGTAGTCGCCATGTCAAAGGTAATAAGCTCGCTGCCTTCTCCTGGCGCAGCGAAGGCAATCGGATTCGTGCCGTAATAAGGCTCGGCCCCGCCAAAAGGCACGACCATCGGATCGGATTGGCAGACTGAAATGCCAATTAGCCCTTCCCGCGCCGCTTGCTGTACATAATAAGACAGGGAGCCGCTGTGCCCGATATGTCTTACCCCGACTACGGCGACACCATTTTCCTTGGCGATATCCACTGCCTTTCGCATCGCCTCCTTGGCCGCCACATGCCCGGCTCCGTTATCCCCGTCGAAAACGGCAGAGCATGGTCCTGTCTTCTCGAACACAAAACGGGGATTCACATTCGTTCCGCCTTTCGCAATGCGCTCCGCATAATATTCGACGCGCATGGCCCCATGCGAGTGGACGCCACGGGCATCGGCATGTACGAGCACGTCCGCCACCACATCCGCATGGTCGACAGACAATCCGGCGCGGGACAATTTGGTTCGGATAAGCTCATGCAGTATTCGTTTGGTTACTCTCATGTCAATCCCCTCTTTGCACATATTCCACCTTTTGCTGCCGATTCGAACAGCAACAAAAGGCGGTCAATTCCCGTCACTTATAGGGACGCATCCCGGTTGCAATCTTTGGAATACAAGTAGGCGAACGGCTCTCTGCCTACAGCGTAGGTCGCTTGCGGCACATAAGGTCCCATATACAGGTAATCCCCTTTTTTAATCGGAATCCATTCATTGTCCAGATTATAGACCCCTTCACCGGACAGCATAATCGCCCCATGCTCCTGATAATGCGTCTCCACGAACGGATGGCAGCCGCCAGGTTCAAACGACAGAATATGAAAATTCATATCGAATGCAAGATCAGTTGGAAGTAAGTCCTGCAGCTTTACATTCGTCATGCCGTCGTAATCGATCTGCGCAATATCGTGCACGTTCCCTGAAACAACCCATGGAAAAAAGCTATTTCCTTCAAGCGGCGTATATTTCTGCTTGTACAAAAACAACCGGGTATCTTCGGCCTGCTCGTTCTTCAAGTACAGCTTTACGCCCGGCGGACAATACAAGTATCCGCCTTCCTGCAGCGAGTATGACTCTTCACCCGCAGAAGCCTTCACCCGCCCTTCCATACAGTACACGAATGTTTCCACGCCAGCTTCGCCGAAGCCTTGCTCGTTCTTGCCCCCCTCGTGCATCGTCACCACATAATCGACGAATTTGGCACCAAGACGCGGGGAAGCCAGTATCGTCAAATCACATTGTTCAAAGCCGGGCACAGTATTTTTAACCAGACCTTCCGGCGGAATTAAGGCGAAGTTGCCACGCTTGATAATGGAACGGCTCGATAACAAATCTTTTGGATAACCCATGTTACACACTCTCCTTTTTTTAATGAACCTGGTTCCGGAACGGATTTTACAATTGCAGATGTTGAAAGCCGAGAAACTTTAAGATATCTGAGGCTTCTTCTTCATATTGGCCAGCAGCATTACCGCTGCCCCGATGACAATGATGATCGTCGCCAGATAGAAGCCCAATACCTTGCTGCCCGTCGCATCGGATATGAGACCGGTGACGAAGGGAGCCACAACAGATGAAATCATGCCAAAGAAGTTGAAGAAACCAAACGTTGCCCCTACCCCTTGCTTTGGTGCGATATCCGCCACATACGAGATTAAGACAGGCTCGACGGCAAGCTTGCCAAGAAAGCCGTAAAGCATAAGGCAGACGATAAGCAAGGTGCTCGTATTTACCGAAACAGTCAAATATAACATTGCCGCAGCCAGCAGTTCCAAAATGATAATGAACGTAATCTTCTTGTGCATAAACTTGTCGGACAGCCGGCTGAATAGCAGGGCTCCGGGTATGGCGCTGAAGGCAACCAAAGCAGCTGCAAAGCCGATGGCTGACCCTTGAAAGCCACGTTCATTCTGTAAATAAGATGGAAGCCAGGTCACGATCATGTAATATCCGTAGCAGGTCGCAAAATAAAGCACATAGGACGCAATCATCTTCGGATTGGCTAACAGCCGTTTGAATGTCGCCTTATCTTGAGCCCCCTCATCCGTGCCCTCCGCAGCCGTTTTTGACGACGCCACGGTCTTCCTGATATTCTTGGCAAACACCAGCATTAAGCTGAAGGCCAGGCCTGCCGTAATAAAGAGCAGCACCCGCCAATTCCAGCCGGCATCCTTCACAAGGAAGCTTGAGCCAATGAGACCTATGGCCATGCCAATGGCGGAACCGCTGTTAATGATCGCCGTGGAAATGCCACGCTTCTCCTTCGGGATCGTCTCCGACGAGAGGGAATATGCCGGACCATAATAGGTACCCTGTCCCAGTCCCGTGACGAAGCTCGCTACCAATATGAACATGAGCGAGCTAGAGAATCCGACCAGCAGCGCCCCGACGGTGAACAGGATGAATCCCGGTATGATAATTGACTTCCGTCCGAACCTATCCGCCAGCATCCCTGACGGAATTTGCATCATCGTATAGGCAAAGAAAAATACACTGAAGATAAGACCCATACTCGCATCTGATGTCACATTCAAATCTCGTTCAATTTCGGGAAGAATCGGATTCAAGATCGTGCGATAAATCCAAATTACTGTCCATCCAAGACAAAGCATGACGATGACTTTTTTCCAATATTCCGACTTTCCCTGTTGACCTGCGTCCCTCACATTTATCACTCTCCTCAGCGCAAATCGATTTGTGCCTGCCTGCTTGTCCTGTTTTTCGCTGCAATCATGCTTGATACGCCAGCTCATACAGGGCATGGGTCAAAGCTTGAACCCCGTCTGCAAGATGCTCCGGGCGGGTATACTCTTCCGGATTGTGGCTGATTCCATTACGGCTTGGAACGAACAGCATCGCCGTAGGCACAAACTTCGCCATAATCTGGGAATCGTGACCTGCTCCGCTATGCATCAGCTTGAACGGAATGTTATGTTCCTTGCATTGCCGTTCCAATACGTCGAGTATCCGGCGATCCATCGGGACAGGGTCTTCATCCATCCACATGTCTATCTTCAATTCCACCCCGCTTGTGCTGGCGGTGAGTTGCATCAGCTCTGTCACCTCGTCCGTGAATCGGATCAGCTCCGCTTTGTCCGTATGACGAATATCCAGTGTGAACAGCGCTTTGCCCGGCACGACATTCACCACGTTCGGCTTCACTTCGATCTTGCCGACCGTTGTCACCAGCGGATCGCCATGCTCTTGTGCCAGGTCCAGAATTTGTTTAATCATCCGGCTCGCTGCATGAACGGCATCTTTGCGGTATCCCATCGGCGTCGTGCCGGCATGATTCGCCTCTCCTGCGATCTCGACTGTAAAGCGCCGCTGGCCAACGATGCTGTGGACGACGCCGACTGACAGGCCTTCGTGCTCCAAGACGCTGCCTTGCTCAATATGCAGCTCGACAAACGCTGTAATATCGGTGCGCGGCTCCGCCGGCTCATCGCGAAAACGGAATCCCGCTTGCTCCATCGCTTTCGTAAACGGAAAGCCATTAAAATCCGCAATTCCCTGAACATCCTCCTTTTTTGCCACACCGGCAAGGTTTTTACTGCCCCAGAAGGCATAAGGAAAGCGGCTGCCTTCTTCTTCTGCGAACGATACCACTTCCAATGTACGCAGCGGTTGACCATACTGCTGCTTCAAGGTCCGCATCGCCATCAAAGCGGCAATAATGCCATATTGCCCGTCATACTTTCCGCCGTTACGAACCGTGTCTACATGGGAACCACTCATAATCGTTTGATCCGGGTATTGGCTTCCTTCCAACCGTCCGTACAAGTTGCCGATCTCATCGTAATACGTGCTGAACCCTTCCTCTTGCATGTACTGCTCCAGTGCTTGCTGTGCAGCCGTCCACTCCTTGGAATACAGCAGGCGCGAGACGCCTCCAGCCGGGTCGTTGCCGAATTGGCTCAACCACTCGACAAGGCGAACGGTTTCCGTTTGGATCTTATCCATAATCATATCTGTCCTTTCCGTAAAATGTGCGCGTTTTCCAAGCGGGATAATCGGCATTTTGCTTATCCGTGGCGCAACCTTTTAGAGGTTGTTCAAACAGTCCACTTTTGATTGCGAAACACGAAGTAGGAAGTGACCTTTTTGAACTCGCTTTTTAAGGCCATTTTTTTTGCTTGCTTATTAATTGTAAACGCTTAAAAAGGGAATAACATCGAGGCATCCCGATAAAAAGAGCCCCGTCTTTTTATCCATATCGGATAAACGGACAACAAAAAAACTCCGCTTCACGGGAGCTTCTTCCCCCTCATGAAGCGAAGCCTGAATAGAAAGGCCTTATTCTACTCACACGTTTGCATGATCTAAATGCCAAGTGACAGGATTATCGCCAATCAAGACGAGAATTTTCAAGCCGACTTGCACAGACAGCACCTCATCCGGATCTTCCAGATCAATGCCTGTAATTTCCTTGATGCGTTCAATCCGGTAAGTCACTGTCTTATAATGGACGTACAACTCCTCGGCTGTTTTGGCGGCGTTTTGATGGTGCTGCAAAAACGTTTGCAGCGTTTTGATTAAATCCTCCCTGTTCGGCTGCTTGTAGGCAAGTAATTTTTTTAACGAGGGCGGAATGAATTTCGCCAGTTCTCCGGCGTCCTCGATTTGACAAAGCAGACGGTATATACCCAAATCTGAAAAGGCCGCGATTGCAGAGCTGCCATTCATCATCGTCCCAAGCTGTAAAGCGTCCTGGGCTTCCTTATAGCTGCGGGGCAGCTCCGTTATCGAATGGGCCGCGCTCCCGATGCCGACCTGCAAGTTGAGATGCTCAAAGCTTTTATAAAACATTTTCTGAATGCTCTCGGCCGCTTTCTTTATCGTGCGCAAGCAGGCTGATTTGTCTTCTTCGACGTTTTCCACATTCCACAAAACAATGAGTTGATCGCTCCGGCTTCGGATGGTGCCTTCCGGAACCTGTTGATGAATGAATTCATACAGCATACGCTGATATGGATTATGTAGTCCATACAGATCTGTCTTCATCGCATCGTATCCATCCGCGGTCCGCAAGCGGAACAGTACGACGACATATATCTTGTTCAAATCCCAGCCGATCAAATTGGCCCGCTGATATACGCTCTGCAGGGATTCAATTTTGGCATGCAGCAGATCGTCGATTAAGTCATCTTTGAATTTCATTTCTACTTCAGCTACGGCATATTGCTTGACGAGATCGAGTGACAAGGAAGTGGCCGCGTTTTCAATCGCAATGAAATCAAGCGCTTCCACTGTTTTGCACGTTTCATGAATAACGAGATGAATCTTGATATGATTCACCGTCTCAACCGGAATGACAAAATGGTTGCATATTCGGCCGTCCCAATCCGGATAGTTCACGCGCTGCCGATAAAAAGGGAACTCGGTATCCATCCGGGCAGCATCCGCTTCCTCTTGTTCCAGCACTTCAAACTGCACTAAATGAGGATCAGTCGACGATATGGAGTGGAAATTCCGATCATATAAAGTCACAGGATTGCCAATCAGCTTTGTTAGGGAAGCAATAATATGTTCCGAGCCTTTATTAGCAAGTGTAAGCGCAATAAATTTGTCATGGGCTTCCTTAAAGTATTTGAGCTTAACCACTTGGTTGTTGAAAAGAGCTTCCATCACCGGATATATGATCTCTCGGTAAGGGACCTGCTTTGGAATCTGAATAACGGGCAAATGGAGCATCTCCGACGCTTCGATGATGCCAGAAGGAATATCGTGTACAAATCTACCTGTTTTTATAATTAATGCGCTCGCTTGTTTTTCGGATAACTGGGCCATAAAAGCTTTCTGTTCGCTGACATTGTAGGATTGCAGCGGATACAAACTAGTCAGTAGCAATTCTCCCCCGCTAATCCACTCGGCGATATCCGGTGCCTCTATAATTGTCACTCCGCGAATCGGGTTGTTCAGGCCTTGCTTGCCACTGATGACGAACGCTTGTTTTAGTGTATCGATTAGAAACAAATCCTTTACCTTGAATTCCATCATTTCTGGCTCCCATCGATATAGAAGTAGATTAGTCGAGGAAAGAAACAAGCCCAATCTCTTATTTTCTTGGTATCTATTAGTACGTATTCGAAAGGATTTTTATTTGAATATCATTTCACTCTCGAAGTCTTCGATCAAATATCCACCTCCGGTTTCACTGCTAATTCTCGGGACATTTTCTACCATAATAATACTGTAATCGTTTCACTATCTCCAAATCTAAATTTTAGAGTTTTAAATAGTACGGAATAAAGAAGCTATGTATACGAAAATAAAACCAAATAGCCAGTCGCCGATTGATTTCGACGACTGGCTGCTTACACGTGCAGAGTGTTTTGATCCCTGTATTTGCTATGAACGTTCAAATGGTATCAGGACTAATCCTGCTTTTATATTTTAGTGATACCCGATGATTTGGGCCACAACTACGAATATTGCACCCAGTACGAACCAGATGGCCAGTAGCGGCCAAAAGAAACGAACCCATTTCTGGTAGGGAATACCCGATACAGCCAAGCTTCCCATTAAGGCAGAGGAAGTTGGCAAAATCATGTTCGAGAAGCCGTCTCCCAATTGGAAGGCAAGCACCGTCGTCTGTCTTGTAATGCCCAGCAGATCGGACAATGGCACCATAATCGGCATCGTCGTCGCAGCCATACCCGAGCCGGAGGTGATGAATACGTTCATGATATTTTGGAACACATACATTCCCAGCACTTGCACCGATTCAGGCAGATGCCCAACTGCGATAGCCAGACTGTTGACAATGGAGTCAATGACATTGCCGTGATCCAGTACAACTACGATGGAACGGGCAAAACCGATAATCAAGGCACCATACGTGATATCCTTGGCTCCTTTTACAAACTCTGCAGCAATACGACTCGGCCCATAGCCTGCGCAAAATCCCGAGATCACTCCCATCGAAAGAAACAGAGCGGCCAGTTCCTCCATCCACCAATCCTGCTTGGACACCCCCCAGATCAACATTACAAAGCTCACCGCGACAGTCAAAATGATCAGGACATGCCTAAGCTGTATGGAGGGCAGATTCGATAAATCCACCGGCTTGTCATCAGCACTCTGTTCCAATTCGTAAACGAGGCTGCTCTCCGGGCTATTCTTCACTCTGCTGGCATAGCGCATTATATATAAGCTGGTAATCACAATCAAAATGACTAACAGAATGACACGAAGCCACAGTCCTGAAAAAATAGGAATTTGCGCAATCGCCTGTGCCAATCCGACATTAAACGGGTTCAGCAATCCGGCCGTAAATCCGCAGGAAGCCCCGAGTGAAATCATGGCCGTGCCTGTCATGGCATCAAATTTCAGCGCCCGGGCAATAGCAATACCGATGGGTACAAATACCATCACCTCGGTGGACATGCCCATGGTGAAGCCACCGACGGAAAACAGGGTAATAAATACGGGAATCACCCATATGCCTTTGTTGGAAAAGGACCTTGCGACTCTTCCAGTCACCGCCTCAATTGTTCCTGAGGACGTAATAATCTGGAAAACACCGCCGATGATGAGAATAAAAAAGACGACATCGGCCGAATCGACCAGACCGGATACAATGGATTTCGGAATATCCCACAGCGTAACCGGATTCGGATCGACATGAGCGTATGAACCGGGAACGAGAAGTGTTTTACCGGTCGCTTCATTTTTCACCCGTTCAAACTCTCCAGCAGGCACGACATAGGTAAGGATCCCGGCCACTAGCGTCAGGAAAATAAGAATGACAAAGGTGTGCGGCATTTTCAGCCATTTTCTAGGTCCGCTCGGTACGGCGCTGTTGCTACTCATTCGGATGCCCCCCGTTTCTCTGCGCTTGCCACTGCTCAAATTCAGTTCGTACCTCTTTTAAAGCCACGGGGTCGGTCAATAGATCATAAGCAGTCATCGCCAGCGCTTTGGCAGCATAATTCATTTCAACCATGCCTTCCTCCGCTCCCGCAAGTCGGGCGAATTCCGGCGTATGCGTGGACGCATCCCCCAGTCGGATATAAGGGTGAATGGCTGCGGTAATCTGGCTGACATTGCCGATATCCGACGAGCCAATCCCTCCCTGTGCAGGGGGCTCGTGAACCTCCAGACCAAGCTGCTCCAGATTGCTTTGGAACAAGGCAGCCAATGTCTTGTTGGTATTGCGCTCCGCATAAATAAGTCCCTCGGCAATGTCCACGGTCGCGCCCATGCCTTCTGCCGCAGCACGAACAGCACGGTACACCTTGTTCCGTACTTCGGCCAAGCCAACAACGGTTTGGGCACGCAAAATAAACACGGCCTCACACAGCTCCGGTACAACATTCGGGGCATCCCCGCCTTTAGTAATAATGCCGTGGATACGCACGTCACTGGTGACGAACTGGCGAACGGAATTAATCGCCACAAAGGCATTAATCATGGCATCCAGCGCACTGATGCCCTTCTCCGGGGAGGAAGCAGCATGAGCCTGCTTGCCATGAAACGTAAACGTGGCATCTACACAGGCCAGTCCCCCGCGCAAAACCATCGTTTTGCTCTGCGGATGCACCATCATCACGGCGTCCACGCCATCGAATACGCCCTGCTCGCACATGATGATTTTGCCGCCGCCCTCCTCCTCGGCTGGTGTGCCCAATACCACGATGCGTCCGGGCAGGTCCGGCACCGCTTCCTTCAGGGCCATGGCTGCTCCGACCGAGGCGGTGCAAATCAGGTTGTGCCCGCAGGCATGTCCAATCGTCGGCAGGGCATCATACTCTGCCAGCAGGGCGATGGTCGGTCCGCCGGGCTTCCCTTCCCATACTGCGCGGAAGGAGGTTTCCAGTCCGGCAATTCCCTTTTCCACAGCAAAGCCAGCCTGTTCCAATGTATTGGTGAGCCATCCCTGAGCCTGATATTCATGAAAGCTCAATTCAGGATGTGCATGTATCGTTCGGGCAAGCTCCCGCAGCTCGTGATCCTTTGCATCTACAGCCTTCAAAATCTCTTCATGAGACGGTGCTCTGCCAGTCTGTCCATTCGTCGTTGAATCCATCAGTGAAATGCCGCCTTTCATTCGTCATAACGAATAATTATACAATTTATTAATCAACATTGTATAAGCGAATTTCAGTGAAGTAAATTTAATATTTTTTGGTTTTACACTTAAAATTATTTTATATATGACATGGGAATCCTTGAAAAACGCCGTTTTACACCAATAAATAGGGCTACTCACAGTAATCAAAGAATTATGTTTGGAGCATCCATTCAACAAATCGTTCCACCGCCATCAAGCGGCTGGATTTATTTTTATACAACATCCAGGTTCGACGCAGAACAGGATCTCCATTTTGGCGAATCAAATGAAATGCATATAATTCATCCTTTGGAGAAACAAATATTTCGGGTACGATAGAATATCCCAGTCCGTGGCGGACCATTTCCTTGCAGGTTTCGTAGCTGTCCACCTCCATGGAAACACGTGGCGGCCTGCCGAATCTTTCACTCCACCACGCTTGCACAGATTCGTTGAACGAGGAATACATGTGACCGGAAAGCTGCGGATTGCCCGGGTCTTTATAACGAATCAGCGGGAGCTCTGGCAATTGCTCAAGCGCTACAGCTTCCTTGGAGATCACGCAAATATGCTCCTCATGAAGAAGATGCTTTCCCTCGGACCAGGGATAGTCGTTGCGGATGACACCCAGATGAATTTCATCCCCGCGAAGCATTTCATAAATTTCTGCGCTGAGTCCACAGGTTACCGAAAATTGCACATCTGGATAAATATCTTTGAAGCTCTTTAAAATCGGCGGAAGCCGGTAGTGACCATAGTAGCTCGAAATTCCCAGACGCAGCGTTCCTTTTACCTCACCGCTCAGGTGAATGACAGCTTCTTTTAATTCGGTCAGTTCTCTCAAATTTCGCTTGGCATACTGGAGCAGTCGCTCACCTTCCATGGTCAGCTGGGTTCCTCGGTTTCCACGAACGATAATGGGTACACCGAACTCCTTCTCCATTTGGTTCAGACGATAGGTCAAGGCGGGCTGTGTAATATACAAACGGTCGGCGGCGCGTTTCAAGCTATGTTCTTCTGCAATGTAGCACAACATCAGGCAATCCTTTTCATCCATCATCGTCATTCCTTCCGTGATCCTGTCCGTTATCCTGTCCCTTTTCCAGCCGTTCTCATGTTCTCCGCAGGAAAAAGCCCACAGACGGTTCGGTCTATTATACCTCATGAGGGGCTTGGAGAAAGTCCAGGTTCCAACTACACATGCTCGCCTTTTTTTGTCTTTTTCCAGCAGTAAGAGGTATTTCTCCGGTCGTTCGCCACTTCTGTTCCGTCAAAATCTTCATACCAAGCTCCTGAGAGCAGATAAAAAACGGGCCATGGAATGATTTCCGTAGTCCGTTTTTCGCGTTAGGATTGATGATAACTGGTCTGTATTTTATGTCTTCAGGTTAGTGAGGGACAAATGAACTGAAATCGTCCCGGCTGGACTGGTCAGCATGATAAAACACGACATCCCCATCCTGTAAATGAAAGGTGTGTCCGTACGGGTCCTTAATCTCTCTGCTATAACCTTCCAGTTGCCATTGGTTCATCAGCGGACCATTAATATATTGCAGATGAGGATGCTCGGTGTCCCCCTGACGGAGCGATTCCAAATTGAAGCGAACCACGATAAAGCCCGTTTTCTTGAATATAGCCGCATGCTCGTTTAGTTCCCAGTGACGGCTTTCATTACGTAAATCCGTCCCTTTGGTGACGGCGTACACATCGGCAGGCAGGCTATATTCGCCATACCAGCGCTGAATTGCCGCATTCGCACGGTCGACATCCACCCCCTCCGGCAGGTCTGTCTTTGGACCGATCAAGGTACGCACCGCCGCGGGCAGCACCAGCCAATCGTAGCGGCCGATCCACGTCTTGTTACGCGTGATACGCTGAGTATACAGCGCTACATAACGTTCCAACGTCGACTGGTCTCGCTGTGTTTCGCTCAATTCATGCTTGTATTTGTATGCGGCTGTGTCCTGCATTTCCTCTGCCGGTACATTGCGCAGCCGCTCATTCAGAATAACATACCGTTTCTCTCGATCCTCCGCCGATCCCAATCGGATAAATTTGCGGCTTCCCGCATGTGTATACAAGTCCACCTCTTCCCGCTGACGACCATCTTTACTCACCCAATAAAACGACGGCGTGATGCGGATACCATCTTTGGTACTGAACATATTGCCTTTGGTTTTGAGATCAAACTTGAAATGGTAGCCCGTCTTGACCGCTACATTTTGGTAGCCCTCATGCGGATGACTACCGGGACGTACAGGCAAAGTAAACGGCTCCTGATTCCCCCTTGGCAATCCGTCGATGCCGCCCAGTCCTGTCCAATAGGACAGACCGCTATGCAGCGGGCTTCCCTTGTGCTGACGAAATACCCGTTCCCAATGGTAATCGGCAATATCCGTGATATGAAAATCATACATCCGTCCGATGACTTCAATGTTGACCACATCATTGGCAACATGATGATCAAGCTCCATATTGGCATGACGCTGCTCGGTGAACCCGTCCGGTGCATTTTCAGCAATGGTACGGAATTCGACGGTGTAGTTGCCTTCATCCACCCATACTGGCAAATAAAAATCTGTGTCCAGTTGCAGCACCGGAATGTCAATCCAGGTACCCCGTGGATAAAATTGAGTTTTCCCTTTGCTGTACACGTCAAACGGAAACCGCACCTGCTTGGTTCGTACATATTTGGCATACTCCCGCTCCCCATAGCCGGGAATATTCAAATGCGGGCCTGCCGTCGAAATCCTCACCCGGAAAGGACGCTCCAAAATAAGTGCCGATCGCCCCTTTGTAGGCTTGGTTTTCTGGTTATGGGCAGCATCATCCGACACACTGGAAAGATTCACGACAGGAGTGTGGACAGTCACCGTGTTAATCCCCTGTATCGGAAACGTCTTATCTGCCCCACCGTTGATGTTCCCTTTGAGAATAGCGTAGGCAATGTTGCCGCTGCTAGGCGTATTGGGCTTATTGATCTTGTGCTTATCAATCACATGCCCTGGACTGTACAGCACATCCGGTCCAATCGCCCCGGAAGTGGGAATAACACCCGGTTTAGGTCCATTCACCTTCATGCGCTCCGGATTCATAATGATCTTGTTTTCAAAGGTCAGGGCATCATTCTCCACTTCAACTTCCTTTACAGCTCCTTCTGCCTTGGATTGTAGTGAACTGCGTTCGTCAGGTACACTCGGCTTGCTGCTGCCTCCGTTCTTGCTGCGACTACCAGCATCCACTGTACCCGGTGCAGGAGGCGGATAAAAGTTGCCCTGGGTCGCTGCAATATAGGAAGGAGGGGTATAGGATTGCGGACGGATAGTGATTGTTTCATTAGGTAACGCATAATTGCGGAGAGTAGCCTTCTTGATACCGTATACCTCCAAGTTGTCTATTGTCCAAAAAGAGTACGGACGTATAACTTTGTAGGTATAGGTTTTTTTCACCGTTTCTCTCCGCGTAGATTTTTCCTTGGGCCGCCAGCTTAACCGATATTCCCGTTTTACGTTCACCGTGTATGTACACTGACCCGTCATGTTCACAAATTTATGCTGAAAAAGGTATCTCTTGGCTTGTACATGACCGTACAGGCTCTCAGATGTAGGGATACCTTTGGATACGTCAAACTGTTCCCGCCCACGCTGATCCGCTTTGATAACGGCAGATACTGTCGGGTCCAGCTCGGCAGCTTCCAAACGCAAGCCAGGAGCTGGACGGGAGCAGACAACACCTTTTGTCGGCTGTTCCTCGTCTTGGCAATCTGAGGGTGCGCCCTCTTGGCTTTCTCCAGGCTTAGGACAGCCCTGACCTTCTTTGTAATACAAATAAGCGGTAAACTGCTCAAAAGAACCGTCATACGTAAATCCGGGTACAACTCCCGGCAAAATATCTCCGCTCGGTGGTTTACCTGTCGTGCTTTTCTTGTAACCCACATACTCATATTTCGGATTAGTGGGCGGGGGAAAATCATACGGTTGATCAGGTTTTAGTTCATCTTCTATTGGTGTAAATACGTTGTTAAGCGATTTTCCATCAGTCGTAAAATGCTTGACGATTAGGTTGCTCTCCAGTTCGATCTTGAATAGGATGGGCTGGTAGATGCGCCAGGCCTCTACTTCTTTGGCGCAGGTGGGGCAGCTTTCTTCTTTTATATTTTCAGCTCGAACCATCGCATTCAGTCTTATATTTACAGTAATCGGAATGATGGTGGTATCCGTACCGATTCCCTGTTCCTGAAAGGGACGAATATCCTTCTCATTATCTGTGCCTTTACTCATAGCACGCGCATAGTCCATATAATTATCAGCTCTGGATTTAAGAAAATATTCTCCATGACTCACATAGTCTTCCGCCGTATACAAGCGAGCTGTTACTTTCTTGATCTTACGGCCCGGAAAATTAAATTTATAGGTGAACTTGGCTTCGCCCTGCATGTCCTTGTCGGGCTGCTTACCACCATCAGTGACCCAAGTCCCAGCGGTATTTTTCCACATGTCGAAATACATCATACCAACAAAGTAGCGATCATTCTTATCAGCAAAATAAGACAGCGGTGTGATTTCCGTATCAGCTGCCGCCTTATCGGTGGGAAAAGAAAAAGGCGGGAGCTGCAACAATAGCAGTACCCCCACCAGCAATACGGCCAGAAATTGTTTCGTCTTGATCATCGGTTTTAGTTACCCTTCCATGGGTTGAGCATCATCGGGATGTATTCCGTTGATGCAAGGTCAAACGCAATGTACTCAATGTCTTGTAGTTTAAAGGATTTATAGTTTTTTATGCCTTGAAAGAGCTCATCACCTGATGAATAAATTGGGTAGTAAATCATCTTTGTACCGTCTCCGTTATCTTGCGTAATCTCTCTCAAAGGAGAACGAAGACGTGTATCCCTGTTCTTGGTCAGGTAAAAAATGCTACCTGCAGTAGAATTAGTCTTCATTCTGATTCTCAGGTAAGGAACACCCTTTGGAGACGTATACGGCTCGACAGAGTAAATATCGTGCAATAGCTTTATAGGTAAGTCAGACTGTTTAAAGAGCACTACTTTTTCATACGGCTTACCTGTAATATCGTTGATGAGGTTGGGAATAGTGTTGATCGCCTTCTTATACGGCTCAATACTCACCGCCTGATGCCCCGTATCCTCCAGCGCAGCGATTTCCTTCTTCCCGATCCAGACCCAGCGGCTGACCTTATCCCATTCCACCGTCTGGCCCAAGCCTTCACTTACTAACCGCAGCGGTACAAAAGTACGGTTTTGCTTCAAAATAATCTTCGTTTCGTATGTTTTGGTCTGTCCGTCCACAGTAGCGGTGTTTTGTCCGACTGTCATGTTAACAGCATGTGTATCATTTTTGATTGACACGGCTAATAGACCGTCTGTTTTCTCCCAACCTACCTTGGCCCCCAGCGCCTCGGATACAAAACGAATGGGAACCATCACGTAATCATTACTATCCTGAAAAGGCTTAGCATCCGGGAACTGTATCTTTTTCGCGTTTAACAAGACCTCAATCGGTTGGGAGCTGCTGGCCGCCTCTGTCGTTGGCATTGTACTTGTCGCGCCCCATAGCAACGTAACCGTAGTCAAACTCAGCATCCATTTTTTTATACTCATCTCTCTATCCCCTTTGTCTGCTTATACTCCAAACTATGTATATCAACCCTGCTCTCATAGACTTATCGCATCCCCACTTTCGGAAAATAATGGATTCCAACTTATTTATTATATGGTTTCCCTATTACAAAATCTATAAGGAAAACTTCTAAATATATAGACATTCTAAAAAAGCCATATCATATCTATATCAACCGAACTCGAAAAATGAATATAAAAACAGAGTAGGCGGAATAGTGCTAAACCAACAAAAAAGGGCTGCTTCTCCCTAGTTAAGGAAGAAACAGCCCGTGTGCTTCACGCGCAAATGACTATGAATAAATCAGTTCATATAATAATCGATGTTCCAACATCATCCAATATTTCCTCTATCATAAATCATGGTCGACTAAAAATCAAACGTTATTTTTACTCGCAAAACATCTCAAATGACATCTATCCAATACTAACCTTCAGCCAATACGATCTCGTTCAGTGCGAACGGTCTTGCTTTCATATGTGCTTTGGCTTTAAGCGTCATCTTCCGTTCCTCCTTTAAGGCGGGGATGTAAAAAAAGCAAGCGCATATTAGGCATAACGAGCGATTATACGCCGCTGCCGCAGGTTTGCTCCCACTGCTGGTACAGCTGCGTTCGCGCCTCTGTAATGCCGGGATGAAACTGAATCAGCGCGTGCTTCCGTGTAAAATCGACCTCACGGATCGCCTCCTGCACCCGCTGTTCCCCCTTGGCTCCGCCGAGCCCGGCGGCGTGGACCATGGAAGCGGCGGCTAATCGGCCTTGGGCCATGGCGACCAGCCCGCTTTCGATGCCGGTAATATTGCCGGCAACGTACAGCCCTTTGAGCGAGGTTTCCATTCGCTCACCATGCAGTGGAACATGCCCGCCCAGCTCGGGGCTGTACACGAATTTGCACCCGGCTACCGCCGCCAGCTCGGCGAGCGGATACAGTCCGCCGCTCAGCGCCACGAAGTCGGCGGGTTCGACGCGCTCGCTGCCGGGTATAGGCGAGCCGTCCGGTTTAACGTGGACCAAGGTCACGGATTCGACCCGGTCCTGCCCGTTGACGGACAGCACTGCCGTCCGCAAACGGACTGGAATATCCCACAGACGGAAGCCTCTGTGGGGATAGCAGCGCGCGATGAGGCCCTCCATCCGCATCGCCGCTGCCAGCTTGCCGCCAGCACGCATCCATGCGGCCGGAGCCAGCCCCGACAGCTGCAGCAGCAGCTTCGCGGAGGCTGTCGGATCTGCCGCCGCACCAGCTAGCGGATTGGTGCATGGCAGTGTAATCGCCGCCACCTTCACCCCGGCGACGGACAGCTCACGCGCAATCGTCATGGACAGGACGTTCATGCCTACAATAATGCCGCGTTCCCCCGGCTTAACATAATGAACGTTGGTCATCACCTGCGCGGCCCCGATGGACATCACGCCCGGCAGCGTCCAGCCGTCCAGCGGAACGGGAATTTCGGCGGCTCCGGTCGCCAGTAATACGTAGTCGGCAGTGAATAATCCACAGGAGGTGGAAATTTCCCATGTTGTCGTATACTCCATGCCATGTACCGATACGCCACAGCGGATATCCACCCCAAGCTCGCTGCAACGGGTGATCAGTTCATCCGAAACATGTTTCCCGACCCACCAGCCTTTGCTGCCTTCCTCATGATATTGTCCGGGCATCCGTCCGCCCGGTTCGGTAAACTCATCTAGTACCGTGACTGGCAATCCTTGTTCAGCTGCTGTAGCCGCTGCTGACAACCCGGCGGGACCTGCTCCAATGACGATGAGATGCGCCATTTTATTCATGTCACGATTCTCCCTGTAATTTCATTCGAAAGCTGTCTGCCTGTTTCGACGATCATGCCTTCCTCCAACCGGGTCAGACAGGAGCGGACAGTACCGAGCGGATGAACCGTCAGGCGGCATTCGTTACAGTGCCCAATGGCGCAGTATACGCCCCTGGCCGTGCCGGATTCCTCATGCCTTCTCAGCAAACGAACGCCGCTTGCCAGCAGCGCTGCCGCGAGCGGCTCTCCAGCCAATCCTTTCATGGGACGACCATCGAAAACGAAAGACACCTGCCGCCGCTCCGGCTTCGGTCCCAAAATAGGATGGTTCACAATACGTACGCGACTCATAAAGAACCTCCTTCTGCCAGCTGACCAAACGTCACGGGACGTACCGGAGGTCTTTGCGATAATAGCTCTGCCTCCCTGCGGGCAGCGGGATATTGACTATAAAACCAAGTCTCTACCAGTTGTCTGCATACCCTGCCCTGACACGCTCCCATCGTGACTCGCGTAGCCATTTTAAGCTGGCGCACCGTCTCCGCTCCCATATGGCAAGCCTGCTCCAGCTGTGCCAAGCTCACTTCTTCACAGCGGCATACAAGCAAATGACTTGATGCGCCAAGCGCTCCGGACTGTCCCCCCTGTGAATCAGTATATGGATTGCCTGTATTCGGATTGCCTGCATACCGGGCATCTCCATACCGCGTCTCATCATTTCTAGTCTCTACACATCCAGTCTCATTATATCGGGTCGCTACACATCCAGGCTCTTCATATCGGGTCCCTTCACCCTGTACCTCCGTTCCAACCGACTCACCTCGTCCCGTCGCCCGTTTACTCATAGCTGATTGCGCAGGTTTTAATCGCTGAATAAAAATCCAGCGCCGCCTGCCCCTGTTCCCGGGTATGTGAGCTGGACTGCTTCAGACCGCCGAACGGAGCTTGATATTCGACACCCGCCGTCTCCTGATTGACTCGGACCATTCCAGCGTCCGCTTCATCCAGAAAGCGATGAGCCAGCCGCAAATCACGGGTAAATAATGAAGCACTCAGTCCGTAAATAGACGCATTGCAGAGTCGAATGGCATCCTCAAAATCGTCCGCCTGCATTACACCGACCACAGGCCCAAAAATTTCCTCCTGAATCAACGGATGGGACGAGTCCAGCCCGGCTGCCACCAACGGACGCACATAGTACCCGTCATCTGTCGCGGCGCCGACTCCGCCTTCAACCAAAATGTCCGTTTCCCGTCGAGCCAGCGACACATAGGACATGACCTTCTCATACTGGCCTGCGGATGCGACAGGCCCGAGATACGCGCCGGGGTCCAGTGCCGGGGCCATATGGATCTTTGCCACCGCGTGGCGCAAGGCTTCTGTAAACGCGTCATAGACAGACCGCTCGACAATCACGCGGCTGGTGGCCGTGCATTTTTGTCCGGCTGACCGAAAGGCACCGCTGGCAATCATCGCTACCGCCTGCGCCATATCCGCGTCCTTCAGCACGATCGCGGCATTCTTACCGCCCATCTCGGTCTGGTATTTGATGTTCCGACGTGCGCACCGCTCGGCAATGCCCAATCCCGTCTTCGTAGAACCCGTGAAGCTGACCGCTTCCAGTACCGGGAGTTCCAGCAAGGCATCGCCAATACGGCTTCCCTGCCCAATGAGGAGATTCAGCACGCCAGGCGGAAGCTGCACCGCTTCAAACAACTCCGCAATCCGTACCGCCGTTAATGAGGCATGCTCGGCGGGCTTCCAGATGACTGTGTTTCCGCACAGGAGCGCGGGCGCGATTTTCCACAAGGGAATAGCTACCGGGAAGTTCCACGGAGTAATAAGAGCAGTCACACCCAGCGGAATGCGCTTCGTGTATTGGAGTACTCCCGGCTCATTCGACGGAATGACCGTACCGATCGAACGTACACCCTCTGCTGCGTAGTATCGAAGCAGATGGACGCCGCGCATCACCTCTCCGCGCATCTCGGTAATCGGCTTCCCCATTTCCCGGCTGGCCAGCTCCGCCAAATCGGACAGATTCGCCTCCAGCAAACCGGCTGCCTTGAACAGATAAGCCCCCCGCGCCGCCGGACTCAAAGCCGCCCAGCCCGCTTGTGCCAGCCGTGCCGCTTCTCCTGACTGTGCAATATCAGCCTCAGTGGAAAAATGAACGACTCCCACCTCCTCCTTTAACGCTGAAGGGTTGCGAACCACCATTTCTTCGCCGGAAGGACTCAGCCACTCGCCGCCAATCCAATTTCGGCTTTCCATCGCCTTCACCTCCATCAGGATGAAACCCCGCTCGGACGAACCGCCGCCTCAAAAGCTTCGCGAATACGGTCGTAATCCGCCTGCGGCAGCGCAAGTCTGGGCGGACGTGTCGGGCCGACCGGGAATCCGGCCAGCTCCATCATATATTTGATGGACTGCACCAGTTGTGGGCTAGCATCATAGTGGAACAGCGGCAATAGCCTGCGATACAACGCAGAAGCTTCCGCCATATTTCCCGCCTGCGCAAACCGGAACAGCTCTACCCCTTCCTTGGGCAGTGCATTAGGCACGCCCGAAATCCAGCCTGTCGCGCCGAATAATGCCCCCTCCATCGCCAGATTATCCACCCCGATCATGACCTCCAGCTCTGTCTTCTCCAAAATAGCGTGAATACGTCGCACATCACCGGAAAATTCCTTGACTGCTACGATATTTTCAATTCGTGACAGGTCTGCAAGAATATCTGGAGTCAGGTCAACCTTGTAATCATGGGGATTGTTGTACGCTATGATCGGCAAGCCCACCTCCGATAACGCTTCAAAATGGGCCGTTACCTCATGGGGCAGCGGATTGTAATTAATAGGCGGCAGCGCCATGACACCAGCAGCTCCGGCATCCTTGGCATGCTGAACCCAATGCACTGCCTGCCTGGTGGATGGAGCCGCAGAGCCAACAACGACCGGGACACGCCCTGCCGCAGCATCAATCACCGTATGCACCACCTGCGACCGTTCTTCCGGGGACAACGCCGCATACTCCCCCAGTGATCCTGTGGGGACCAGTCCGCTAATGCCGTTCGCAATCAGATGCTCACACAACTCGGCCAGACACTTGTAGTCGACCTCCAGCTCTGCCGTGAACGGTGTAACCAAGGCCACATATACACCTTCAAAACGTGCCATTTACTCACCAACCCTTTCCCATTTTTATATTCAGCATTTTGCATCATTCGATTCCCGGCACTATACTCACATCAGTAAAAATCCTTCTCTCAGCGGGTCCTTCGGATCAAGCACAAATTGATGATGTCCTGTTACCCAGGCCGAGCCTGTAATTTGCGGGACCACCGCCGGATAAGGACCTACCTGTGTTTCGCCCACAATTTCAGCCCGGAACATGGAGCCTGTGATACTTTCGTGTACAAACGACTCATTTAAGCCCAGCTTTCCCTTGGCATGCAGCACTGCTACCTTGGCCGAGGTTCCTGTGCCACAAGGGGAACGGTCGATACCTCCCGGCGGAATGACGACGACATTGCGGCAATCGGCCTGTGGAGCCACAGGCTCCCCGTAAAATTCAATATGGGTCAATCCCTGAATAACCGGATTCTCAGGATGGACTACCTCAATAGCAGCATTCACCGTTTCCCGAATCCGGACCGCCGTCCGTACAATCTCTGCCGCATTGCTTTGCTCCAACGCAAGATCGATGGAAGCCGCCTCTACAATGCCGTAAAAGTTGCCTCCATACGCAATATCCAGCACGACTTGGCCGATACCCTCTACATCGACCTCCACCTCACGGCGGTACACAAAGGAAGGGATGTTCGTGAACGTTACTTGCCGCACCTTGCCCGTATCCACCTCCAGCCGCACTTGAACCGGACCTGCCGGAGTATCCAGCAGTACAGACTTTTTATCCGCAGCAATCAGTCCACCTTCCATTAGCGCCGTGCATACTCCAATCGTATCGTGACCGCACATCGGCAAATAACCGCCAGTCTCTATAAAGACTACACCGATATCGGCATCTGGATGGCATGGCTCTGTTAAAATACAGCCCGACATGACCTCATGGCCCCGCGGCTCGAACATCAGCAGACGGCGAAAATCATCATGATGCGCTGCCATGTAAGTCATCTTTTCCAGCATCGTATGACCTACCAGCTTAGGTGCGCCGTGAATGACCGTCCGCGTCGGATTTCCTCCGGTGTGGGTATCAATCGTCGTAATCTTTCCTGATATAGCAAGCTTGCCTGGCACACTCATCCGGTTACCTCCCCGTGAAACTCATGCCCGTTCTCATACCCGTTCAAAGCCTCCCCAAATCGGTCATATCGCAGCGGCTCTACCGGGATGCAAGTGGGTTCGCCGCGTACCATTTCGGACACCAGCTTGCCCGTGACAGCAGCGAGGCTAATGCCGTCCCCTTCATGGCCAGAAGCGATAAACAGCCCCGGCACTTCATCCACGGCTGATACAATCGGCAAATGATCAGGCGTCCATGGACGCAGGCCGGTATATGCCCTCAGCAGCGGCACGTTTGCCAGGGCTGGAAAAAAGCGTATCGCCCTGCGGGCAATTAAGCGGATCACCTGCTGATCGACCCCCGTATCCATACCAACAAACTGACGGCTGCTGCCGATCAGAATGTTTTGTGATGCGGTTGGCTCGAATACCAGCGCTACACCATATTTTTCATAAACCTCATCGACACTCCGCTGCCCGCCGAACTTGCTCATCAGGTACCCAAACTCCATCACCTTTCGCTTCCCGATCGAAGGCATTCGGGCAGACACCAGAATATGTCCTTTGCGCGGCATGATCGGAAGGCTCAAACCGAGTGAATGACCGATGCTGCGTGTCCACACACCTGCTGCCAATACCACGGTCCCCGCATGGATCACACCATTTGGCGTCTCCACTCCGCGGACGTTTCCCCCTTCGTCCTTGAGGACGAACCGTATCGGCGTGCGCGGCAATAGTCTGGCACCCATCCGACGCGCGGCGTTGGCCAGTGCATACGTCATCAGCACCGGATTTACGGTAGAATCTGTCGCACACTCCAGCCCGCCCGGCAAATCTTTGGCCAAATGCGGCCATTCCTTCCGCAAAGCCTGCTGATCCAGCATGCGAAACGGAAGTCCCTCCTGCTGCTGACGGGCTACCCATTGCTCTGCCGCCTGCATCTCCTGCTCATTTTCACAGACCAAAATGCTGCCAGGCGCACGGTACTCAAACTCATCCTCCAGCTCCCTGGCCAGCTCTGCCACCAGCTCCTGCGATACCAGCGACATCCGGCTGTCAAATCCCGGCTCCTTGTCGATTGCCAGTATATTTCCATCACAACGGGACGAAGTGCCTCCGGCAATCTCTCCCCGCTCAGCCAGTACGACCTTCAAACCGGATTTAGCCGCATAATAAGCGATGGCCGCACCAATGATTCCACCGCCGACAATGACTAGATCCGCCGCGTCGTGTTTCACTCGCTTTTCCTCCCTTCGACCGTTTCAACCCGAATGTCGCAACACTCAGGTCGCTCTGCCCCAAATTTCAACCATGGTCGTCCAGTAGATGTTAGCCCAGCTAAATGTTAGTCAGTCAAATGTAAGCTCCGTCAGAAAATTCGGGGCAGCCGCGCTGGGAAATTCAGTTACAGCTTGAGCGTAAAGCTTTGGGTCACGGGCTTGCTCAGCTCGTCATAATCCCGCAGCTGTACGGTGAACGTATATATCTTGTTCGCTGCTCCGCTTTCTGCCGTACCGCTGATCGTTCCTGTGAAGCGATCCAGCGTGAAGCCTGCGGGCAGCTGACCGCCCGTTACCGTCCAATCGTAAAACGGAACGCCTCCCTTGGCCTCCAGCTTGGCATTGTACGCTTTCCCTTTAACGGGTGCTGGCAGTTCCTTCGTCACGATCTCCGGCGCGAGGAAAGGAGTCAGGTCCTTGCGAAGCGGCCAGCCTGCTTTTTCTGCTACCAGCAGCGAAAGCTTCGTGTTCATCCAGCGCCGTGTCGGGAACATGTGGCGCCAGCCACCGTTTTGTCCGCTCAGTCTGTCGACCTCGGCAAGCTCCCCGGAGAGATGATAGCTGTCGTCCAGCGCGGCCGGTCTGTGTTGATAAGCCAGAATATCCGGGTCATTGCCTGCTGCTTCCTTCAACGCCCTGACACCCGGGAACGTGTCGCTGAACACAATCGCATGACCAAATTCATGCATGATCAGCCCATGCACATCCGTCACCTTGGACAGATCGGATTGATACCATTCTTCATCGTCCACCGATGTGAATGGAACTGCATCATCATAGAAATCCAGAATCAGACTATAGGAACGGTTCAGATTCCCTGGAACGGTCACACCGTTACGTGTATGATAATTGCCGTTATTGGCTGGAAAGCCCGTAGAATAAGGCCCGTTCAATCCTCTCATAAACACCCACATGCCTTTATATGGCTTGTCATTCGTCACTTGGATTTCATTTTGCCAGTCGTCTCCCGGCAGATGGTTGACCTCCGCATTCGCCGGAACCTCATCGAAGGGGCTCAGATCAAAGAAATAGAACCAGTCCTTCACCGCCAGCTCTGCGGCTTTTCTCGTAGCAGCATCATTGAAATAAGGCATGATCGTATCAAAGCGGTAGTCAAAATGGATGGGGACTTGGGGCTCTTCATTATCGTCCTGATCCAACACCCGAATCGGAATCGACTGGGTGGTCTTGCGCCCATCGTTTCCCGCCACAGATAGGGACAGTGTATAATGCTCAATTTCACCATTTCCCCCAATCCGGTCGGGATGGATAGCTAGACGGAAATCTTTTTCCTCCTGAGCATTGGCAAAGGTCAGCGTTTTGCTTGCACCTTGCGCCGACAGCGTACTTGGCAAATCCATCATCAATCGCGATGTGCCCTGCGCATTCAGCGTTATCGTTACCGGAAAGGCGGCGTCTGCCGGCGGTTTGACCTTTAGCTTCACATACGGGTTCGCAAGATACCCTTGCCAATCGACCAGCTCTATACCGTAATCGTTCACCGTCCGGCTAAAGATGTCGATGACTTTGGCATCCGACTCCGCCTTGGCATAAGCCTCATGACCCGGAATAGCTGGTGTTAAAGCAACGATGAGTGAAGCCGCCAGCGCGGTCAGCCATATTTTCGTGCGTCTTTTTTGCGTGTTCATTCGATCCCTCCATATCATTTTTGGATGGCTGCTTTTTATAATAAAATCATCTCCTTCGGCGAGAAGGTCAGTACCTTCACACCGTCATCCGTGATCAGCACATCATCCTCGATCCGTACCCCGCCGAACCCGGGGATATAAATGCCCGGTTCCACGGTAATGACATGGCCCGGTACGAGCACGGATTTACTTTCACGGGACAGCCGTATCTGCTCATGAATTTCCAGGCCAAAGCCGTGACCCAGCCCGTGGCCAAACTGCTCCCCATAGCCATACGAGGCAATCACATCCCGCCCCAGTCTGTCCCCCTCCCGGCCGCTTAAGCCGGGGCGAAGTCCTGCAATCGTCTTCATATTCGCTTCCAGCACAATGGCATACAGTTCCTTATGACGTTCCGACGGCTTGCCGACGAAGACAGTGCGCGTAATATCGGACAGATAACCACGCACATTCGCGCCAAAATCCATTGTGACAAACTCATCCTGGCCGATTTCCTTGTCACTGGCCAGCCCGTGCGGCAGTGCCGAACGCTCACCCGAAGCGACAATGAATGCAAAGCCACCCGATTCCGCACCCGCCAGCCGCAGCTGATATTCCAGTTCCGCCGCGATCCGTCGCTCTGTAACCCCTGGCCGGATGTAATTCAGCACTTCCGTAAAAGCAGCATCGGTCATACGCGCCGCTTCGCTGATCGTCCGAATCTCATCTTCGTCCTTTACATCGCGCAGCCGTTCTATCACATCCTCTGTGTGCACATACTCCAGCGGACCCAGCGCGGCTTGAAGCTGACCCGACTGCTGGAGTGAAACATGACGACTTTCCAAACCCAGTCGGTGAACGCCTAATTTCCCCGTCAGCGCGGCTATCGTCTGGAAAATTTGTACTTCGTGCTGAATAACCGAATACTCTGGTGCCTGATCCTTTGCTTGTGTCATATATCGGAAATCCGTTACCAGAAAAGCGTCTTCCTCCGTAATAAGCGCCATCCCGGCCGAGCCTGTAAATCCGGTCATATAGCGCCGATTCGGCCCATGTGTAATGAGCAGCGCGTCTATACCCAGTGCCGGGAATTCCGAGCGCAATCGGGCCAGTCTGCCTGGAATACCTTGTAACGGCTTTGCCGCAGCCTGCACATTTCGAACTTCTTCCTCTTTCACTCGCACTGCCTCCCTGCTCCATATTCCTTTTCAAGTAATACGACTTGGCACACGATCCACCGCATGCTTGTGAACCCATCCATCCTCTTCTCGCTGCTGCCTCCCGTAGCTCCTGCGTCCACTGTCCCTGTTCATTTCCCCAATACTCAAGCTCATTCCAGCTCCAGCTTCCTGCTAGCCTTTGATGCCTGTCAGTGTAATACCTTCAATAAAATACCGTTGTCCGATAAAGAAAATGAGAACGATGGGGGCCAAAATGGTACTGGAAGCCGCCATCAGGTAAGGCCAGTTCGTATTGTTCAGCCCGCGAAAAGTCGCCAACCCCAGCGCCAGCGTAAAATGCTTTTCGTCACTCAAATAAATAATCGGGCCCAAAAAATCGTTCCACACATCAATGAAAGTAAATATCCCGATCACGATCAATGCGGGTGAAGATAAGGGAATAATGACACGCCATAGCACGGTCAGAGGTGTACCTCCGTCCATATAAGCCGCTTCGTCCAGATCACGCGGGATCGTCAGCATGAACTGGCGCATCAAAAAGATATTAAATGCTCCCCCGCCAAACCATGCAGGAGCAATCAGCGGCAGAAAGGTGTTCAGTCCCCCCAGCTCACGCCACATGACAAAGGTGGGAATCAGCGTCACCGCGTACGGCAGCATCATCGATCCGATCAGCAGGGAAAAGATCAAGTTGCGTCCAGGCCAGCGCAGACGGGCAAACGTAAACGCCGATACAATCGAGGTCAACATCACACCTGTCAGCACACACACCTCAATCAGGAATGTATTCATAAAATACCTGCCGAACGGCACCGAAGTCAGCGCCTCCGGGTAATTGCTCCATTGAAAAGGTGACGGTATCCACTCTGGCGGGAACACAAAAATTTGCGAGGTCCCCATCAGAGAGCTGCGAATAAGCCATACAAACGGCAACAGCATCAACATACTGCCCAAGATTAAAACGATGTACAGCAGAACACGACTGATTGGGAAGGACTTGGCACGGGTAGCGGGTGCAGGACTGCGGGAGCGTTCTGGCTGTGGAGGCGGATGCTGCTGTGCTTCGGAAGCATGGGCAGCAGAAGTGATCTGCTTCATGATCGTTCCCCTCCTTCATAGTGGACCCACTTTTTGGACGTGGAGAAAATCAGGACGGTCAGCACCATAATGACGAAAAATAAGATCCAGGCCAGCGCTGAGGCATAGCCGATTTTGGTCTCCGTAAAAGCCGTACGCCACAAGTAGAACACGTAGAACAGGGTTGCATTGTTGGGTCCTCCGTTGGTCATCACGTACGCCTGATTGAAGGCCTGAAAGGTGCCGATTAACGACATGACCAAATTGAAGAAAATGGTGGGTGTCATTGAGGGAATGGTAATATGAAAAAATTTGTGCCACAGATTGCCGCCATCCACCTCAGCCGCTTCATACAGATGGGTGGGAACCGACTGGAGTCCTGCCAAAAAGATAATGACCGTGTTCCCGATCCCCCAGGTGCTCATCATAATCAGGGAGGGTATCGCAGTGCTTTCGTCATAAATCCATTTGCTGCCCGGCAGTCCGACACTCTCCAGCAGCGAATTCAGCAAGCCAAAATCCGGGTTGAACATCCACAGCCACAGCATCGTATTCGCAATACTTGGCACAATGGTGGGTAAATAATAAATCGTGCGGAATATCGATAAACCTTTCACCTTCTGATTCAGCAACAGCGCAATGATAAAAGCCGCCGTCAAGCCAAGGGGCACGCTGCCCAGCGCATAATACGTGGTCACAAACATGGATTGGGAAAAGGTTGTATCCTTGGTCAGAATGGTCTGATAATTCTCCAGCCCTATAAAGCTCATCTGGCCGCCAATGGTCCAGTCGGTCAGGCTGAATATGAATGAGGCCGTGATTGGCCCAATCGTAAATATGAGTAGTCCGAGAATGGCAGGAAGCGCGAACAACAGACCCCAGTTACGCTCCATGCGCATCATTCCTGATTGCTGCCGCTTCATGGGCCAATCTCCTTTCGCAGCTGTGCAGTCGGTTTATTCATCCGGATACACTCCCTGGAGCAACGGCTGAATAATAGGCTCCAGCTCATCCAATGCCTGCTGCGGCGTCTTCTTATTCGTCCAGATCAGATCCAGTCCCGGGGTCAGCTTGGAACCGATATCCGGCCAGTTGCGCAGCGTAGAGGTGGACGGCTTGATGGCGTAGTCTCTGGCATATTCAATGCCTGCCTGCCGAAATTCAGGCGGATGGGCCGCATTATTCGTCCATGACTGGATGGCCTGCTCATCGGTATAATATTTTTCCTCGATAGGCATCCACAGACCGGACTTGAACAGGTCCACCTTTTCCGGATTGTTGTGGTACAAATAGAATTCGAGCGCTTCCTTCGGATGCTTGGTGCTCTGGAAAATGACAGTGGCTCCCGCAACGATCATCGTTTTGGGTTCCTTCAGCTTCGGCAATACGCCGATACTCCATTGCAGCTGCTTGTTGTTCGAAAAATCAAGCAGGGACCACGTCCCGTCCACCACCATGGCGACTTTTCTCGTCTGAAGCCGAATCGTATTGGATGGCATGTCCTGCTGCTGGATCAAATCGGGAGCAACATGCTCCTTGAAAACCAGATCCTGCAGCTTCTGAAATACCTCCACCGACTCGGGACGGTTCAGGGTGTACTTCTTGCCCGTTTTGTCGGTCAAAGCTCCGCCATTGCTCGCCAGGAGCGGCCCCCAGGAGCTGCGGTCATTGCCGAAGGCAAAGCCGTATTGCACAATATTTTTCGGATCAAAGCCGCTTTCACCGGGATGCTTGCCATTCTGATCCTTGGTCAGCTTTTTGGCAATTTCCAGAAATTCATCCCATGTCCACGCTTTTTGAGGATCGGCCGGAGGGACAGGTACCCCCGCTTCTGTGAACAGCTCCTTGTTGTAAAATAACTGCATCACTTCCAAGGCGGTATAATTGCCGATAGACTTGCCGGGTTCACTGTAGAGATAGGAGGATTTAAGCTTGTTTTTTAATTCGGGATATTCATCATAATAGGAGGATAAATCCAGGAGTCTGCCTTCACTTGCCCATTTCATCGTGAGCGAATCACCCAGGTAGGCGATATCGGGAAGCTGATTAGCGGCCATTAACGTGTTAATTTTGGTCGTGTAGTCACCAGGGACATGCTCGCCCTTTACGCGGATATTCGGGTGGGATGCATTAAAGCTTTGAATCATTTTTTCCATTGCCTGCTTCTCGTCATTGCTTCCCCAGTACATGAACTTGAGCTCGACCGCATTCGGATTGACCGGTTCGCCAGCATTGCCGCTGCAAGCCGCCAGTCCTGTCAACATCGCCGTCATTATAAGAGCCATCCATGTCCGTAACCTTCGTTTCAGCAAATCAATCGGCCCCTTCCTGAACTGGATTCTCCTTACAAGCCTATTATGCGCCGAGAGTCCGGAGCCGACCACCCAACGACTCCAGACTCTCTTTGTTTTGGTATGATTTTTTTAACAGCGCGTTTACAAAAATGTTCTACGGAACTCCGTCGGGGTCAGTCCGGTATGTTTTTTGAAGGCGATGCTAAAATAATTCGTATCCGAAAACCCCACAATCTCGGCCACCTCCGCCACCTTCCGGTTCGTGTCGAGCAACAGCTCACGCGCACGCTCAAAACGGACACGGGTCTGGTACTCAGCAAAGCTCTCCCCTGTGACCTGCTTGAAACGGGCGCTCAAATATTTGGGGCTCATATTCATGTAAGCCGCAAGGCTGTTCAGACCGCCATCCTCCTGAAGATGCTCACGAATCCACTCCTTGGCCCGCCGAAATTTGCGCGGAATCCCCTTCTCGCGCGCTTCCCGTACATGACGACCCACCCGGACAAAATAGCGGGATACATAGTCGATCATCTCCGGTCCGTGCCGCAAGCGGGACAGCTCCAGCAGCGGGTCCTGCTCCTGCATGGGCAGTTGGCAGACGGATGCATCGCTCTGGACGATGCGCATAACGAACAGTACAAGCTGGGTGACGATCATTTTCACCTGCTTGACGGGCAGCCCTGCCAATTGTCCTGACCATTCCTGTAAAATCGCATGGACTGCTGCATCATTTCCGGCCCGAATTTCCGTGATCATGAGCAGCTCCTTCTCCAGCAAATAACCGCTGCTCGGCTCGGCCGCCTGAATGCTCTCATAGGGGATGATCTGGCTATAGCCGACCCAGCCCCGATGCTCCGCCGCCTGCACCGCTTCCTCATAAGCTTCGGGGAGCTGCTCCGGCCGCCCTACAGGACGACTAATCCCGATGGACACCGCCCGGTTCAGCCGCTCCTGCACCGCCTGCCGGATTTGCTGTGCCGTCCGCTCCGCGGCCCGGCAAGATGCTGCTGCCAGCAGCACGACCCGTCGATCGCGGGAAACCGCCGCACCGTGCGCCTTCGCCCCGGCTGCCGCCGCGGCCTCCCAAGCCAGCTCTGCGAATAGATGGCTGCTTGGCTCCTTGCAGCCGTGCAGCTCGCTTGTAGCGGCAGCTTCCTGCTGCTCCGGCTCCTCCAGCTCGCAGCACAGGACAGTATATGGCGGCCCGCCTGTCTCGAAGAGCCCCAGCCGATCCAGCTCCCGTATGACCTCGGCTGCGGGGCGCCGCTGCTGCAACAGATCCAGCAGCAGATGCTCCCTATACAATGGCTCCGATGAACGATGACGGTGAATGGCCTCCTCCTCGCTTCTTCGCCATTGTGCGATCCGGTCCTCGGCCCGCCGCAGGGCTGCTTCAAAATCCCCGCTGGTTACTGGCTTGAGCAGATAGTCAACCGCCTGAAGCGAAACTGCCTGACGAATGTAGGTCACGGATTCGTAACCTGTCAGAAATAACAGAGGCGTCTGCTGATCCTTTTCCCGAATGGTTTTGGCTATGTCCAGCCCGCTCATGTCTGGCAAATTAATATCCAGTAAAATCATGTCCGGTCGCCGCTCCGTATACAAACGCAACGCCGTCTCGCCGTCACTTGCCACATCACTGACTTCCACAGACAGGCCGCTTTCTGCCACCATCAGCTTGAGTCCTTCCCGAATATGGTATTCGTCGTCCACAATCAGCAGCCGGTACATGCATTTTCCCCCTTCCTTATTCGGTTCGAATTGGTGCCAGCAAAGTAACCGAGGTGTAATGCCCCGGCTCGCTTGCCACGGACAGCCCATATTCCGGGCCATAATGCCGAAGACGCTCATGCACATTGCGCAGCCCAAAGCCAATCGCACTCCCCCGCTCGGCCTCCAGCGATTTCCGAATATCGTCCAGACGCTCGGCTCCGATACCGTCCCCGTCATCACTCACCGTCAAGCGCAGCATATTACCTTCCCGTGTACCGGATAACATGATATATCCACGGTCGGTACGACCCTTTAACCCGTGGTAAATAGCATTTTCAACAAGTGGCTGGAGGATAAGCTTGGGTACGTAAAATTCGCAAATATCCTCCTCCACCTCGCAAATCCACTCGAACGAATTCCGAAACCTGAACTGCTGCACCTTCACATAGGCGCTTACATGCTCGACCTCCTGTCCCAGGCTTATTTGCTCCCGACCGTAACTTAGCGAGATGCGAAAACATTTGCCAAACGCCCCGATCACCTCTGCCATATCCCGTTGTCCATTTGCCAGTGCCATTCCCTTGAGCGACTCCAGCGTGTTGTACAAGAAATGCGGATTAATCTGCGCCTGAAGCGCACGAAACTCCGCCTGCTTGCGCGATAGCAATGCTTCGTACACCTGCCCGTACAGCTCATGATTTTTTTGCATCATATGAAGAAAACGCTCGCCGATCTGTCCCACCTCATCCTTGGGGTTAAACACAACGGGGGCAGGAGCTTCTGGACCATTGGCTGATCCTGTTTCTTCCACACTCCCATCCACCGCCATTAATCGGCTCAACTGAAGCAGAGGACGACGAATCGTATCACTCAGCCGATAAGACAGCATCCAGCCCAGCACCAGTGCAATCAAAAAAGTCCAGATCGTCCAGGCTCCAATATTCCGCGCATCCTCGAACAGCACGGATTGATCGACTTTTTGCAGCAGCGTCCATTGCCCTTCATTTAACGGGCCATAGGAGATCATCGTCTGTCGCCCATTCCATGTTCTCCAGTCCTTTGTAAGCACGGGTTTGTCCACAGCCGATTTGGCAATCTGCCGCAGCAGCGATGGGTCCGCAACGCCCTGCTCCGGCAATCGATACACAGGCTCGCCCTCCTGATCCAGCACCCACATCTGGGTATTGCCGTCTGTTTCATGGAAAGCAAGTCCCCTGAACAGACTGGCCTTGTCAATTTCCAGCAGCAAAAATCCAAGCGGAGCATAATCCCCAGTCGTTTTTCGCAGCAGCTTCCCGACATATATGCGATCCTCCGCCATCCCGTGTGCTGATGCAAACGGCGAATGAACCATCCACATCATAGGCCGCTCGGTGAGCAGGCGGCGATAGTACACACGTGCTTCCTCTAATGTAGGAAGGCCGCCAAAGCGGACCGAAGCATTCCCCTGATAGAGAGAATGCTTGAGCCCGCCATTGGCGGCATATATGAAAGAGGACATGATATACGGCTTGGTCTGGGTTTGCGTTCGAACGACCATGCTGAGTGTTTCATCGTTCCGTAAGTATTCATAATCGTCTCCCGGCTTGGTCTCCAGCGTGGCCTGCACATCGGGATTGCTGAGAATGGCATTGGTCAGATCGTTCAAATCGGAGAGCGTGGCGTTGACGTAATTTTCACTCATTTGCCTGGACTGCATAGCCAGCGCTTCTGACTTTTCACCAAGGGAGTGGGCCGCGATCCGGTAAAAGGTAAAGGTCTGCACCACCATCGGAAAGACGGTGAGCACCAGCGTCAGTACAATGAATTTCCCACGGATCGTAGGAATTCCGGCGAACTTTTGACGACCCCGGCCTCCCATTTAGCCGCCTCCCTTACACATAGGCTGGAAGCCATTTTCCATGTGCCGCAATCAGGTCATCGCACAGAGAAACAATATCATCCATGGACAGCTCGGCTGATGTGTGCGGGTCCAGCATGGCAGCATGATAAATATGCTCTTTTTTCCCGGTGATCGCTGCTTCAATCGTCAACAGCTGTGTATTAATATTCGTCCGGTTCAGCGCAGCGCATTGGGGCGGCAAATCTCCGACAAAGGTCGGCGTAACCCCACCCCGATTGACCAGACAAGGCACCTCCACACATGCTTCCTTCGGCAGATTGGTAATTAAGCCTGTATTCATCACGTTCCCGCCGATGGCAAAAGGCCGATCCGTTTCGATGGCCTCCAAAATATACGAAGCATATTCGTTCGACCGTTCATGACGCAGATCCTGATTGCCTAAAAGCTCTTCGCGCATCGTTTGCCATCGTTCAATCTGGCTCACACAGCGGCGCGGATATTCATCCAAAGGAATATTGAAGCGCTCGATCAGCTCAGGGTACGCCCGTTT